>NZ_JACKXD010000003.1:310063-620127 GCF_014212355.1 Halobellus ruber
GCATCCACTGGTTCCTGCGTCGCTTGCTGACCTCACCCATTAGCCGTTCGACGGAGTTCGAGGTCCACGGTACCTCGAACCCCTCGATAGCAGCCTCGGCGAACGTCACGATCGACGGAACCCACCGCCGAAGATACCCCGCAGCCTTCGCTGATCCGTACTGATCTAACTGCCACGCTGTCTTCTCAATACGCTCGGTCGTTCGCGCGATCCGCTCACGGATCGCCGCGAACTCCCCGTCTGGACGGTGTTTGGCGACCGAGTTCTTCAGATGGAACACCTCGTCGATCACCTCCGAGACTATCTCGTTCCGCTGGTCCAGAGAGAACACACCGTCGTCCCAGAGGTTGTAGTCAAGCGTCCAACCGACGTGGACGAGATCAAGTTGGTGATCGCGGTGTTCGTCGGTAAAAGCCGTGATAATGCCCTTCTCAGCCTCGATGTCTTCGAGTTCGGTGGCTGTTTCGTCCCAGTCAGCGTTGGCCGAGAGATCCAGCAGGGAGCGCGACTCGTCGGCAGTACCTTCGCCGAGCGTGGCTTGGACGGAGTGGTACGCGCGGTCGTCGTCTTGGCTGTGACACCTCGTACCGTCAGGAATAACGGCGTTAACGTCTGTTTCAGCGACACAGTCTGGAAGGAACTGCTTGAGCCTGTTCCCGTACTCTTTGGCTCGGCGGTTGATGGTCGCCGGCGACAGCATCAAGACGAAGCCATCGCCGTGATCAGCGGCGTCACGATAACTGAGCGATGTAGCGAGATCGACGCTCTTGACGGCGATGTCCTGCTGATAGCGGTTTTGCCCGTCGAAGATGTTCTCAGCTTCGACGGGCCGGAAGTAGCTGGATTCGTCGTGGTCAGCGGCGGTATCTTCGACATAGTGAAGATCGAATTCGTGCTCACCGGCGGTTGCGACGGCTGTGCGAGTATCGGTACCAGCTCGTTGGAAGCGTCGGTCACCGTTGCCAGTAGTGTGTTTCTCGCCACAGAGCGCCTTGACGCGAGACGCGTCGAGGCACTCGACCATCGATTCGAGCAGGACAGATTCGACGTTCTGCTCAGTAACGAACTCGGCAAGCGTGGCGAGCGGTACCGTTCTGTCTTCGTCGAATCGTGAACCGCACGTTGATTGTGGCGTGCACGGGACACCTCTTGGGTGGACACCAGAGGCGTCCCGTTCCTCACGGGAGCCAGTTGCTACTGAACTCTAGAGGACTTTGCGACAGGACCAACTAATTATCTCCAGCAGGCAGATACTTGCCCACTCCTGAGGAAAATGTTAATAACGGACACATCACTAATATGACTGTGAATCGTATTGATCGTGGAGTAATAGCGGTAGGCGCGGTTGGTGTCAGTACTGCTGCGATTGGAGCAGTGACATTCACGAAGCCCCCTGGGTACACGCCAAGTTTCTATGGCCTTGTTCCAGTCTGGATATGGAGTGCGCTTGCTCTCTCGACCGTAACTGGCATTATCCTGCTCGCCCGCGGTGCATTCTCCGAGCAATTTTCAGTGTTTGTCCGTGGAATCATAGTCGTTGGTGCCTCGTATGCTATTTTGTACTTTCTCCCGCGAGCGGTCGGCTTCGAATTTTGGGCATTCTCGCGGGCCGACTCCCTGATGCACTTTTCGTACGTTGAATATATTATTTCAACCGGATTCAATCCGACGGTCAATATGTATCCAGGTACGCACTACGTCATCTCGCAGGCCGCAATTATTACTGATATCCCAGTTGAGATATTTCAACCTATTTTGATGTATCTTATTACTGCTATATTCATTGTTAGTTGTGCGCTTCTCGGACGCGCTCTCAGCGGGCGATACGCGGCACAGTTCGTTTGCATTGCGGCGGTTCCTCTCATCTTCGGGAAATATATGCAGCATCTAATGCCGTGGTTTATTGCATTTTCCCTGTTACCTCTTATATTATTTATCGCTGAATCCCTGCGGAACGGCCGCTTCGCAAAGTCGAAGCCAGCAGCAGCGTTAATCTCCGCATTCGTACTGTTATTCGGGGTTGTGTTTATCCATCCAATGTCCGCCGCTTTTGTCGTAGTCCTTATTGGGTGTGGCATTCTCGCTACCACGGCTTACAACCTCCGTACAGGGAGTTCCGAACGCTACTATCGTGCGCTGTGGGGGATGTTAGTTACGGTTCCACTCATAGTATGGTATTTTTCAACAGCCACATTCGGCCGATTAGTTCGACAGACAGTGCTGTCACTCACAGCGGGCGCACTTGGCGCAGTCACGAGAGTTGAAGGGGCAGAGGAGTCAAGTTACACGGTGTTGCAAATCATCCAGCGCTACATAATAGGCGATTACGGGGTACTCATATTATATCTCACAGCGGGCGGTCTAATTGTGCTTCGGGTTGGGTACAAATTCCTTCGGGATCGAAATGTCAGATTCAGCGAGACAACAGCATCTGTACTCTACGTCGCTGGCGGTGCTATTGGGGTAATATTCCTAGCGTTCCCCGCAATAATCACCGAGTTCTACCGGATAAATCAACTCACCCTCCTTGCTGCGATTCTTTTGTTAGGTTTTGGGATGACCGCACTACATACATATGACGACGTGTCTCCTCTGAGTATGTCACTCAACTCCGTTGCAGTATGTGCTGTTGTAGTAGTGGTTATCACCGCAGGTGGTCTCGCAATATTCACTGTCTACGACGAACGGCGGCACGCCAATCAAGCTGAATTCGAAGTAATTGAACATCATATGACATACGCAAACTACGACATTAATACACGATCGATGAAAATTACGCAGATTGAAGCAGAGTACACTATCGGAACACGGCGTGCCAGCCAAATTCCTTGGACTAAGCGACCATTTGCTGAGGCTGACAATAGACTCCCAGATGATCTCGGTTATTCAACATCCGATTCTGTATCAAGTCTATTCGACAATCGAGGATATATTGTCATCTTAGATAGAAATCAGAACTGGGTGGGTGTTGAGCCACAGAACCGCCACCAGTATGTGCGGTATATTTCAGGCAGTGAAATGTCACAACTCCGAACAGATAGAGCGGCAAGTCCCGTGTATGATAACGGCGGATCATCGATATGGTGGGTCTAGGGATTAAAGAAACGTGTGGCCTGTTATCAGGTAAAGTAAATTAACACTGTTTGGGACAAGTCGATTCTGTACTGCGGCTGTAAGCGGTTCTTCACGGACACAGGTTTGATCACAGATACGAGGAATACGGTGGTTGTAACAGTGTCGAACGTGTTTTATTAAACTAAAACGTTGAACAAATCGATTCTCAAATTGTTTCAGCCACGCCGGAAGAAGTACTGTCGAAAATTGGATTCAAGCCTTCGTCTTCATACGGAATCAGGTAAGCTAAATACTACTCTCATTATTATCAAAAGATCCATATCCCAGCGATATCCATATGAGACTATGCTGAAAAAGATTTTAGACCACTATCATACTAGCCCTCGAACCGACGATATCAAAACCTACAGATCTGACTCCGGAACGAAAGGCTACGGAGCATACGGATTGGAGGATCACGATGACACGATTTAACCAGCCTTCTGAGGGAACTGATAATTGGCACGCACCACTTAATGAGAACTTTAACGACCTGGGTATCGAGGTGATCAATGAGGTTCCAACTTGGAGTGATCTCCCTGCAACCGGGGAGGTATCAAAAAGCACGAGCGGGCAGTGGCCAGTCTACCGCGTCGGCGCCGATAACGTCTTTGTCCGGGTGACTGACTCGGCGCAAGAGATCGTCGGTGGACTCGGGAGTGCGAATCGGCCGGTACCTGAGCAGCACGTCGAGAAACTGAGTGTAAACGATGCAGATATCAGCAGGTGGTATAACGTCAAGGGCAACACGCTTGCAGATGTCAAGCAGGCAATCGCAAATCATAATTACATTAAACTTGACCCCGAGGTGGTATACAGTGGCGACACAACGGTAACAATCGATGTGAGTCAACCCCGTGAGGTAGTCGTTGAAGCCTATGGCGCCGAGATTGACTATACCGGGACTGGAAGAGCTATCGATGTCGCCCCGAATTCATATTCCGGCGGAAATGACCGTATCACGTGGAATGGCGGATACATTACTGGACCTGGAAGTGGTGTTAATGGTACAGCTGGGATCTATCTTGAAGACGCCCTTCACCATAGTTTCAGCCTGTCGCTCATAGAAGGGTTTGAGTACGGTATCCAAGTACGAAATGTTGACAGCTTCTGCGAGAACAACAAGTTTGATGTTCCTGTTATAAAGAGAGTTTCGAGTGGTATCCGACTTGAGGGAGCAACCTTCACGGGAGGAGATGGAACGGACTCATTCAAATCGCTCCAATTTCACTCGTCCATCTCGCAGGCCAACATCGGTTTCGATATGCGTGATGCGCGTGTCACGGCTGACGCCAAACTTGACTTTGTGACGTTTATGAACCCTGGTGTGACTGGCTGGCGCGTTGATGGTTCTTTGCGCGGCGCTGAAGTCAATGTCAACTTCGATTCGGCGGGTACCGACGGTGGGACGGGTGTGGACCTCGTTTCTCTCCGGAGGCATCCAGGCGATATGATTTGCACGTTCTCAGGCGTTTCCACGGAATTCAATGACCCGAACGACATTCCGTTCGTGCATCAACGTGCAGAGATTGGAGACGTGGTATATGACAGGGGGACGAAACTGTACGAGACGACTGCGGATTCACATTTCGGTAGCCGTCAATATCAGCGAACCCGCTATCGGTTTGGTACTGCGGGATCTCGGACGGATTGGATCCAGTTTCGTGACGGAGACGGGACGACTCATGGGTACTTCTCGAAGACCCCAGCCAACGATCTGGCAGTGTATCTACCAAATTCGGGGCAGCGATTCGAGGTATTTAATTCCGCCGATGGTGTTCTCGCCGATGCGAAGTTTGGAAACATCACTGCGAACCAAGGGGAGGTCAAACTCGGAAAGAACGGCGCTCGGGTCTTCCTTGACGAAGGAGAAATCAAAGTTGAAGACGAAACAGGCAGCATCACAACTATCACGTAGAGTACGGCGACGTGACTGTCAACGGTGATTCCACCGCTGAATTGGCAGTGCTCAGATTACGCTGTGTAATACTCTCAGAACCGAATGTTCGGCACTCGCGTCGCGTTTGCTCCAGATTCGATCACCTGATCCCATCGGAGTACGACAGATGATATCTTTCCGAAGAGGTCGGCGTTGGTACGGAGATAACTGCCGTCCCAGAGACAATTGATACGTCGTGTCGCAAAGCCCCTAGAGTTCAGGAGAACCGACTCCCCTGAGGAAGGGGACACCTCTGGTCTCCACCCAAGAGGTGTCCTATGAACGCCACAATCAACGTGTGGTTGACTATTACATCAACGAGGTCAAAACTGGAACGCTAGCCATACTCGCCGAGCTTATTACCGATCAGAACGCTGGACCAGTTCTGCTTAAAGCGCTTGTCGAGAGCCTTGATGCGAGCGACGCGTGGCTCTCGCTTCTACTCAATTTCATATACACTTATGTAACTTCAGGTTGGACAATATATCGAAGTGAAGCTATCAAAGCCTAAGATACTACACTATATTGGCACTTAAATTGAACGAAGAAGAACTCGTATTCCGCCTCGTTCAATTGTTGGCTGGCTCCGACGAGGCGACGACACGAATCCACGAGATCGTCCGCAACGACCCCGATTGGAGCCGCCTACTTAAACTCACAACCAACCACGGTATCCTTCCGTACCTCTATCACTCGCTACAGGACATCGAAACCGAAGTCCCCGAAGAGGTGTACGAAACGTTACGCACCCGGTGCGAACGGGCCGCGCTCCAGAACCTCCAGTTCGCGCAGCGACTCCACGACATCGTCGAGACGTTCAACGAACACGATATCCGGACGATCCCCTACAAGGGGCCGATCCTCGCGCAGGTGGCCTACGGCGATATCGGACGACGGCGGTTCGGCGATCTGGACTTTCTGGTCGCCGAGGAAGACGTCCTCCGAGCGCGGACTGTACTGCAGGAACGGGGGTACGAACAGACGAACTTTCTCGGCGTCCCGCCCTCTCACCTGGTCGAGAACTCGATCTTCCGGTGGGAGCGGGAGTTCCGGTTCACGAACGACGACGACAGAATCCAGATCGAGCTGCGGCCACAATTTACCGGCGGCAATCAGTCCAACGCGGCGATATTCGAGGATTTGTGGGAGCGGCGGACGACGGTATCCGTTGCGGGGCAGCCTGTACAGGCGCTGTCACCGGAGGACCGGGCGCTGTTGCTTCTGACCCACGGGACGAAGCACGGCTGGCTTCGTCTGTCGTGGGTCTGCGACATCGCGTGTCTCCTGCAACACGATATCGACTGGGAGGTAGTACTCGAACGCGCGGAGGACTACGGCTGGAAGACCGCCGCGCTTCTCGGTCTCGGGATGACGGCCGAACTGGCGCACGTCGAACTCCCTGAACACGTCCGGCGCGAACTGGCGGACAACTACCGCGCCACGCGGGGGACCTCGGCGTTGGTAACACGGTTCGAGCGCGATCCGACGGGGAAACGTCTCGACCTCGAACCCTGGACTGTAATCCTCTTTCTTAACGACGGCATCGTCGACTCAGTCAAGGAACTCTTCGACGTGGTGTTCGCCCCACGCTACGCCGATGTTGAACTCGTCCGGCTTCCGCCATCGCTGTATCCGCTCTACTATGTTATCAGAGTGCTGAAATTTCCCTCGAAAATCGTTCGGAAGGGCCGGGAACTACTGGAGTGAGACACAAACGCGTTCCCGCCGAACCGACATCGTCCCGGCCGTTCCCCGAACCGGCGTCCCGGGGACTTCCCGCCGACTGGGACGCGCGGAGTGACAACACATCACAATTTATTTTGATTGATGAGAATTACCACCTAAGAGGGTGGCCACGCGTGAGCACACTAACTGACACAACAGAGATCGTCGCCGCCGACGACTGCCTCTCGACCACGATCGACGGCGAGTCGGTGATCCTGCATATGGGCACTGACGAGTACTACGGGTTCAATGAGGTCGGCACGTTCGTCTGGGAGTCGATCCAGGAGCCGCGGAGCCTCGAAGCGGTCTGCGAGGACGTGACCGACGAGTACGAAGTCGAGTACGACCGGTGTCGGGCCGACGTCGAGGAGCTCGTCAGGGACCTCGCCGACAAGGGTCTCGCTCGCATCGATCCGGAGTGACCGGGCCCTCGCGGCCGCCGAACACCCATAATATAAAAAACAAACGTCCGAGCGAACGCCGTAGCAAACATCGGGGCCCTCGTAAACATCGCGTCCCCCCGGGGTGCCTACGGCTTGCCGCCGCTCGAACCGCCAGCGACGGCCTGTCCCCGTCGGTAGGACGGGAAATGAGGAACTACTAACACACCGGGCTTACTAATCTGACACAACCGATGAGCCAGCCGCCTGCCAGGTATTCCGTCTACGGGCTGACGGTGGGGTCGGAGTTCGACCTGCCGGAGCTTCGGCCCGCATCCCCAGAAGGCGGAGTCGACGTAACGATCGGCCTCGCCGACCTCGATCCCGCTGTCGGGTCGGACACGGACCCAGGGGCACAACGGGTCGATGCGACCCCGACCCGGTGCCGACTCACGTACGATTCGATCGGGACGTTCCTGATCGAGGCGGGCGGCCGGATCCGGTGTGACCCCGCCTCCGAGGGGAGCGAGACCCACAAGATCTTTCGGCGGATCCTGGAGAACCAGGCGATGACCGTGCTGTTGCTCCAGCGTGGCCTCCTGGTGCTCCACGCCAGCGCCGCCGTGATCGACGGGACCGCCGTGGTGTTCGTGGGCGAGCGCACCACCGGGAAATCCACCACGACCGCGGCGTTCCACCGGGAGGGGTATCCGATGCTGGCCGACGACGTGGTCGCGATCCGGTTCGGCGACGGACGGCCGACGGTCGTCCCCGGGGTGCCCCAGATCAGACTCTCGCCCGAAGCCGCCGACGAGCTGGCGCTCGATCCGGTACGCAGCTACGACAACGACTGGGGCGTCGAGAAGGTCTACTATCCGATCGAGGCACAGGCTGACGCCGCCCCGCTGGGTGCGATCTACTCGCTGGAGGAAGCCAACGATGTCGGTATCGAAGCGTTCGAGGGGTCTACGCCGTTCTTCGAGTTGGTCACGAACACGTACGCCCAGGGGCTCCTGCCCGACACGCGGACGACCGCGGATCACTTCGACCAGTGTTCGCGGGTGGTGGCGTCGACGCCCGTCCGGCAGCTCCGGCGTCCAAAACGGTTCGACCGGCTTCCGGAGGCCGTCGACCTCGTTGCGGCGGACGTCCGCGACGCCTCCGAACGTGCCAACACTTCGACGCACTTCGTGCCGGACCGGCAATGACGGCGGTCTCCTTGAGGCCGGTCCGTCGCTTCCCGGTCCGGCCCGTGTCCCCGCACTGCGGTTCACCCGCGCCGTCCGCCCGACGTGCCCGCCGACCCCGTGTGCGGCGGTGGTACCGCTCGACCGTCCCTGAGCCGCTCCCCACTCGATGAGCGGGTTCGTCGCGCTCTTCGACCGGACCGGCGCCGACGTCCGGGGCGACCGGGTCCGATCGATGCTCGACGCCATCGACCACCGGGGGCCCGACGGGAGTGGCACCTGGCGCGACGACGGCGTCGCCCTCGGCCACCAGCAGCTCCGATCCACCCCGCAGGCGCGCTACGACGACCAGCCGACCCGACACGCCGGCGTCGTCGTCGCCGGCGACGTTCGGATCGACAACCGCGACGAACTGCTGGACGCCCTCCCGATCGACGATCCCCCGGAGCAGGTCCCGGACAGTCGAGTCGTGGCGCACGCGTACCGCGAGTGGGGAACGGACTGCGTCTCCCACCTGATCGGCTCGTTCGCGTTCGCAGTCTGGGACGACTCGGCGTCCCGGCTGTTCCTCGCACGGGACCGCTTCGGGGTCAAGCCGCTGTACTACCACCTCGACGACGACGTGTTCGCTGCCGCCTCCGAGAAGAAGGCGCTGCTCGCCCTCCCGTCGGTGCCCGGAACGGTCGACGAACGCAAGATTGGCGACTTCCTGCTCGCGACGTACGAGGACAAAACGCGGTCGTTCTTCGAGTCGATCCGGCGGCTCCCGCCCGCCCACACGACGACGGTCGACGCCGACCGGACGGACACGCGCCGGTACTGGGACCTCGACCCCTCGCGGACGGTCACGCTCGGTTCCGACGCGGCGTACGAGCGCCGGTTCCGCGAACTCTTCGAACAGGCCGTCGAAAGCCGGCTGCGGTCGGACCCCGGAGGGCGTGTCGGAACCACGCTCAGCGGCGGGATGGACTCGTCGTCGATTGCGGTCGTCGCCCGCGACCTCCTGCCGGCGGACGTGCCGCTCGCCACCTTCTCGAACGTGTACGACGAGGCACCCTCAAGCGACGAACGCGAGTTCATCGAGTCGGTCACGCCCCGGGAGGGGATCGAGCCCCACTACGTGTTTCCGGAGGACACCGGCGTCGTGGTCGACGAGCCGACCTGGCGCACCCACCTCGACCAGCCGCCGCACAACACGATGCACTTTGCGGTCTGGGAGCGGACGAAACGCGCCGCCGACACCGGAATGACCGCCGTGCTCGACGGCGCGCTCGGCGACAGCGCCACCGGCTACGGACTCGGCCTGCTCCCGGAGCTCCTGAAGACCGGCCGGTGGCGGCACCTCTACCGCGAACTCGACGCGATGGCCGACGTCGTGGACGCGTCGAAGCGGCACCTGTTCGTCAGACACGTCGTGTCGGCGTTCGTCCCCGACCGGGTGACGCAGCTCCGCCGCCGGCTCCGCGGCGACCCCCTGCCGCTCGACGCCGAGAACCCCACGCTCGACCCGGGGTTCGTGGAGCGCGCCGGCCTCCGGGCCCGACACCGGGAGGACCGACGTCAAAACACGCTGCTCGCGCCGAGCGCGCGGAACCTCCAGCGCCAGTCGCTTCTGACCGGGCGGAACGCAACGAACTTTGAGGCGCTCGACCTGATCCACGCCGCCTTCGGGGTCGAGCCCCGGTATCCGTTCACGGACGTTCGGTTGGTGGAGTTCTCGCTCGCAATCCCGCCGACACAACAGTTCGCGGACGGCTACACCCGCTCGATCATCCGGCGTGCGCTCGCCGACCTGCTGCCTGAGACGGTTCAATGGCGCCCCTGGAAGACGCCGGTGAACGAGGCGTTCTGGAACGCGCTGGCGCGCGAACGGCGGTTGAGCGACATCGACGACCCCGACACCGCGCTCGCGGCGTATCTCGACCGCGATGCGCTCGCGGCGGCCCGCGACCGCTTCGAGGCCGATCCGACCTCCGTGGACGCCCGCGCGCTGTGGCGGGCGCTGTCACTGTCGGTCTGGCTCGACGAGTATCACCCGTCGGCGTCGGATCGCTGACGGATGTGTGCCGTCTCACAGGCGGACTCACTCGTCCGTCGCGTGGTCCGACAGCCACACCGAGAGCGCGATGGCCTTCCGCAGCGCGAGCGAGTCGGCGCCCCCCTCCGTGTCGGCGAACCGCTCGTACGACGCTTCGAGTGCCTCCACGTCCAGATACCGGGCAAGGGGTCCGGGCTCCCGTAGCAACTCCTGCAGCCGCCGGTCGTCGTTTCTGAGCGCGTTGTTGAACGCCTCGCCCGGCATCGCCTTCCACGGCCGCCACTGGATCTCGTCGGGCAACAGATCACCGAGCGACCGCCGAATGATCGACCGCGTCCACCCATCCGACAGCTGCTGGCCCGGGGGGATCGCGAGGCAGAACTCCGCCAGCCGCACGTCGGCGAACGGGTACCGCGGCTCGACGCCGAACGCCGCGGAGATCTGGTCGAGTGTCTCGAACGTCGCGGTGAGCCGCCCCGAGAGCAACGACTGCCGCTGTTGGTACCGGGCGCTCTGCTCGAAGAGGGAGACGGTCGGCTCCAGCGACCGGTACCGCTCCCGGAGGTCGTGCGCGCGGACGAAGTCGGGATCAAGCGTCGGGTTCATACGTTCGACGAGGATCGGTTCACCGCGAACACGTCGAGCGAGCCGCCTCGCCCACGTCGGCACCAGCGGCGCGACGGCGTTCCCGCGCAGCAACCGGCGTTCCGGCGTCCCGACCACCTGGCTCAGCGCCGACAGCTCCCGGTGGAGCCGCAGCCACCGCCCGGTCTTCAGAAGTTCCGGCAGGTACGCGAGGCCGTGACTGACCGTCTCGTCCCCCAGTTCCCCCTTCAGCTGCACCCGCACGCCGACATCGCTGACGCGCTTTGCGCGCTCCCACTTCCCGAAATGCGTCGTGTCGTGTGGGGGGTGATCCAGGTACTGTCGGACGTCGTCGGCGTCGACCACGATGCCGACATCGTCCAGGAAGATGTACTCCGAGGTGATGCCGTCCCGCCGGGCGACCGTCTCAATGAACTCGCGCTCGTCGCTCGACGGAGCCTCGTCGTACACATCGGAGAACGTGTAGAGCGGCTCCGACTCCGGGAGCAACGCCCGCGCCGTCACCGCGATCGACGAGGAGTCCAGTCCACCGCTGAGGTCGGCGCCGACCGGCCTGTCGGCGGTCGACCGGAGACGGCGCTCGACCGCTCGCTCGAAGAGTTCGCGGAACCGACGCTCGTACGCCGCGTCCGACTCCAGGGTCTCGGTGCGCGTCACGTCCAGATCCCAGTACCGCCGGCGCCGCTCCTCGTCGTCTCCAACGACCATCGCGTGTGCGGGCGGGAGCCGCCGGAGCGACTCGAAGTAGCTGGTGGTCTGCGCCTCGAACCGGTGGAGCAGGAAGTCGCCGACCGCGACGTCCGAGACGTCGGTCGACACCCCCGGGATCGTCAGGAGGGCCTTCGGCGCGGACGCGACCGCGAACACGTCGTCGTCGAGGTGGTAGTACAGCGGCTTGACGCCGAAGTGATCGCGCGCACAGAAGACCGTCCCCGCGTCGGCGTCCCAGACGACGAACGCGAACGCGCCGCACAGCCGGTCCACGCAGTCCTCGCCCCACTCTTGATACGCCGCGAGCAGGAGCCAGCTGTCGGGGACGCGCTCCGGCTGCTCCGTGATCGACAGCGCCTCCACCAGTTCGGGCCGGTTGTCGAGCCGGGCGTCCGCCGCGAGGACGACCCCCGCCTCGTGTTCGGGCTGGTTCGCGAACGCCGCTTCGGGCGTCGTTCGGAGCTGTTGGTGGCCGATTCCGACGTGGCCGTCGGCCCACTCGCCGCGTCCGTCGGGCCCTCGGTGGTCGATCGCGTCAAGCGCCGCGGGCAGCGCCGCCGAGGCGAGCCCGCCCCCGTCGCGATCGAACACGCAGACGATGCCGCTCACCCGTGGACCCTCACGACGCATCACGCCCGGCCGGGCGCCCCGACGTCCGGACCGATCGGGTCGGTGTCATCGGTACCCGAGGTTCTCGAGCCGGGCCCGTACCTCGGCTGGCTGTTCCTCGTCCGCTGTTCGCCACGCCACGTCGTCGCCCTCCGCCTTCGGCGAGCGCCGCACCCACGCCGCAACCTCGGGGGGCGGCGGCGGCGTCTCGCGGTCCGGGCGGACGGTCCGGTGATCCGCCGCGTACTCGTACGAGGTTGCGGCGACCGTATCGTCGTCCCAACCGCACTCGTACACGTCGACGTACTCGTCGTAGATACAGGCGACCTTCCGCACGGTGTGGTTGTCCACCAGTTCGGCGTCGAACTCCTCGCGGGCGAGCAACTGCACCTCGATCGTCGGCCCGTCGACACACGTGATGACGGCGCCGCCCGGACCGCGGCTGTACGCGTTGACCGCGTCGACGAACGCCGCCGTGTCGGCGATCTTGCCCGCAACAACGTCGGTCAGCGCCCGGCCGAGGCCGGCGATCGAGACCGGCGCGTCGACCCTTCGGTCGCTCCGGTCCCACTCCGTCGGCGGATCGACGATCAGCGGAACGTGTATGCCGTTGGGGTGCAGCGACAGGCCGTGGCCGGCGACCCCGTCGGTGCCGAACAGTTGCCCGTGGTCGCCCACCACAACGACGAGCGAGTCCTCGAATACGGACGGCTGGTCGTCGCGCCACCGCTCGACGAGCCGGTCGGCCTCCCGGGAGAACTCCCGGTAGATCTCCGCTTCGGCCTCGAAGGCGCCCGCCCAGTCCCCGAAGACGGCGCGAACGTCCTCCGGCAGCGGGTCGTCGGTGAACAAGTAAAACAGGTTGCTCGGGAGGTTCCGGAGCGCCGCCTCCTCCTCGGGTGACCGCGACGACTCCTGTCCCGGTGGTGCCCCGTAGTAGGGGTTGTGTGGGTCCAGCAGGTTCATCACCGTCAGGACGGGCTCCGTTTGCTCCGCGAGGTACGACTCCAGGTGCGAGATGACTCGCCGCCCGTGGTGTGGATACGTCGGCTCCGTGTCCGAAAACCGGCGATACGCCGCGTACCCCGTGTTGACCAGGTTTCGCAGGCGGTGCGGCTGTGCAAGTATCGTCCGCAGGAGCGAAAGGCCCGCACTCGCGCTCAGTTCGTCGACGTGGTTGACTGGGACGAACTCCGAGCGGAGCAGTTTCGTGCCGATGTAGTCGTTGGAGTCGTCGACGCACTCGCCGAACCCGGTCGCCGAACTGAACTGGGGATTCTCGCTGAACAACGCCGTCGCGTAGCCGTTCTCCCGTGCGGTCGTCGTCAGCGCCGCCTGCCGTCCAGTCATCCGACGTTCGACGCGTGTGACGCCGTGGTCGATCGGGTCCTGGCCGGCGAACAGGGAGGCGTGGGCCGGCAGCGTCCACGCGCCCGAGGAGTAACACCGCGACCACTGGAGCGGCAGGGAACGGAGGAACGGTGTCACTGCGTCGGAGGCTGTCGACTCCCGGAGGCAGTCGAGCGTGAGAACCTGCACTGACGGGGGCATCTGGTCTGTCTTCCGGTGAACCGGTTACGTAATTAAACGTTTCCACCGATCGAGGGTTCGAACGGTAGATGTTACTGGGTTAATATTATATGTCTCGGTTTTGTACGTGTATGTGAGTTGGAATGACAAAAGAGTACCAAACTCCGGAAGTGACCGAGTACGGCCCCGTATCGACAGTCACCGAGGGCAGCGGCACCAACAAGGTCGGAAGCGGAAGCGACGAGTTCAGTAGCGGTACATCGCTGACCGGATCGGTCGGGACTGGTAGCAACATTGGCCCATAGCCGCCGTTCGCACGAACAACCACCAAGGAAGACACGACAATGACAAAGGAGTACGACACCCCAGAAGTGACCGAGTACGGCCCGGTCGCGACGATCACCGAGGCTGGAATCACAAACAAGAAAGGCAGCTCGACCGACGAGTACTCGAAACAGACCGGACTCACCGGATCGGATATTCCATAACAGTCCGGACTGTCATAGTAGCGTTTGCAACTGGTTGCACATCCGATCGCACGCCGTCGTGCGATCGAGTGAGCGAAGACTTGCAAACGCTACTATACCCGCAACTACAGATTATAACCGCTCGACAGCGTCAAGCGACGGCAGCGGGTCGAACCGGCTTAGATCGTCGAGGTCGCCCAGGATAATGTCCCCATCCAGTTCGAGCCAACTGTGGGCCTGGAGTCCCCCGTTGTCCTCCTTGGCCACGCCGATCCTGTGTTCCGGGGCGTAGCCGTACGCCCGGAGCAGGGCCTCGGCCGCGAGCGAACGTGTGAGACACTTGCGGCCTCCCGGCAGGCCGCGGTCCGCCGCCCCGACCGCGGACACGACCCGTGCGTGCTTCGGATCCCCGCGACGCCCCCGCCCGACCTGCCGGCCGCCCCACAGGAGCGCCCGCCGGACGCGAACGAACGAGACCAGACGAAGGATCACTGGCAGCGACGCGAGCAGCGCCGCCGCCGCCAGGACTCGGAGCTGATCGCCGGCCGGGAGTGCGAGCAAGCTTCTGACTCGACCCATTCAGTCTGTCCCTTCTGCCCGAACCAAACTAAATCTGTCCCGCGGGACGCCGGGTCCCGCGTCTGTACGACCCCGGCTTCCGACCTCACCGTTCCCGAAGGCATTTGTCCCAGTCCGACCAATCGGGTCCAACGACGGACTTGTCGGGCATACTGAATCTATGACGGCCACGACACGCGAGAAACTCGGGGCGGTCCGTGAGGTCATCCAGTTCCGCCCCGGGCTGGAAGCCGTGATCGTTGTGCTGAGTCTCGGGACCGCGTTGCTGGAGGGTGTTGGCGTGGGATTCATTCTCCCGATCGTCGAGGTGGCCCAGTCGTCGGGGTCGCTCTCCGAGGCCGACGGAATTCTCCGGGTTTTCGTGCGCGCGTACTCCGTGCTCGGCGTCCCGTTCACGCTCGAAACGCTCATCATTGGGATCGCAGGCGTAATGACCGTTCGGTTCGGGTTGAGCTTCCTCACCGCGTGGCTGCGGGCGATCCTCGGATTCGAGTATCAACGGGAGCTCCGCCAGCAGCTCTACGAGGCGCTGTTGTACGGTCCGGTGGAGTACATCGATCGGAGCGGGTCCGACGACCTGCTCAACAGCATCATCACCGAGACGGTGATGGCGGCCAGCGTGGTCACGTCGATGGTTCGGATCGCGAACATCACGCTTCGCGGGCTGATCTACCTGGGGATCGCAACGTACCTGTCGCCGCGGCTGACCGCCGTCGCCGTGGTGACGCTCGGACTCAGCACGGGGCTGGTCCGGTACGTCATCGAACCCGCCTACGACGTCGGCGAGGAGATTGCGAGCGTGAACGACACCGTCCAAACTATCGCGCAGGCGGGGATCCAGGGCATCCACGACGTCCGGCTGTTCAACCGCGAGTCGCGGTTCGCCGACCGAATGCGGTCGGCGCTCGACAAGCGGGTCTCGGTCGGCGCGCGGATGAAGCGGAACGAGGCCGCGCTCGGGAACGTCAACCAACTACTGAACGCGCTCGTCATCTTCGGGCTGGTGTACGCCGCCTTCCGGTTCACCCCGCTGTCGCTCGCGGAGATCAGCGTCTTCCTGTTCGCCGTGTTTCGGCTCTCCCCGGTCATAAACCAGATCAATACCGCCGTGTACACGCTGGACGGCCAACTGCCGCATCTGATCCGGATTCGGTCGAAGGTGCAGGAACTGGACGAACTCCGTAGCGCCGCCGAAACCGGATCGGAGCCGGTGTCGTCCGTGGAGCGGGTCGCGTTCGACGACGTTTCCTTCGCGTACGACGACGATCAGGTACTCGATGGCGTCTCCTTCGAGGTCGCGCGCGGCGAGAAGATCGCGTTCGTCGGGCCCTCGGGTGCCGGCAAGTCGACGATCGTTTCGCTGCTCGGCCGGCTACGCTCGCCCGACGCCGGCCGCATCCGCGCGGACGGGACGCCCATCGACGCGTTCGACGTCGAACAGTGGCGCGAGCGCGTCGCGGTCGTCCGCCAGGACCCCTTCCTGTTCGACGACACCCTCGAAGCGAACGTCAAAGTCGGCAACCAGGACGCCTCGCGCCGAGATGTCGAGTGGGCCTGCAGGATCGCACGCGTCACGGAGTTCCTCCCGGAACTTCCCGACGGGTACGAGACCGAACTCGGCGAGAACGGCGTCCGGCTCTCCGGCGGCCAGCGGCAGCGCGTCGCCATCGCGCGCGCCGTCCTCAAGGACGCCGATGTGCTGGTGCTCGACGAGGCGACGAGCGACCTGGACTCGAACATCGAACAGGAGGTGTACCGCGGCCTCCGTGATCTGGAGGGACAGCGCGCGACGATCGCCATCGCACACGACCTCTCGACGGTCAGCGACGCCGACCGCATCTACACGCTCGTCGATGGGTCGATCACCGAAGTCGGGACCCACAGCCAACTGCTCGAACGCGATGGGACCTATGCCGACCTGTACGCCACGCAGACGTAACCTCGCAGCCGGACGCAGCGTTCACCCGCACCGTCCCCAGACGAACTGTGGACCCACAAGGAGTGTCTGTGCGACAGGCCAGCGCCTCGTCGCCGCGTACAGTGTGGGGGTTACCGTGTCGGTGTCAGCCGAGCACCCAACGACTGCGTGCCGTCACCGGTCGACTGTGATACTGCTCTCTCGTGGGGACCAACACCGGTAACTCACGAAGCTTTATTTTTAGTAATACACTAACACGATTCATAGTGACACCGTTTCGAGAAATACATACTTCGCTACGAGCTTCCGAGCATCTCCGGTTCGTTTCTGTGTCTCTCGTCTGCTCAGCGGTCATCAGCCTCGTATACGTACTGACACACCCGTTCCCGTCGGGTCTGGGGGGGTTGTACCTGCAGATGGCCGAGGCTATTTCGTCACAGAGTGGCGTTTTACCCGTCCGGATTGATGGGTATACCACGAACGGGATACCGTTTGCGTATCCACCGCTGGCGTTCTAC
Source organism: Halobellus ruber (assembly GCF_014212355.1). NCBI lineage: Archaea > Methanobacteriati > Methanobacteriota > Halobacteria > Halobacteriales > Haloferacaceae > Halobellus > Halobellus ruber. The sequence continues at coordinate 327,385 of NZ_JACKXD010000003.1, forward strand.
CTGATCGAGTTCCTGGCGTGGATCGGAATCGATAGGGTACAAGTCCTCCGGGTCGGCGCCCCCTCACTCGTGTTGTTGTTCGTCGCGATGATGTACTATTTCACGTACACTATGTTTGGGAGCTACAGAAGTGCGGCGGTTGCCGGCATCGTCGTCGGGACACACGTACACTTCGTCCGATGGCTGATCGGTGGTGTTGGCTTCGTCCGTGGACTCGGGTTCGTTTTCGCGCTCCTCGGACTAACCGGCGGATACCTCTGCTTTCGACAGGCGATCACCGTACGAAACCTCTCGATTGCGATCGTCGGGTGGGGTCTTGCCGTACTCACACACCCCGTCTACGCGGCTGTCGCCGGTATCGGGGTGTTTAGTGCGTGGCTCCTCTGGGATCGCTCCGCGCGCGGGTTCGGGTACGGGGCCGCAATCGCCGCGGCCGGACTCGCCGTAGCCAGTCCGTGGTGGGGGACGGTGATTTCCAGGCACGGAGTCGAGGTGTTCGTCACCGGAGCCAGTGCCCACAGTTCGTTTACCAGCAACGTTTCGGATGTCGTTGGCCTTTCGAGAAGTTTCTGGATATCGGGGAACATTCTGGATTGGCCTCGTGTTATGACCCTCATCGGCGGTGTCGTCCTGGCTGTGCGCGGGGACTGGCGTCACGTGCTGTGGTTGCTCATCCCTATCGCGATGCTCGTCCCGCCTCACCCGCGGCTCTGGCTGATCGCCATCGCCCCGCTTTCGGCGATCGGGGTCGTAACGACTGCTGAACTGATCGCCACCACCACCGGCGATATCAGAGGTTCCCCGCTTCCGTCGTTCGTAACCAACAACAGCCAACGGGTCATCGTGATCGGAATCGTGGCGCTGCTCGTCATTCCGTTCGTCGCGGGCAACGCGCTGGCTGCGAGCCAACTGCCGGTACACATCGACGACGACGATCAACGAGCGATGACGTGGATGAACGAGGAGACGGACCCCGACGCTGGCGCGGTTGCTATCGGAATCACGAACGAGTGGTTGCCGTACCTCTCCGACCGCACCTCCGTGGTCACCCCGTACGGGACTGAGTGGGTGGATCCGGGGGTATGGGACCGGCATCTGGTCGTGCAGAATCAACTAGTCCAGTGCCCCACCGCGTCGTGCATCGACTCCGTTCTCGAGGACAGCGGGTTCGCCGAGGACACCGACTACGTGTACATCCAGACAGAGGGGACCTACGCCGTCTCGCCGACGACCAACGCCACCCTCGCAGAAAGTCCCCGGTTCGATGCCGTATACGCCAACAGCGGCGCGGTCGTCTACGAGTACCGGCCCACATCGGCCTGATTCGTCCTCCGGGAGACCTTCGGAGCATCATCCCGACACCTGAGTTCGACGACGTCCGTCGACGCATCGGCTACGAACCGGTCCTCGGCGGGACCATCCTGTACCGACCTGTGGGAGGCAGACGTTCTACCGCACTATACCCGATATGCCACTCGGACACGCGCGATACGGAGTTGACCGGCCAGCGCGTCGTGGTTACGGGCGGACCCCATCACCTCGTATCTCGCTGATCGGCTGCGTGTGGATCACGACATCACCGTCACGGGGAAGCCGCAACCGCCGCTGCTCTGCCCCGCCGACGTTTAGAGGTGTCAGAAATTATGTGTTTACGAACGATCGGGGCCGTTGGAGTGGATGATCCCATACTAACGTAGATCCCGCGTCCCGACGGGGTCTCCATACGCTGTGTACCTCGGAAGCCCACGCCCCCGGCTGGTGTGACACCTAACAGTTGCGTTCGCCGGACTCCCCCCGACACCCGGCGCCGACCTGAACTCACTCCCGGTCGGCGACCGAACTCATAAAGAAGGCGTTGAAGATCGTCTGTGCGCCGAGGACGATGGCGGTGAACGCGATCACGTCGCCGACGACCATCGGCAGCTGCTGGAACCCGGTCGCCGCCCACTGGACCACCAGCCACACGGCATACACCGCGCCGGCCGTGAAGATGAGCAACCCGATGGTCGACATTCGTTCGAGGTTCATGTGCTCCACGACCGCGGTCGTAACCGGGTCGGTCGGCCGCTGGATCGGATCGCTGGTGATCGTGGCGAACACGCCCATCGCCGCGACCTGATACGCGAGCAGGGTGAACATCGAACCCGCGATCGCCGAGTGGATGCCGAGTCTGACGCCGGCGACCGAGACGCCGCTGAGTGCTGCGAGCATCACCGCGATACCGAGCAGGCCCAGTACCGCGCCCGGAACGGAAAAGAGGTAGTTCGGCGCGTTCAACAGCATAAACCGGACGTGTCGCCACCCGTCCTGGAAGCTTTCGAGCGTCGCCTCGCCCTCGCGTTCGTGGTACGTGATCGGGATCTCCTTGATCGTGAGGTCCCGCGTTCCGGCGACCATGATCATCTCCGAGGCGAACTCCATCCCGGTGGTCTCCAAGTCGAGTTCCTCGAGCATACTCGCGCGGAAGGCTCTGAACCCCGAGTGGGCGTCGCTGACGCCCGCGCCGTAGAAGACGTTCAGGAACTTCGTGAGAAGCGGGTTCCCCACGTACTCGTGGAGCGGGGGCATCGCGCCGTCCTTGATCTCCCCCTCGAGCCGACTCCCCATCACCATATCCGCCTCGCCGTTGACGACCGGATCGAGCAACTCCGGGAACTGCTGGAAGTCGTACGTCGTGTCGGCGTCGCCGATGATGATGTAGTCGCCGCGGCAGTGCCGGAACGCGTACCGATACGCGTACCCGTACCCGGGTTCGTCGGGTTCGACCACGATCGCCCCCGCCTCGCGGGCGATCTCCGGGGTTCGGTCGGTCGAGTCGTCGCTGATGACGACCTCCGTCCGGTAGCCCGACTCCCGGACGGCGTTCTTGACGTAGTCGATACACGTTTCCACCCCCTGTTCCTCGTTCATCGTCGGCATCACGACGCTGACAAGCGGGTCGGCGTCGCTATCCGGCCCGAGGAGCAGGTCGGACCCCTCGTCCGACAGGTGTGCACTCGTTGACAGTTGTTTGCTGGTTGATGTTGTGGAGACCATAATGTGTGACGCTACTCGTGGTCCGGTGGTGTGCCGTCCATCACGGAGAGGACTCCCGCTCGATGGACGGCCCTACGTCACCGTCCACGCCTACAGTATCGGGTGTCTCACTCTCCCAAATCTGATGTCCCCTGCAGTATCCCACCACGGTTATCAGATGATGTTATTCCGGTTACAAAAATATTTCTCTACGAACGGAACCGAACACCGGGAATCTTACTGATTTATCACACACAATAAAACAATAATACGGATGAACGCCGTATAGAGGTTCCGGTACGAACGTACCACAACTGGGGTATCATTCCCGAATATATACCAATCTATACAATCCATATTCTCTGTATGTTCTCAGGAGTGAATCCGTCACAGAAGGATGAACGGGTCCGAGGACGGCGACAGGATGCCGGCCTCCCGTCGTGCCACGCCGACGCGAGTCCGACATCACACATCGACGAAGTACGGTTCGCAGACCCGGCGGACGGCCTCCGGAAGTCGACTCGCGGCTCCCACCCCGTCGTCTCCTGATCGTCGGGATGGCCGCGCAGGTGTTGTGGCGGAGAGTCGCAGCGGTCGGCCCCGCGGACTCCTCTGCACCCGTCCCACCGGTGGCACTCCGCCCGGAACGGTAGCCCCGTCCGGCACACGTGGGAGCTCCGCTACGGAGCACGCCGGCTACCGTGACAGATGTTCTCGTACGATTCGTACTGTTGGCTATAGTCACCACCGATCCCGTTATTGTTATAGATATTGTGTCTGTGAGGCAGATCCTAGATGTAGCTAAGGTTAATAGTTAAGACGATCAAAGTATATACCGGTAGTATATCAGTCGGATGCGCGCCACGCCACAGAAATCATGACTGAAACCGAAACCGATTCGCCCGGCCCGAGATCGATCCGCCAGCGCCGCATTCTCGACCTCGCGGCGGAGAATCCGAACGCGTCCTTCGCCGACCTCGCCGAGCGGGTCCCGAGTGCGACCCCGGAACTCGCCGAACGGGTTCTCAACGAGTACGGTGATCCGGGTGACGGAGCGTCTGATGACCCGCCATCGTCCGACCCGGCGGAGGGTCAGCCAGCAGAGGAGTCCCCGGAATCGGAGGAACCAACGGTCGACACCGACCCGGAGGGAGAGGCGAGTGTGGACGGACCGGTGGACGACGAACCTCCGGAGGGGGAGGCGAGTGTGGACGAACCGGTGGACGACGAACCCCCGGAGGACGACGCGGAACCCGAGTCTTCCGGCGAGACACCGGAACCCACCGGCCCCGACTCGGCGACACCGCCGCCGGACGAGTTCGACATCGACGCACTCTCCCGACAGGAGCGGGAGACGCTCCTCGCGATCCGGGCGGATCCGTCGGCGACGCAGCGTGAGATCGCGGAGGTGCTCGGCGTTTCCCGGGCCACTGTGAGTAACCGGATCCGCGGGATCGACGGACTGGAGTGGGACGATCGGCAGGGCTTCGTCCGCAACGTGTTTGACGAACTGGACGACGCCGAACTGTCGGGGGAGCACACGGGGGATGGCCTCCCCGGAGCGAGTCCGGCCGGCCCGGCCGCCGACGCGTCGCCGTCGGCCGACGAGCGGGGGCTGATCACGGACGGCACCTCCTCGGCCGTGTCGAGCCGCGGGACCGATACCGACGATCGGTCACAGCCGACGGTAGGGGGTTCGGCGTCCGCCGACGCGATCCTCGACCGCTTGAACGAGGTGTCCGAGCGGGTGGCGGCCGTTGAGGATCGACTCGACGAGGTGGCCGACGCCTCCGGGACTTCCGGCGGGTCGTCGACGCCGGAGTCGGTGTTCGAGGACCCGGAGCTCGTTCACAAGATCGTTCGCGCGTGCGTGACCGACGACGCCGTCTCCGAGGAAGAGGAGCTCCGGATCATCCGGGAACTCGTAACCTGATACCTCGGTGGCGGGGAGCTCCTCCGGCTACGTAACTGTCTCCCCTCCGGAATGTGTGGCTACAACAGCAGTGTCAGCGTGTTCTGACGGGTGGCAAGACACAGGATCCGCTGCGTGCGTATGTCTGAGGGCCGACGCTACAGATTGCTCACGGGGTATTGAACAGATCGGTTGGGAACGCCTCCGCGCAGGATCCCACCACACGCCTTCGGGGCACCGACAGGACTCTCGCACAGACGTCACGGGTAGCCTAGCGGTTCTTACTCGGTATGCACTGCGTTCCGCAGGATCGGTTCGTAACCGGGTTCGATCTCTTCGTTCGCATCGGACAGCTCCGAGAGGTTCCAGAATCGTGCCTCTGCCGCGTCCGACCCCGCGGTCACCGTGCCATCCGTCGCTGCCGCGGTTGTCCTGTAAATGATGACGAGAACGTATCGCCCGTCGTCGTGCTTCACGAGGTTCGTATCGAACAATGACAAGTCCTCCGGCGAGACCGATAGACCCGTCTCTTCGGCTAACTCCCGGACTGCTGCGTCCGCGGGACACTCGTCGATTTCAAGAAACCCCGCAGGCAGACTCCAAGACCCGACCGCTGGCGGGTTCGTCCGTTTCACAAGCAGTACGTCCGATCGATCAGTGACAATAGCTCCGGCACACGGCTTCGCGTTCCGGTACCGTGGGCGCTCGCAGTTGACACAGTACGCTCGCCTCCGTTCTGCTATCTCCCGTATTTCGAGCTCAGATCCACAAGTGGAGCAGTAGTTCGGGAACGGTGTCATCGGTCGATCCGTCGCGACGTATGATGATGTATCCGCGGGTTTCCTGCTACGGTCGTACCGAGCGGCGCCTGCGGTTGTTTCGGTGTGTTTACCATCCCGTTCGAAACGTCGGACAAACGCTGAGGAGTACCTCCAACCGAAACCCTGCGCCGATGTGCTGGGGTTTTCGACTGCCTGATCCCGAGGTTCACCACAAGCGTCGCGGCAACTTTTCCACCCGGCACCGGAATCACGCGGTATGCACCCGGTCGAGCATTTCGTCGTGGCGCTTCTCCCCCTGCTGGCGTACGTTCTGCTCCGGGACGGACAGCCGCCGGCCCCGACAGTCCCTCCGGACCTTTGTTGGCCGATCACGGGGCTGGTCGTCCCGTCCGGTCCCGACGGGATCAACGTCCGACCCTTAACGCCGTTTTCGGCCGTCGTCTCAACCCTCCTGACCGACGTCGTGGTCGCAGAGATTCGGGACCACGTCGGCCCCGATCCCGCTCAACGGGATCTTGCGGGTGGTGTCTGGTTCCGCTGAAACCGATCTGTGCGTGTCTGAAGACGCCTCCCGCCGACTCTCTACACCTGTATCAGATCGTCGTATAGTAGCGTTTCCAAGGCTTCGCTCACTCGCACGCCGTCGTGCGCTCGGCTGTGCAACCGGGTGCAAACGGTGCTACGACACACGCTGGAACCCGAGGACGGCTCCAACGGGTACGGATCGCGGGTTGAACCGGCTCGTGGTTCCGGATCGGAACTACAGCAAACGGATGGCAGTGGCACGTGGGAACCCGATTGAACCGGTCGAGAGCGCCGCGGAGTGCTCATACTGTCGGCTATCGTCACGTGATGGATTTACACCCCGGGGTGTGGAAGGTCTTCACGTGGTTGTAGCCGACAGTATCAGGTACAACTGGGCGGGCTATCGGACGGGTCACCGCGCCCACCAGTAGACCCGTCGAGGCCGCAGTCGTCCGGGTTCCACTCCGGGTGGATGTAAGTCGTGTCATCGAGAGTGACACCGACGATCTTGTCACTGTCGTCGGCGTCGGACACCTGGTTTCTGAGCGTCGTACTCGCATCGACATCCTCGTTCGTGATGTCAGTGACCGAGGTCGCGTTTTCCCCGAGGAGGTGGACATCGACGGACACGGTCCCTTCGGCGCCGAGGACCTCCGCGTCCCCGGTTCCGGAGAACTCCACCTTCAGTTCCTCGCGTGCGATCGTGAACCGTCGCGTCTCCGTATCGCCGAACAGCTGTGCTGTGACGCCAGTCCCTTGGACGGTGACTGTGATTTCGACCTCGACGCTCTCGCCGTGATCGAGACCCTCGACCTCGCCCGTGATCTCCGCTCGTTCCCCAGGTTCGAACGAGGAGTCGTCGTACGATACGTCGGTCAGCTTGTCTGCACTGTCGCCGATCTCGACGTTGACGATGGATATCGGCCGACTGAAGCGGTTCGTGATCGTAACCAGATGAACGGTCCCGTCGTTGCGCAGATCCGCCGGGATCGTCTTGTCCGCCTCCTCGTACCCGACGTATGCCTTCTCGTCGTCGACGACATTCACCGCCACGTCGCGCTCGGCGCTGGCGCTGCTGAACGCGCCGGTGCCGACGCTCAGCGCCCCCGAACTCCCCCCGCCGAGCAGCAGGATGAAGTGCCGTCGTTTCATCTCGGTCGAACTCCCCCGAACCCGTTCCGCACTGTCAGGCTATATGTTGTGGGCCCATATGGTTATGCCCCGTTGGAATCACCGTATTGCACTGCTTGAAGACCGTACGGGAGGGCTTGAACCGGTGTGTGAGCTGTCCGACGCGACCGAGCCGGGTCACTGGAGTTCAGGCGGCTCCTCGGGTTCGCCGACCTTCATCTCGGCGGTGTAGTACTTGTGTACGACCGCCGAGAAGGTGAACGCAACGGCGGCCGCGAGCATCCACGCCACGTCCGGGAGAAGCGCGAACGGCCACGCGCCGACCCACACCGCGCCGGTGAGCACCACGGCCACCCCCGAGAGACCCAGGTAGTAGCTGCTCCAGGGGATCTCCTTCCCCTCGACGACGTCCATATACAGGTCGACGTCCTCCACAGCCGGCGTGGGCTCGATGACGCCGCGGTTCTTGTTGAACTCCACGACGCCCGCGCGGTCCATCTTCGGCAGGTGTGACTGCTGGAGCGCGGTGTAGACCCGTTTGCGCTCGCTGCCGGTGAGCTCCGCGGTGTCGATGTCGTTCTCCCACGCGGCGATCTGCTCGGCCATATCGCCGATCTCCATCGTCTCCGACTCGTGTTTCAGCAGATGCACCGCGAATCGCCGCCGCTGGTTCGAGAGCAAGTCGAACAGCTCGTCCTCCGATAGTTCTGTCGCCGGTTTGCTACCCCCATCCACCTGCTGTGCCGACGCCATTTCCGTCATATTAATTTGTGTCAATAACAATAAATTCTGCGGCTGTTGCCGTTATTTGGAATATTAAATTTGATAACTGTGCTTTCTGTCGGCGCTCGCGCTAAGGATAAGACGTTCTGTACTGAAAAAGCCGCTGTTGCTACCGCCGCTACCATTCCCACATATAGAAACGAGTCGATAACGCGCCTGTCGTCGCTGGAGCGGCTGGGTCCGACGACGCTTCGATCCGGGTGATCCGCGACGAGGCCGGTGAACTTCGGGCTGGTGGTCGGCGCTGTCGCGGTTTAATCAGGGAATAAACACCTGTGCGTGGATTCAGGCCAAAGTTAAGCCTCGGGTGGGTGGATTCAGGCCGAGGCAGAACCCGCGCGGGTGATCTTCAAACTCTCCCGGAAATGTTTCTGGCGAATCATTATGATATGGGTACATACCAATGGGAGAAGTGAAGCGATCCGGGGTGACGCGGGATGTCTCGCGTCGGCTGTGGGTCGTGTGCGGTAAACGAGGTAAGACCAACTATGGCAAACCGACGGAAGTTCATCGCCGGTCTGGGCGCATTGGTTTCAGGTAGCGCAGCTGCAGTGGGTACGGGTGCGTTCACGAGTGTGAGTGCCAGTCGGAGTGTCGCAGTCACCGTGGCGGACGACTCCGACGCGCTGCTCAGGATTATTCCTGACGAACGCAGTGGCTCGCAGACTCCGAACGCGCAGGAATACGTCGACACCTCCGGTGGAACGGTCAGCCTCGACATCACCGGTACCGACTCCGGCGCGACGGGGATCAACGACAACGCCACGACAATCATCGACGACATACTCACCATCGAGAACCAGGGCACGCAGGGCGTGTACGTCGGCTACACTCACCCAGCGAGCCCGAACGGAAACTTCGCGCTCTTTCACGAGGATCAGGACTTCCGCGGGCCTGGTGGCGGGAGCAATTACGATGCCAGCGCCGGGAACTACAACAACGACGGCCAGCTGAACATCGACACTGCCCCCGACGCCGATGGCGACGGAAATCCGGACCTCGTCTTCCTTGGTCCAGGTGATAAGCTGGAGCACATCGGCGTGTTCTTCTTCGGCAGCCCCGACGCTAGCGCGATCAGCGCCGACCCGATCACGTTTGAGGCTGCTGCTAGCTTCGACGACCTATAATATACTGTTGGCTATAACTACGTGAAAATTTTCGACACCCCGAGGTGTCGAAATCCTTCACGTGACTATAGCCGACAGTATAACAGTACTTGACAATGAACCGACGAAGTTTCCTCGCCACTGTTGGCACGGCGGCGGCAGGCGTCTCGGCAGCGGTAGGTACCGGTGCGTTCACCAGCGTGAGCGCCGACCGAAGCATCAGCGTCCAGGTCGCCGATGACGCCGACGCGTTCCTCGCGATGGAGCCCTCGTCCGGCCCGAACGGCGACTACGCGAGCAGTAACGATGGCGAACTTGTCGTGCAACTCGATGGAAGCGACGAGACACCACCCGGTGACGGCGTGAACGACGACGCCGTGACGGAGCTGTTCGACGTGTTCCGAATCCGAAATCAGGGGACACAGACGATATACCTCTACATCACAGACTCGTCACCACAGGTCACGTTCAAACTGGGCAGGGTATCTCGCGGGAATCCCATTAAAGATAATCCTGTCTCACGCTTGACCCCGAATGAAGTGGTGACGGTCGAAGGAATCGACAACGCCGTACAGGTTGGCGTCGGTCTCGAAGTAAAAATCCATCTGGTCGTCGATACGACCGGCGACTCGACACCTGAATCACTGTTAGACGAGGTGACGATTCAGGCACAGGCGCAAAAACCCAGTTCATTCTGAGTTATGAACTGGTGCCCACGCTGGCGTACGGCGGTTCGATTCCGCCGGTGGGTCTTCGCAGCGACGATCAAATATGAACCGACGAACGTTCCTCGCCACGCTCGGCGCGGCGACGGCAGGCACCTCGGCAGCAGTGGGCACCGGCGCGTTCACCAGCGTGAGCGCCGACCGAAGCATCAGCGTCCAGGTCGCCGATGACGCCGACGCGTTCCTCCGCATCGGGCCGTGCACCGACGACAGCGGGAATCAAACCCCGAACTCGGCCTACGCACAGTTCGATGGGGGGACGTTCACCCTGGATCTCACCGGCGCAAACAGCAACGACCCGCCGGCGGGAAGCGGCGTCAACGCCAATGCCGTCTCTCGGTTCGACGACGTCTTCGAGATTCGGAACCAGGGCACGCAGCCGATCGGGGCGTGGTTGGAGACCGCCGACCCCGCAACGACGCCGGACGGCGACCCGAAGATCGAGTTCTACCGCGACGGCGACCCGGGCAGCGACATCGTCGCCGAGGGGAACAGCCTGAACGCGAAGTGCCTCGACGTCGGTGAGCGGCTCTGTATCGGGTTCAGGATCCGGACCGAAAGCGACGACGAAGACGAGACCGACCTGTTCGACACCGGGACGCTTCCGGGGTCGAACGGGGAGGAGTTGGTCGTCAACGGCGATGTGGATGTCGCCTGTGGTGCGCCCGGTGGGAGCGGCGGAGCGACCGCTCCCGATCCAACGCGTCTGGACACCGGCGAGCAGGATTGGACGGTCATCGCGCTCCCGCCGGAGGCGAGAGCCGAAGCCCCGGCGGAGCCTCCATACGAGGCGTTCACCGTCGATCCGCCGGACGTGTGGGCAACCTCTGGGGAAGCAGAGTGGATCGATCCCTTCGACGACGGCGGTCGGGAGGACGACCCCGCAGACGAGAGCGTCCCCTTCGTGTACGAACTGAACTTCGAGACGACCGGCGAACGAACACTGACGATAGAGGAGTACGGCTCCGACAATCCCGTCGAGTTCTTCCTCGACGGATCGAACATCGGCGGAAGCAACGGCAAAAACGCGTTCAAATCGCTACGGTCGAACGTTCCAGCTCAGGATATCGACGCCGGAGAGCACACACTCCGTGCCGAGGTGCTCAACAACCCCGGTGCGGATGGTAATCCGACAGGTCTACTAGTCGCAGCGAGGCTCGAATGAACCGACGAAAATTCATCGCCACGATCGGCACGGCGGCGGCAGGCGCCTCGGCGACAGTCGGCACGGGTGCGTTCACGAGTGTGAGCGCCGACCGCAGCGTCAGCGTCCAAGTTGCTGACGACGCCGACGCGTTCCTGGCGATGACGCCGTCGAACGGGCCCAACGGCGAGTTTGCCGAGACGACCGGCGACGGAACGATCGCCCTGGCTCTCACCGACACCGACGCGGGTGGAAGCGGTCTCGGCACGGACTCCGTTTACGAGTTCGACGACGTGTTCCGGATCACCAACCAGGGCACCCAGCCGGTCTACGCCTGGGCCACCTTTGCGGGCGCGAGCGGGGACTTCACTCCCAACGGAACGAACACCGACATCTACCTGTACCCGAACGGTGACTCTGACGACCAGCTCCAGGACAGCGACGAGGACGTGCTCTACCTCGGGGTCGGGCAGTCGGCACAGATCGGAGTCTACGTTGATACCACAGACGTAACCACCGATCAGGACCTGACGATGACGGTCAATGCCGACGTCGAGAACCCGGCGAGCGGGGCCACCGTCGGCGGTGGCGGCACCACGATCCCCGGCCCGACGAACGGCCTAGTGAGTTACTGGCCGCTCGACAGTGTTGGCGACGGGACCGCCGAGGATATCGTGGGAACCAACGACGGGGCGCTGAACGGCGGCGTGTCAGCCGTCTCCGGGGAGGTAGATGGTGCAGCGGCCTTCGACGGGAGCGACGACTACGTGAACGTCCCGGACGACCCGAGTTTGGACCTCACCGGGGCGCTTACGCTGGCCGCGTGGGTGAAACCGTCGAGCGATCAGGACAACTACGCTCGAATCCTCTCGCGCGAGCAGAGCGGTGCAGGAAACCGGCAGTACAACCTCGGCGTCGATGCGGACGCCACCGACCCGCGGACAGTCGTCGACACAGCAGGAGCCAACGGCGTAGAAGTGTCGGCGACGGTCACGTTCACCGATGACAGCTGGCACCACGCCGCGCTCACGTTCGACACGTCGGACGCGGTTCGGCTGTACATCGACGGCACGGAGGAAGACTCCACACCGGTGAACGCCCCGCTGGTGAGCCGATCGTCAACAGTGAAGTTCGGCGCGCCAGCCCATCTGCCGGGTAAAGACTTCTTCACTGGCCGGATCGACGACGTTCGGATCTACGACCGGGCTCTCTCAGCCACGGAGGTGAGCGATCTCTACGGCGACACGAACTGATCCGACGGCGTCACTCCAGTGTCGGACGCGGGTCAGGTGACTGACGCGACATCACAGCGTCCCACGCTGGCGTACGGCGGTTCGACTCCGCCGGTGGGCTTCGCCTGAAAGGGCACATAATACATATGAACCGAAGACAGGTCCTGGCGGCGATAGGAGCACTCAGCGGTGGGGGCGCAGTCGTCACCGGTACGGGTGCATTCACCAGTGTAGAGGCGAATCGAGATGTCGCAGTCCAAGTGGCCGACGACACGGACGCTTTCCTGCGTATGGCAGCCGCGGGCGAGGGCAACGACGAGTACATCACGACCAACGGCGGCGAACTCGGAATCGATCTGACGAGCAGCAATCCGACTAATGCGGGCGGTCAGGGCGTTAATGCCAACGCGACGACAGTCATCGCAGACCTGTTCGAAATTCAAAATCAGGGGACTCAGGAAATCGACGTTGAGGTGACGCCGCTGGCATTTGTCGACAGTGGCAGTGGAGACACGCTGATTGTGCTCGTCGTCCCGCAGACGAACTTCCCGTCGGTGACGCTCGGCGTCGGCGACACCGAGACGTATAGCCTGCTAGTCGACTCCTTCCCCGGCGGGGGGAATCTGGAGATTAGCGATACCATCACCGTGACTGGGGAGGCAACGAACTGATGACGCTCACGATCACCGACTTCGTCGAGCAAGTCGACGGGGTGACCATCGAGGACATCCCGCCGCAAACGCGACAGCGAATCAACGACGGCCTCGCCGGGCTCACCAGTGGGACGGACGGCGGTGACGGCACTGCCGGCCCGATCAATGAGGACGCAATTCTCGTCAGTAAGAGCCTCGACGGTCGCGCCGGATTCACCAGTATTCAGGACGCGATCGACGGGAACAATCGGCAGAACGGCGCGTCCGACTCCGGTGCTGACGCGGGCGATACGATCTTCGTCGAGTCAGGACGGTACGACGAGACGGTGACCGCCGGCTTGGAGGACCTGACGATTAGAGCCGTCAACTCGGGTGCACCGCTGGTCACAGGACAGGTCATCGCGACCGGTACCGGAGTGACGATCGACGGGCTCAGGGTTTCGCCGCCGGACCCCGGCGACACGCAGGGCGCAGACGAGGCGATCCGGGTCGCCGGCGGTGCCGACGACGTCACTATCGTGGACAACGTGGTTGAGGACTTTGCACGAAACACCGGGACGGAGTTCACCGGCGTCGACGGAATCAACGTCTTCGGCGGCAGCGGCGACGATGAAATAAAGAACGCCACTGTCAAGAACAATCTGGTACAGCGGCTACAGAACACGGGGGGGCCAGAAGCCGAGTTCCCCGGCGGCGCCGCCGGCATCAGCATCCAGGGGAACGTCACGAACCCGACCGTCGAAGGGAACTTCGTCAGGGATATCGGACAGGAGGTCACGAACTTCGGGTTCGGCATCGTCGTCCGTGGCACCGGGAACCCTACCGAGGAGACCCCGACCGGCGTTACGATCAGGAACAACGGTATCAGGAACGTCCTTTCGGACCCCGAGAGCCCGACCGTCGGCGTTGGTGTCGGTCTCGAAGCTGGTGACGCGGATGACGTGACGTTCTTCAGCAATAGTATCAGAAACGCGACGTTCCTGCTCGAGGACAAGACGGCGACGATCGACCTGCGCAGTTTTGCCAACGACAATCAGCTCAACCGGGGGGCACTTCTCGAAAACGGAGACTTCGAGGGCGTTCCTGGCGGTGCCCCAGTGCGAAACGTCATCTTCGACAGTATCCAGCTCGCGCTCGACTTCGTCCCTGCTGTGTCAACAGAAGACACGGAAATGTCAACTGACGATATGGATAGTCCATTTGCAGACGTACCAATAGTCGAAGTTATAGACGGAGCGTCTGCGTACGATCCGGTCACGATAGACAAGTCCCTGATCCTCGAGTCGTTTGACGACAGACCGACGATCGACGCGAGCGGGTCGAATCCTGGAATCGCCATCGAAGCGTCGTTCACGGTGGTCGATGGATTCGAGATTACCGGGGATAATAGCACCGTCGCGGGAATCTCGGTCCGGACCAGCAAGGGGGCGACCAATGATGTCGTCATTGTAGATAACGTTATCAGGAATATCACCGGTGCCGGCGGCGGTGGCGATGTCGGCGTGAGCTTCGGGATTCTCTCGTTCGGCGACCAGCGGCTGACGAGGCTGTTCGTTGGAGGAAACGTCGTCGAGAACATCGGTCGGACGAACGCCCCCGATGTCGACGGGCAGGACGGCGTCCCTGGATTCGGGATGCAACTCGAGGAGATTGGCCCGCCGACCGGGGACAGCGCCGGCCCTCCTTTCGGCGCGATTGTCGACGGCAACACCGTGCGGAATATGCGCGGCACTGCGACCGACAGCGGCAGCAACAAAATCACGAACTACGGGATCGGGATCCAGCCGCTCGACGACAACAGCGTGCCGGGCGATGATTTCCCGGCTGCTGCAGAGGTGGTGGATAACACCATCCAGAACGCCGCGGTCGGGATCGTCGGCGGCGACACGGCATTCCCATCAGATGCATACGAGGAGAATAATACGTTCACCAGTGTGAACGATAACATCAGAGGTTTGTCAAATCTATCTTAACGAGGCCCGTTTGGAACCTGACACACTGAACAGGGACGAATCGCGATGCGAAACGGCCTGACACTCAAACGAGACGCCCCACGATGGTACACACGACCACCGGATGTAGGTGGTGGCCACGTTCACTCCGTGGCGCGGCGGTTCGACTCCGCCGGTGGGCCTGCGGAACACACACGCACATATGCCCCTGACGATCGCCGACTTCTTCGAACAGGTGGACGGACTCTCCATCGAGGACGCACCGCCCGAACTGCGCGCCCGGATCGACGAGGAACTCGCGGACCTGACGAACGGGATCACGGGGCCGCAGGGCGAACCGAGCACGGGACCTTCGCCGGGGGATCCCGATGTCGTCGTGGTGGATAAAGAGGGCGGGGGTGATTTCACCAGTATACAAGACGCGGTCGACGACCCCGATACGGAACCCGGCAACACCATCCTCATCAGGCCCGGAACGTACGCCACGGGTGACGAAGTCGAAGTTACCGACCCCGGAGAACTTCGGTTGGTCGGGTCCGGCAGCGGGAGCGACCCGGCCTCAAACACGGTACTCGAAGGGCAACTCAAGGTCTTAGTCGAGGAGGCCGCTGGCAACGGCGTCACGATGCGAGACCTCCGAATAGAGGGTGTCGATGACGACGGCGCCGCGATCGATGCTACCGCCGCGTTCGGTGGGAGTGCGCTGCGCGAGATCGGCGTCGAGAACGTCACGTTTGTGAACAACGACTTCGAGGGATTGGACATCCAGGACCCGGCCGAAGACCTCGCGGTGCGGGACTGCCTGATCGAAAATAACGGTGACAACGGTATCGAGGGGGAGGACATCACGAACGCAGTCGTCTCGGACTGTACGATCAAAAACAACGACGGGGAGGCGATCGATTTCAATGCTGTCGACTCGCTCGTAATCGACGGATGTACGATCCGTAATAATGACGATGGCGTCGAGTTCGACGGCGACGCAGTGGATCTCACCGTGACCGACTCGACGATTGCCAGCAACGATAGCGACGGGGTCTTCGGTAACAACGTGAACAATGGGACGATACGGAACTGCCTGATCGAAGACAACGATACCGAAGGGATCGACATCGACGGCGGCAATAACCTCACCATCGAGCAGTGTACGGTTCGGAATAACGGCGGAAACGGGATCGAATTCGACTTCACCGACGTCGGGAATCTCACGATCACCGAGTCGGTGGTAGACAACAGCGGTGACTCGGGAGTCTTCTTCGACGACGGTGAGGTCACCGACTCCACCATCGAGCGAAGCAACATCACGAACAGCGGGGATTTCGGCGTGGAGATTGGGTCTGGCGCCACTGTAACCAGTCTGTCGGTCGTCGACTCGTATCTCGACGGAAACACGGACGGCGGCGTCGAGAGTGGAAGTAGTATCACGACGACTGGACTGCGGTCGAAGTTGGTGTCCGGAGCGGGGGAGAACGGCAGTTGAGCAGTATGAGTTCCACGCTGGACGTTGCAATTTAAAATAAATTAGCCCACGCACGGCATTTCGGCGGTTCGATCCCGCTGGTGGGTCTTCGGAGCGACAATCAAATATGAATCGACGAAAATTCCTCGCCACGCTCGGCGCGGCGACGGCGGGCACCTCGGGGGTGGTAGGTACTGGTGCGTTCACCAGCGTGAGCGCCGATCGAAGCATCAGCGTCGCCGTCGCCGACGACGCCGACGCGTTCCTCGCGATGACGCCGTCGGACGGCCCGAACGGCGAGTTCGCAGAGACAACCGGCGACGGAACGATCGCCCTGGCGCTCACCGACACAGACGCGGGCGGAAGCGGCGTCGGAACGGACTCGATCTACGAGTTCGACGACGTGTTCCGGATCGCCAATCAAGGGACACAGACCGTCTACGTCTGGGCGACGCTCTCGGGCGGGTCGCAGTTCGACGACGACACCCTCTACTTCTACCCCAACGGCGCGCGGTCGACGCCGCTGAACGACGGCGCGGGGTCGGGCGACGAGGTGCTCGGACTCGCCCCGGGTGAGAGCGCCGAGATCGGCGTTCACATCGACACCGGGAGCGTGCCGACCGGGTCCGACAGCATCACCGCAACCGTCCGCGCCGACGTCGACGAGGGACCGAGCGACGGCTCCGACTCCGTCGACCTCGAAGGTGAGGAGTTCATCGTCGTCGCACAGGATGGTAGCGGCGACTTCACGAGCATCAGGAACGCGATCGACAGCGTGAGCGGAAGCACCATCGTCGTCGAATCGGGGACCTACGACACCGAAGCCGAACTGGGGTCGTTCGGGAGCAACATCGGCCTCCAGATCGGGAGCCAGGACGCCGGCACGGACCCCGCCTCCGCCCCCGTCGGCGGCCTCAGGCTCATCGGGCGGGGGCAGCCGACGATCGGCGGGTGGGTGCAGATCCTCGATCCCGGGATCACCTTCGAGGGGTTCGAGGTCACCGGCGAGGTGTTCAATTATGGCCTCGCGGCGTTCGAACCGGGCGTGACGATCCGCAACGTCACGGTCAGCGGCGTGACGAACGGGCTGTTCGTGCCGTCGGCGGAGGACGTGCGCGTCGAGGACTGCACCGTCGAGAACTACTCGTTCTACGGGGCGGTGGTGTCCGGACGAGGTGAGTTCGGCGGCGCGACGCCGACGATCACGGGCACGACCTTCGACGGCGCGTCCGGCGGCGGTGCCGTCGGCGTCGGCATCGTCGAGACCGCGGCCGAGGTCCGCGAAAGCGTGGTGACCGGCAACGAGTTCACGGGCGATGACGGCGCCGGGATCGCGCACTTCTCCGGCGCGAACGCGGCCATTCAGGAGAACACCGTCGAGAACAACGACGACGGGGTCTTCCTCGCCGGACCCGACGCCGGGACCGTGACCGCAACCCGAAACGACATCGTCAACAACCGCGTCGGCGTCGCAAACGAGGCGAGCAGCGGGTCGACGCCGGTCGACGCGACCGGAAATTGGTGGGGGAGCGCCGACGGTCCCGGGGCTTCCGCCAGCACGAACACGATCGGAACACAGGGGCCGGTCGACAGCGACCCGTGGTCGACGGCGCCCGGGCCGAACTGGAACGCCGACGGAATGTCCGCCGGGATCTCGTCGTTCTCCGTCGAAACAGGGGGCGGCGAGTCGAACTGGGAGGGGCCGAAGCCGCCGGAGGGCCCGGATCGGGCCGACTGAGACGGATTATTGTGGTCAGTTACCGGTCATCGCCGGGCGGTGTAGGCGACGACCGGTAGTTCGTCACAATACTTCGTATGAGGTCGATGCCGACACGACCGACGGCTGCGCGGAGGGTTCGGTGGCCGAACCCTGCTGCGGCGGGTCGACTCCGGCGGTTGGAGTCGACACGGAACTCGAGTATGAACCGACCGAAGTGCATCACCACGCGCGGCACGACGACAGGGGGTACCCCAGCGACAGTCGACACAGGTGCGTTCACGAGCTTGAGCGCCGATCGGAGCGTCGGCGCCCGGGTCGCCGCGATACCGGTGACGCCGTCGAACGGCCCCGACGGCGAGTGCGCGACGACGGCCGGCGACGGAATTATCACTCCGAACGACACCGGGACCGACGAGGGTGGGGACGGCCTCGACACCGCCACCGTCTGCGAGTTCGACGACATCCGTTGCTACAACCGCCCCCTCTCGGACGACGAAGTAACAAAATTATTTAACATCCGGCAGGGTTGAGCCAAGGGCAGGAGATTCGAGACGAGTACAGTTCGAGCCGGCGGGCGAGAGCCCCCGTCAGGCGACCCCGTCAGTGCGTTCAATCACCCCATAATCAAATCCCTACCCGTACAAGATCCAACGGAGCCACGGATGGTGTCCCACCGCCGCACCGCGATCCTCGCCGTCGCCCTCGTAGCGGCGGCGTCGCTCGTTCTCACCACGGGCGCGGCGATCGTCGACGGGCCAGCCGACACCTTCGCCGAGGACCGCCTCGTGGTCCAGCCCGCAGAGGGGTCGAACGGCGAGTACGCCTACCTGAACGACGACGGGGAGATCGTAATCGACATCTCGGCGTCGAACCCGAACCTCGGCCGCGACTTCGAGGGCGTCACCCCCGACACGCTCGCGTCGGCCGAGGACGTTTTCACCATCACCTACACCGCCGA
This sequence comes from Halobellus ruber, assembly GCF_014212355.1. Classification (NCBI taxonomy): domain Archaea; kingdom Methanobacteriati; phylum Methanobacteriota; class Halobacteria; order Halobacteriales; family Haloferacaceae; genus Halobellus; species Halobellus ruber. The sequence goes on from NZ_JACKXD010000003.1 coordinate 346,482, forward strand.
CGAGTCCGCGCGTGTCTGGATCGACCACGGGAGCGAGAACGTCACTTTCGTCGCCGACAGCGACGCCATCGAGGGCAAGGTCAACAACGTCACGCTCGGGCCGAACGAGACGGTCACGGTCGGCCTCCGGATCGACACCCGCGGCGAGGTCGCGGGCACGCAACTCGGCGCCGACGAGTTCTCGATCCGGGCGGAACTCGCCGAGGACGTGTCGGGGTCGTCGGACACCGACGAGGACGACACGCTGTCGACGAGCGTGATGTCGCCGGCCGCCAACCAGCGGGAGTTCACCGCGACCGACACCCGACCCGGCGAAAACGTCACGTTCGACGCCAGCGGGATGGAGATGGACGGCGAGAATGTCACGATGGACCAGCTCAAACTCGTCGGCGTCCCGGGCGGGGACCTCCAACTCGACGCCACCGGGAGCCCCGACGCGTTCGACGGGGCGGGCGCGCTCGACGCCGCGACGCGGCCGCGGTCGCTGGCGTACCTCTCGCTGCAGCACAGCTTCGACTCCGAAGCAGTCGACGGGATGACGCTGCGGTTCAGCGCCGATCCCGCGTACCTCGACCGCGCGGGCATCGCCGCCGAGAACGTGGTGCTCTACCGCCGGACCGACGCCGGCGGCTGGGAGCGGCTGCCGACCGAACCCCTCGACGAGGACGCCGTCCGCGAGCCGGGACTCCCCGACGACCGCGTCCACTTCCGCGCGCACACCGACGACTTCTCCACCTTCGCCGTGGCCGAGGAAGTCCCGCGGTTGGACGTCACCGACACGGCGACCGACGCGTCGACCGTCGCGCCCGGCGGGTCGGTCACCGTGCGCACGACCGTCACGAACGGCGGCGGCGTGACCGGCGACCGCACGATCGCGCTCACCGCTGACGGAGCGACGATCGCGACCCGGCGGGTGACGCTCGATCCGAACGCCTCGACGACGGTCGAACTCACCGGGCAGGTGGAAACGAGCGGCGAGGTCGTCCTCGCCGTCGACGGCGCGGAGGTGGGGACGCTGCTCGTTGAACAACCCGACAACGGCACCGAACCGACGGACGAGATCTCCGGGAGCGCTACGGGCTCGGAGGGCGCTACGTCCGGCGACCCGGTTCTGGAACCGGGCGGAGTCGGCATCGGTGACCTCGCCGGACTGGCGGTACTCCTCGCAATCGTCATCGCAACCGTCTCGCTCGTCCGACGGATGCCCCGGTAACCTCGTTCACCGCCCGCTACGTCCACCTGCAGGCCGGTCACCTCGCGGGGAACCTGGCCGGGTACGGGCTGCTCGCGGGCGTCGGCTACGCCCTCGCCGTGCTGGGCGGCCGGCAGCGGTTCTTCCTGATCGCGCTCGCGACGTTTCTGCTCGCGCTCTCGGCGCTGAACCTGGCCGTGCCGCGGAACGCGCTCGGGTTCGGGTTCTCGGGGATCGATATGGCGCTCCTCGGACTCCTCCCGGTTTTGCTCTGGGCGTACGCCCGCGAGCGGTTCGTCCCCGACGCGTCCGTCCGACCGCTCCCCGCGGTGTTCTTCCTGTTCGTCGGGTGGATCGCGCTCCTGGCGCTGCCGGTGTCCCCGACCGGCGTCGGGCTCGCAGGACTCGCGACGGCGGTTGCCGGGGTCTCGATCGCGGTCGTTTACGCGTTGATACTGTTGGCTATAACTACGTGAAGATTTTCGACACCCCGGGGTGTCGAAACCCGTCACGGGACTATAGCCGACAGTATGAGCACCGGGGTGGGCCTCCGGCTACCGACCCGCGAGTGGCTCCGAGCCGTGATGTCACAGCCGGGGTACGGCGACCTGTTCGTGGTCGGATCCGTCCTGTTCGTCGGGTATCCGGTCGTCGGATTCCCCGCTGATCCCGCTGGCACCGGACGCGTCGTGAACTTTCCTGTCCGCCTGCTCGGGTGTTCGCTCGCCTTCATCGGGTTCTTCGTCCCGCTCGTCGGCGGCATAGGTGACGAGTGAGAGGCTGCCCGTCCGAGGTTGCGGCCGTCCCCGAGGGACACACGGGTCGGCGGCTGGAACCGAACCACGAATTTATGGTGATTCGACGACAGCATCGGACCGAGGTCGTCGGATCGACCCCACGCGCGCCGACAGCCGTCCCTACCGGCGGTACAAGACCCGATATGTCCCCCAAACGACTCCTGTCCATCACGCTCCAGGTAGCCGTCGTCGTCGTGGTTCTCTCGTTGGTGGCCGGGCAGTTCCTGGGCCAGCCGGTGCTTCTCAGTTTCGTCGAAACCGGGAGCATGCAGCCGACACTCGACCCCGGCGACGGCTTCGTCGCCGTTCCCACCGCAATCGCGGGCGACATCGGCCCCGGCGACGTCGTGACCTTCGAGGCCCAGGAGATCCAGGGCGGCGGGCTGACGACCCACCGCGTGGTCGAGGAGACCGAACGCGGGTACATCACCCGGGGGGACAACAACCCCTTCACCGATCAGGACGGCGGCGAGCCGGTCGTCCAGGACGCCGAGATCGTCGCGAAGGCGCTCACCGTCGGCGGGAGCGTCGTCGTCATTCCACACCTGGGAACGGTCGCGATGGGCTTGCAGTCCGCGTTCGGGTCGGTGCAGACGTGGCTCGCGGTCACGCTCGGCGTCCGGGCGCTCCAGGGCACCCAAGGGCTCGCGTACGTCCTCTTCGGGCTCTCGGCGGCCGCGTACGCGGTCGACTGGTACACCGACCGCGGGAGTCGCGACCGCCCCGAACGCGACCGCTCCCGCAACGACGGCACGTCGGTGTTCGCGATCGTGCTCGTCTTGGCGCTCGTGTTGATGGGGGCCGCGACCGCCGCGATGGTCGTCCCCGGGGGCACCCAGGAGTACGGGGTCGTGAGCGCCGAGTTCGAGTCCGAAAACCCAACCGTCATCGAGCGTGGCACGAGCCAGGAGATCGAGTACGTCGTCCCCAACGCCGGACTCGTTCCGGTGTACGCCTACGTCACCCCGGCGAGTCCGGGCGTCGACGTCGATCCCCAGCGGGTGTTCGTCGGGAGCCGCGGCGAGACGGCCACCACGGTGACGCTGTCGGCGCCCGACGAGACCGGGTACTACCGACTGTTCGTCGCCGAACACCGCTACCTCGCGGTGCTGCCACCCAGCGTGATCGACGAACTCTACGGCGTCCACCCGTGGGCGCCGCTGCTCGCGATCAACGGGCTGCTGGGCGGCAGCATCGTCGCGCTCGGCATCGTCCTCTTCCGTGGCGAGCCCGCGCGGATCCGCTCGCGGGAGTCGCGCTCGAAATCCTCGTCGTACCGTCGTCTCCTCCGTGAACTATACAGGTGACCGAATGAGTTCCTCGACACAACCCAGCGAAACTCGACTCCGTGTTCGGGCGCTACTGCACGCACAGTTTACCGTGATCGCCGTCGTCTGCCTGCTCGCCGCCGCGGCCGGTGCCGGGCTGGTGTACACGACCCACGTCGAGCCCGGAACAACGACGGAAACACGGACGACCTCCCCGTTCACCGTCGAGACGGAGTACCTCCACAGTGCGGAGGTGACCCAACCGAACTCCGTGTTCGAGACCGGAACGGTCCTCGACAACCGGAACACGTACTTCACGCGGATCGCGCCAGAACTCGATGTCGATGTCGAGGCCCGGTACACCGCAGCCGCCGCCAGCAACGTCACCGTCGATATCGCGTCCGAACTCGTCATCCGGAACGTCGGCGAGGACGGCGAGGTGGTCTACTGGAGCGATCGGGAACCGCTGGCGAGCAGGCAGTTCTCGGGCGTCGACGCCGGGCAGTCGGTCGCCGCGTCGTTCGTCCTCAACACCTCGGCGATCGACGCGACCGTGGCGTCGATCGAGGAGGAACTCGGCGCGTCGCCCGGAACGACGGAGGTATTCGTCGTCTCGGAGGTCGCCGTGGACGGGAGGTTCGGCGGCGAGCCCGCGACGTACACGCGAACGATCCGGATGACCGTAGAGCCCGGTGACGGCACGTACTCGGTGTCCGAACCGGGGCTCCAGTCGGGAGGGCCCGAGCGGACCGAACGGGTCACCGTCCAGCGGAGCTACGGCCCACTCCGGTCGATCGGCGGCCCGTTGGTCTTCCTCGTCGGGATTGTCGGTACCGGCGCGCTGCTGTACGTCCGTATTCAGGTTCGACTCCCGCTCACGCCCGAGGAGGAGGCGTACCTCTCGTACCGCGACGACCGCTCGGAGTTCGCCGAGTGGATCACGCGGATCCGCCTGCCCGACCCGGTGTTCGAGCGCCCGCAGGCGGAGGCGTCGAGCCTCGAAGACCTCGTTGACTTCGCGATCGACAACGACACCGGCGTCGTCGAGGATCCCGAGACGGGCGTGTTCTACGCTGTGACCGGAGATCTGTTGTACACGTACCGGCCGCCCGATCCAGCGGGCGGCGCTTCGGGTGACGAGGCCGCTGCAGAACCCGACGCTGACGGGCCGACAGACGACCCCGGTGGCGCGCACGACGGTGACCGCACATTGGACGCCGAGCCGACAGCGGATCCTGAATCGACGGCTGATACCGACCAATCGGACGGGTCCAAACCGGCGACCGACGACCACTCCGTGGAGTGAGACGTGCAACGGCAGGCCGCTGCTCGACGGTCTGACGGCCGGAACCTCGACTCTCGACGCGTATCCTTCGACGGCCGTTCCGGAGCGCGGGATCCGGCTGAGTTGCGCCACGGTGAGGCGCTTGCCACGAATCGGCCGGATCCGGCTGAGCCTGTAGACACGACGGACAGACAGCCGGGTGTTGCCGTAGGTGGTACCGGAGCCAGCTTCGGGCCCCCGAAAAGCGGATCCGAACGGTTTGCGCTCCCCGACCCCGACCGCCGGCTCCCTGGATCCCAACGCTGACCTCGCCGTTCGTCGTTTCGGATTTCTTTCAAAAACGATACATCAACCCGCTCGGACACGGTAGAGTGGATGGTCAGTTTCGGGGATATCGCCTTTGCCTTGTTCTTTACTTGGCCGGGTATTCTGCTGCTTCCCACAGGACTGCTATACGTCCGCAGGAACGCCACGGTCAGTGAACAGCGGCTCGAAGAGGGAGTGCCGCTCGACTGGAGAGACCAGTACGTTGCAATCAGTACGATCTTGGGCTCCGGCCTCGCTGTCGTTGCCGGCGCGTCCTTGATCGGGTTTGATCATCGCATCGTAGAACGGCTTGCCCGATTGTTGGACTCGGAACCGTTCGGGACTTCGTTTTTCACGGTGATAGCGACGATCGCGTGGTTTGGTCTTGTCGACCACACGTGGGCTTACTCCTCACGCGAAGACGAGACACGTTTTGTTATTCTCAAGGGGCTGTTCGTTGGAGTACTCGTCTTCGTGTCGGTGTATCCGATCGTACTGGTAACCATCGGGTCAGCGGTCATCGCTCTCCTCTTTTCATTTCGGGTGTTCGTCTTCACTGACAGCCTGAAGAGACGAGCGGTGGAAACAGGGGTAGCGGTACTGACACTCGGTCTCGCGTCGGCCGGACTCGCGCGACTCACCTGATATCGAAACGGATTACGAGCGCCGCGATGCGCAACGGAGCCGTTGAGAACACATCGGGAGGAAGAAAGAGCGACCCGGAATCCGGGGCAACGGCGGCGAGTTCGTCGCGGTCGACTGTCGGGAGCTCGACGGCGTCCCGAAGCGTGTCCCGAACGAACTCGCTTCGACTGTTGAATCCACGCCCCTGCCACGTATCGTCTGTTATGTTCCTGACGAAACCCCATTCGTCCCTCTGTGAGCGTGGATTGGCGAAATCCATATCGTCCACTGAACGGACGCGCCCCGGTCGATTTCGGATCTGCCGCCGCTGTCTGTGCGTTGTTTTCCTTGTGCTGACATTTCAGTGAATCGTAACACGGCGAGGGAGACCCTGTGTAGCGAGAGAGGCGACTCTTGAACGGGTTTTTATTATAGCCGACGCTCAGTTCGATGCTGAGTTTGGACTATCTTGGCGTGATCTTGGGTAGTCCCGAGGCGTGTAAGTCGTGCTGGGGTCGCTGTATTCGATCTCGGGGTCCCACTCGACATCCTTGTTGCGGGCTTCGCGTTTCCACTTGAACAACGTCTTCGCGGCTTTCTGGTAGTGGTTCTTCGTGGACTCTTTCATCTCCTCGGTCGCGAGGTGTCTCATCCAGTCGTCGGCGTCGTCCGTAGTCAAGTCCTGGACGAAGCGGCCTTTCCTGTCCCAGACGAACCGGTAGAAGAGGTCAAGCCGGTTCATCCTGTTTTTCGCGGTGCTGTGGCTGTAGCCTTCGGCTTTGTCCGGGTTTTTGCCGAGGGCCAGCATCCATTCCGCGAGTTCGCGGCGGTGCTCGCGGTATGTGACTTCTTGTCTCGGGTTTAGGTATTCTTTCGCGTCGTCTGTGACGAGTACGATCCCGTCAACCTTGTTTTCAGAGCTGTACGTCATTGGTCGATCTCCTGTTTAGAACCTGGAACTAGACGCGGACAATTTTTAAATATATGATGTAATATGCCTGTCTTTTCCACGAAAACGCGTGACGGCGTGGACCCGCGGCTTTTCCACCCGGGTACTCGTCCTTGCGCGGCGGACATTGTTTCACCGACGAAGAGCCCGATAACTACCGGACGTGACAGGGAAAGAGAGCCTAGGCCGGGATTTGAACCCGGGGTCTCGTCCTTACCAAGGACGCGCTTTACCGCTAAGCTACCCAGGCGCGTCTTGCCGTAGCCTTGAGTCGTCTTTAGTGGTTTCGATTCGGCGCCACCGCCAGCCGCGAGGCCACCGTTCAGGGGTCGGTCGCCGACGACGGAACCCGATCGTCGGACGCCCCGCCGACCGCCGACAGCGACGCGATCCGGTCGGCGGTGGCCTCGGAAAAGGCCACGTCCGCCGGCTGGAGTTCGCCGTCGACGTCGCAGTTCCGACCGAGTTCGGCGGCGTACTCGACTGCGGCCGGCGACGGGGCCGCGCCGACGGCGGTCATCCCCGCGACGAGGGCGAGCGCGAAGACGTCGGCTTCGAGGTTCCGGTCCAGCGCCTCGATATCGGCGCCGTCGCCCCGTGCGAGCGTCTGGTCGCGGCCGAACGCCCGGACCACCTCGACCGCCCGGCCCGCGGCGTCGGTGCGCGCCAGCAGGTAGAACCCCCGAGAGACCAGCACGTCGGCCGCGAGCACGTCGAGATCCGCGTCGATGTCCCCCTCCTCGGCATCGACGGTCGCCGTCCAGGGTTCCGCCCACGCGAGCGCCCGGGTGAGCCGGAGCCCCTCGTAGATCAACTGGACCCCGGCGGCGCGTTCGGCGATCCCGTCAGTGTCCGTGTCCACGCCCGTCTCGGGAGCGCGGGCGCTCACGAGCGTCAGTACGGCCGGTGTCATCGGCGCGTCCGAGAGCCGGTCGAACAGAACCTCGCGGAGTCGGTCGGGTTCGATGTCCTCGACCGCCTCACGCGCGGCCGCACGGACCCGCACGGCGTCGTCCATCGACACCAGGTAACGGCGGGAACGGCAAAGACCTTTGGAAACCCGGGGCGACAACTGCCGCACCGGGCCGACGCCGTCGGGGAACGAGCGGCCGGCATGCCGGACGACCTTGCCGCCGTCCGGCGACCGACCCGGCGAGGACCGCGGGTCCACGTTTTTGTACCCGCGTGTGCTACGATGTCGTATGACGTTCATTATCGTCGGGTACGGACGGGTCGGCGCGCGGACGGCCCGGATCCTCCACGAGGAGGGGCACGCGGTCGTCGTCGTGGAGAACGATCCGGACAAGGCCGAACGCGCCCGTGAGGCCGGGTTCGAGGTCGTCGAGGGCGACGGCAGCAACGAGTCGGTGCTGAAGCGGGCCGGCGTCGAGAACGCGGCCGCGGTCGGGGGGCTCACCGGCGACCCCAACGTGAACTTCGCGGCGTGTATGGTCGGCAAGGAGTACGGCTGCCGGCTCGTGATGCGGATCAGCGAGGACTACCGCGAGGAGATCTACGATCGCTACGCCGAGGACGTCGACGAGGTCATCTACCCCGAGCGCCTCGGGGCCGCGGGCGCGAAGACCGCACTGCTCGGGGGGAACTTCAACGCGATCGGCGAACTCACCGAGGGACTCCGGCTCACGACGGTGCGGATCCCGGAGGGTGCGCCGGTGGTCGGCCGGAAGGTCAGCGACGTCGACCTCGGCGACTTCGGACGGATCTACGCCCACGGCCGCGGGCGGGAGCCGATGACGATCCCCCTCCCGGGCACCACGATCGAGGCCGGCGACCAACTCGCCGTGGTGGTGCAGCGGGACGGACTCGACCGTGCGAAGGCGACGATGCTCGGCGAGTAACGTCGAAGTGCACCGTCGCCGGGGGGCGACGGCGCCGAGCCGGGGGGCAACGGTCGCGTGTCGGGCGCACGGGCGGTTTCGATCCGGTCGTCACCGCCGCGGTCGTCGGTGCACGCCCGATGGAGAACACCCCCGAGAGCCACTTAAAATTGCGTCAGACGAGCGTCGGGCGGCCCCGGCGCCGTCCTGCGAAACCCGGCAACCGGTCGGGGTGAAAGCGAATAATACGTGGGGAAAACCCGGAGCGGACGGACTACTTGTTGTACGTGTCGGGGATGAGAACCCGGCCGTGACCGCCGAACAGGCGGGTCAACACGGACTCGGTCGTCCCCAGCGCCGACGAGATTGACGCGGCGGGAAGGTAGAAGTCGGTTTCGGCGTCGGTGCGGCCTGCGGGTGGTTCGGGTGCGGTAGCCATTGTATTTGTATGGAGGGACCACACCCGTATCAGACTTCGTTAGTACTTGTTCAGGTATTTTTATTCTCCCTTCAGATAACACTTCGATAATCGAATACAGTTCGAGATATCGAGGTTGGATCGAATATCTCGATGTCGCTCGCGACGATCCGGGCGGGGCGGCAGGGCACTCGCGACGCGGGCTGTTTAATACGGAACGCGAAGCCCGTGGAACGGAACACGAGAACGGAGCCCGTGGAACGGAACACGAGAACGGAGCCCGTGGACGGAACGAAAAGGCGAGGCTCGGGTGTCGGCTCCCCGCGGGTGGTCGGTGCTCCCTACGGAAGGTCGACGCCGACCCCGGAGTGGCGGCCCGCGGCGTCGACAGCGTTGTAAAGCAGCATCTCGACGGTGAGCGGCCCGACGCCGCCGGGGACCGGTGTGATCGCGGCGGCTTTTCCCCGGGCGCTCTCGAAGTCGACATCGCCGACGACCTGCCCCGCGGCGGCGTCGCCGGCGTCGACCCGGTTGATGCCGACATCGACCACGACCACCCCCTCCGAGAGCATTCCGCCGTCGACGAGCCCCGGCTGTCCCGCGGCGGCCACCAGCAGCTCCGCCGACCGGGTGACCGCAGCGAGGTCCTCGGTCCGGGAGTGACACAGCGTCGTCGTGGCGTCGCCGCCCGGCCCCCGCCCGGAGAGCAGCGTCGCCGTCGGGCGGCCGACGGTCTCCGAGCGGCCGATCACGACCGCGCGTTTCCCCGCAGGGTCGATCCCGTAGGCATCGAGCAGCCGCTGGATCCCCGCGGGCGTCGGCGGCTTGTACCGCAGCGTGCCGGCTTGCAGGCGGCCGAGGTTCTCCGGGTGGGTCGCCTCGACGTCCTTCCGGGGGGCGATCCGGCGGGCCGCCGCGCGCGGATCGACGTGCTCTGCCAAGGGCGACTGGACCGAAACGCCGTGGACTCCCGGGTCGTCGTTCAGGTCGGCGAGGCGGTCGAAGAGGGTCGCGGCGGGCTTGTCGGGGTCGAGTTCGTGGATCTCGGTCTCGATCCCGACGGCGTCGCACGCCTGCTGTTTCATGGACACGTAGGTCCGGGCCGCGCCGGACTCCGTCATCGAGACGAGCGCCAGCGTGGGCGTGACACCTACCTCGCGGAGCGTCCCGACCGACGATTCGAGCCCATCGCGGATCCGGTCGGCGACCGCGTTGCCGTCGAGCAGCGTCGTCGCTGGGTCGGCGGCTGCCGCCCGTGTGCCGGAGGGTGGATCCATCTGATGTTGGACGTACGGACGGCACCGTCCAGGATATTTCATCCCGGTTAATAGTCACCGTCTTGAAGTGCTCCGGGGGGTGCCGGCCCGGTCGCGGACCCTACACCACCCGGTTGAGGAGGTCCTCGTCCGCCCGAATCCGGTCGACGTTCTCCGCGACGATCGACCCCACGTGTTCGTGGTACCGATCGGTGAACCCCGCACAGTGCGGGGAGACGATCACCTCGTCCATTCCCCACAGCGGCGACGACTCCGGCAACGGCTCGGTCTCGAAGACGTCGAGGGCGGCGCCCGCGATCGATCCCCCGTTCACGGCGTCGATCAGGGCCGACTGGTCGACGACGGCGCCGCGGGCGACGTTGATGAGGTAGGCGTCCTCGCGCATCGCCGCCAACACGTCGGCGTCGATCAGCCCGCGGGTGTCGTCGGTCAGCGGGACGGCAGCCACGACGAACCGGGCGTCGGAGACGGCCGTCTCCAACTTCGCGGGCGTGTACACCGTCTCGACGCCGGGTTCGGGCGTGGCCGTCCGCCGGACGCCGGTGACCTCGACCCCGAGTCCGGTGAGCCGGTCGACGACCCCCCGGCCGAGGGTACCGAGTCCGAGCACGCACGCCCGTTCGCCGTGGACCGTCCACGCCTCGTCCCACTCGGGCGGCGACCACGTCGCGTCCTGCTGGTTCGCGACGTGTTCGTGGAGGCGACGGGAGAACGCCAGGGCGTAGCTCGCGACGGCCTCGCCGATGGCGTCGCCGTGGATCCCGGTGCTGTTGGTGAGCGCCACGTCGGCCGCCCGCAGCCGGTCGAACGGGAACTGATCGACCCCCGACTGGATCGAGTGGACCCACGCGAGGTCGTCGTAGGCGTCCCAGTGCCGGAACGTGACCACGGCCTGGCAGCCGTGGAGTTCGCCCCCGGAGCCGTCGACGACGGTCGTCGAGACCGGGAGGAAAGCGAGTTCGTCGGCCAGTGCCGCCGGCGGGAACAGGATCGAGACCGACTCGTCGACCCCGAGCGTGTCGAGTCGCATACGGGATCCACCCCGCGGATTGTCTAATGGTTTTCCGAACCGGATCACGACTCCCGGTCCGGGGGGTCGACGTCGTGGTGGGTCCGGATCGTGGGGAGGCGATCAAGGGCCTGCCGGACGATCGAGGTGTGGCCCTGACCGCGCTCGTCGCGGTACAGCGCCGTCGACAGGCCGATCAGCGCGAGGACGGTCAACACGGCGAAGGGGGCGCCCGTGAGGACGGCCAGCGCCTGGAGCGTCTCGCCGCCGCCGACGAGCAGGACCGACAGCGCGACGGCCGCCTGGAAGGTCCCCCAAAGGACGATACTCCCCCGGGAGGGGGCGATCCCGCGTTTCGACGCCAGAACGGCGGCGACGAGCGTCGAGGTGTCCGCGGAGGTGACGATGAACACGACGATGAGCGACAGAAAGAGAAACAGGAGCAGCTCCCCCAGCGGCAGCGCCGACAGCAGCGGGAAGCCCGCGACCGCCTCGGAGCCGCCCCGGTCGGAGATGGCCGCCAGCGCGTCGGCCGCCCCGTTACGCTGCAGCGACAGCGCTGTCCCCCCGAAGATCAGAAACCACGCGCTCGTTGCCGCGGAGGTGGCGACCACGCTCGTGAACACCACGGTCCGGATCCGCCGTCCGCGGGACAGCGCCGCGATGAACGTCCCCGCGAAGGGGGCCCACGAGAACCACCACGCCCAGTTCCAGACGGTCCACTCGGTCACCCACGCGCCCGACGAAAAGAGGCTCATCGGCAGGAAGTTGATCGCGTACGCCCCGAGTGCCGCGGTGCCGCGGTCGACGACGAACCCCCGGGGGCCGACCGTCAAAAGCAGGGCCGCAAACAGCCCGAACAGGACGAGCGTGAGCCCGGAGATCCGCCGGATCCCGCGGTGGAGCCCCGAGACCGCCGAGAGCACGAACACCGCCGCCAGCCCGCCGACCAGCAGAACCGGCCCGACGTTGCTGGGCGGGACGCCCCACTGGAACGCCACGCCCACGAGGAACTGCTGGGAGATGAGCCCCAGCGAGGTGGCGATCCCGCCGATCGTCGCGAACACCGCCAGGGTGTCGACCAGCCGGCTCCACGGCGAGTCCAGCCCGTCGGCGCCCAGAAACGGCGTCAGGATCGACGACACTCTGAGCGGGGCGCCGCGCTGGAACACGAAGTACGCGATGGGGATCCCGACCGCGGCGTAGGCGGCCCACGCCGACACGCCCCAGTGGAACAGCGAGTACACCAGGGCGGCGTTCACTGCGGCCGACGAGCCCGGTGCGGCGTCGAAGTACGGCGGCGGTTGCTGGTAGTGGAACAGCGCCTCCGCGGGGCCCCAGAAGACGATCCCGGCGGCGATCCCCGCGGTGAAGATCAGCGAGAAGTACGTCGGGTAGGTGTAGGCCGGCGTCGCGTCCTCGCCGCCGAGTTTGATGTCGCCCCACGGCCCGAGGAGCAGCGCCCCACAGTACAGCACCGCGAGCAGCGCCACCCCGAGCAACGCCGGCCCCATCCCCCGGAGGACGCCCCGGGAGAGCCCGTCGATCGCGGCGGTCGTGCCGGCGGGGAAGGCCAGTTGGAGCGCGAAGTACGTCGTAAAGACCACGATCGGGAGCCCCAGGATCACCGGGTCGTGGGCGGCGACGACGTCGGAGAGGACCGACCGGACCGACCCCCGGCGGATGGCGAGCAGCGTCGACCCCGAGGACTCGGCGGGCGCGTCCGTGTCGTGGGGTAACACCGCGAGGTAGCCCAAACCGGAGCCGAAGAACGACAGCGCCACCACCAGCCACGTCTGGCCGCCGAGGAGGCCGCCGACCAGCCCCGGGAAGAAGAACCCCACGAGGACGACCGCGCCGGAGGCGACGAACGCCGACAGGAGGGCGCCGGCGGCTGTCCGGCGTCCCCCCTCCGCTTCGACTGTGCTCATACGCGGTATGTTGTCGAGGAACGGTATTTTACTGTCGGCGCGGCGGCGGCGAGCGCGGTCGGGGCACCTCGCGGGCGGGTGCGGCCGGCGAGGACGGACGCCTCGCGGGGATCAGGACTCGACATCGTCGGGGTCGATCGGCGCGCCCTCCGGGTCGATCGTCGAGTCGGCGCCCTCGGGGTGACTGCCCTCCGCCGACCCGAGCAGGTCGTCGAGGGGGGAACTGGCGTCGTCGGCGTCGGATTCCAGCACCGTCGCCCCGAGGAGTCGGCCGCCGATCGACCGGAGGTCGATCACCTCGTCGGCGCCGACAGTCTCCAGTTTGTCGACGTGGGTGTCGCCGTTCGCGACCGCGACGATCCGGACCTCGGGGTTGACGTTCCGGGTTGCGAGCACCGCGAGCACGTTGGTGGCGTCGTCGTCGCTCGCGACCGCGACCCCGCGTGCGGCGTCGACCCGCGCGTCCGCGAGCGCCGACTCGTCGGTGGGGTCGTCGGTCAGCACCTCGATTCCGGCGTCCGACAGCCGCGCGGCGGCGTCGGTGTCTGTTGTCACCACGACCAGGTCGGTGCCGTCGTCGACCTGATCGAGGAACGATTCGGTCACGTCGCCGTAGCCGAGCACCACCAGGTGGTCCTCGAGAAGCGCGAGTTCTGATGCGGTCATGGTTCCGAACGCAGCTGCCATCCGGGATTCGATCGCGGGACCGACGAGGGCGCCGACCGCGACGGTGAACGCGCCGGTCCCGAGCAGGATCACCGACAGCGAGAACAGCTCCGCCTCCGTCGTCCGGGGGGTGATGTCGCCGTAGCCGACGGTCGCGATGGTGACGATGACGTAGTAGAACGCGTCGCCCCAGCTTTCGAGCTCGACGAACTGCTCGCGGAGGCCGTAGGAGCCGATGGTGCCGTAGAGGACGACCCCGAGGATCGAGGTCAACGACGCGATCTGGAGCGACGACAGCGCCAGGGCGGTGTCGAACTCCTCGCGGTTGGCGACGAGCAAGGGCACTGTCACGAGGACGATGAAGAACAGCGGGATCTCCGTCGGTCGTCCCGTGAGGAACGGGAAGGCCGCGAGCAGCGGCACCAGGGCGACCGCAGCGACCCACGCGGCCCGCCGCCGCCGGCTGAGCCCGAACGTCACGAGCGCCAGCGGGAACGCGAACAACACCCCCGCAAACCGGACGAAGACGCGTGCGCCGGGGAGAACGCCCCCCAGCGGCCCCCCGACGACGACCTGCGGCTGGCTCAGGTTCGAGAGCCCGGTGACGAAAGCGAGCACGGTCACCGCGGCTACCAGCGCTACCGTGGGCTTGGCGCCGGAGAACTCCCGCCACTCGACGAACGGGATCCGGTCGACCGGGTAGAACATCCGCTCGAACGGACGCTCGTCCGCCCCGCTCTGTGAGTCAACCACTATCACCCGTTCGCGGATCCGGAACATAACAGTACTGCCGCCCCGCGGCACGCACGGGAGGGTTTGCCCGCGCCACCCCCGGACTCGGCGCCGGGGCCGGCACATCACCTAAGATACGTATCAGGTTGAGCCCGGACCGTAGCCGTCCCGCCGGTTTTTAACCCCGCAGCCGGGGAACTACGGAGCGTATGAAACGGACTATCAGCACCGACGACGCACCCGCCGCGGTCGGCGCGTACAGCCAGGCGACGACGAACGGCAGCCTCCTCATCACCGCCGGCCAGCTCCCGCTGACCGTCGACGGCGAACTGCTGGACGACGAGCCGGTCGCCGAACAGACCAGACAGTGCCTCCGGAACGTCGAGGCCATCCTCGAATCCGAGGGGCTGTCGCTGTCGGACGTGTTGAAGACGACCGTCTTCCTCGACGACATCGACGACTTCGACGCGTTCAACGAGGCCTACAGCGAGTTCTTCGAGGAGGCGCCGCCCGCCAGAAGCGCGGTCGGCGCCGGCGCGGTCCCGAAGGGTGCCGCCGTCGAGATCGAGGCCATCGCGACGACCGAGTGAGCGCCGTTCCGCGTCGTTAAGTCGCGTATCGGCCGACGGGACCGTAACAAACGGTTAATGAATCTTCGCTCGCAAACTCCGGTATGACCGACGCGGCCGCCCACCTCCTTGAGGTCGATCTGACCGACCGCACGGTCGAGCGCGAGCCCGTTCCGGAGCGGTGGCTGGCCGACTACATCGGCGGCAAGGGCCTCGGCGCCCGGTACCTCTACGACCGGCTCGACGCCGGGACCGACCCGCTGGGCCCCGACAACCACCTCCTCTTCGCCCTGGGACCGCTCTCCGGCCTGCTCCCCGGCGAGACGCAGTTCGCGGCGATCACCCGCTCGCCGTTGACCGGCACCTTCCTCGACTCCTACAGCGGCGGCGACTTCGCCGACGCGCTCGTTGGCGCGGTCGACGGCGCGCTCGGGATCGCGATCACCGGGCGGGCCGACGAGCCGGTCGTCCTCGAACTCGACGACGGCGAGGCGACGCTCTCGCCGGCGGCGGACCTCTGGGGCCGGGACGTCGTCGAGACCTGCGAGGCGCTCGAAGGCGCGGTCGCCTGCGTCGGCCCGGCGGGGGAAAACCGGGTCACCTACGCCACAATCGCCTCCGACGGCGGCGACCACCACGCCGGCCGCGGCGGTGCGGGGGCGGTGATGGGCGCAAAGCGGCTGAAGGCGGTCGTCGCGCGCGGCACGCCTCCGGAACCGGACCCCGAGATCGCGGCCCTCCAGGAGACCTACAAGCGGCGCTACCGCGAAACCGACGTCGGACGGTGGCACGCCGCGAGCGCGACCTTGGAGACCGTCGACTTCGCCGACGAGGTCGGCGTGCTCTCGACCCGCGGGTGGCAGGAGGGCTCCTTCGACGGCGCCAGCGACATCGGGATCGAGGCCGTCAGGGAGGCCGCGATCGACCGCGAGCGCGACGGCGAGGGGGTCGTCGGCGGGTTCCGCGTCGAGACCGACGCCGGGGAGTCGGTGCCGCGGGGCGGGACCCCGATGTCGCTGGGCGCGGGGCTCGGCATCGACGACTTCGACGCCGTGGCGGCGCTGGGCGGGACCTGCGACCGCCTCGGGCTCGACGTCATCAGCGCGGGCAACGCCGTCGCGTGGGCGATCCGCGCGGCCGAGGAGGGCGTCGTCGACCCCGCGGAGATGGGGCTCGACGCCGACGCGCGCCCGGCTTTCGGCGACCGCGAGGCCGCCCGGGAGACTATCGAGGCGATCGCGGCCCGGGAGCCGGGGGTACCCGACGCCTTGGCCGACGGCGTCGAGGCCGCCGCCGACCGGCTGGGCGGCGCCGACCTGGTCCCCACGATCAAGTCGATGGAGGTCCCCGCCTACGACCCCCGCGGGTCGCCGACGATGGCGCTGGCGTACGCCACGAGCGACCGCGGGGCGTGTCACCGCCGGTCGCTGCCGGCCGAAACCGAGGTGTTCGGCGAGGAGTGGGACGACGCCGACCGCGTCGAGGTGGTGCTCCGCGAACAGACGATCACGGCCACGCTCTGGAGCCTGATCGCCGACGACTTCGCGGGGGCCGTCCTGGAGGACGACCTCGGCGCCGAGTGGCTCGCCGCGGTCGACGCCGTCGCCCCGACGGATCCGGCGGAACTGCTCCGCGCGGGCGAGCGGATCTGGACGCTGACCCGACTGTTCAACGTCCGCGAGGGGTTCGACGCCGCCGACGAGACCCTGCCGGCGGCCTTCGAGCGCCCCGTCAGCGGCGGGCCCGCGGACGGCCGCGGGATCGACGCGGGGTGGTTCGACCGGCTCCGGCGGCGCTACTACGCGGCCCGGGAGTGGGACGAAAACGGCGTGCCCTCGCAGGGGCTGCTCGACCGGCTGGACCTCCTGGACGTCGTCGACGGCGAGACGCCGGTGGCGCGGGAACCGGTGACGCAGTAAAAAGTCGGAATCGGGCTCCGGCGGTGGGTCAGTCGTCCGCGGGCGCGTCGGCGGCGTCGGCCTCGGCGTCGTCGGTCGTGACGCTGACCTCGATCTCCACGGCTGCGGCCTTGTACTCGGGGATCTTCGCGCGTTCGTCCAGGACGTCGTTGGTGAGGCGGTTGCCCGCGGCGTCGGCGAAGTGCGGCGTCGTCCAGACGGTGCCCTCCTTCGTGTCCTCGGTGACCCGCGCCTCGACCTCGATCTCGCCGCGCCGGGATTTGAGCGTCACGTAGTCGCCGTCCTCGATGCCGTAGCGGTCGGCGTCGTTCGGGTGGACGTCGACGAAGTTCTCCGGTTCGACGCGGTTGAGCGTCTCGGAGCGTCGGCTCATCGTCCCGGTGTTGTAGTGTTCGATGATGCGGCCCGTCGTGAGGATGAGCGGGTACTCCTCGTCGGGGGTCTCCTTGGGCGGCTGGTGTCTCACGCCTTCGATCCGGCCGAGACCGCTCTCGGTGGTGAACCCGTCGTCGTAGAGGTAGTCAGCGCCCTCGTCGCCGGGCTCGTAGCAGGGCCAGTGGATCCCCTCCTCGCCGAGGCGATCGTAGGTCATCCCGTGGAAGATGGGGGCGACCTGCCGGAGTTCCTCGAAGACCGCCTCGGGGCCGTCGAAGTCGAAGGAGCCGTCGCCGAACAAGCGGTTGCCGACGTCACAGAGGATCTCGAGGTCGTCTTTGGTGTTCGGGTGGACCTTGTCGACGCCGCGCATCCGCTGGGTCCGGCGGTCCGTGTTGACCACCGTCCCGTCGCGTTCCGCCCACGACGTTGCGGGAAGGATCACGTCGGCGTACTCGGCGGTCTCGGTCTTGTAGATGTCCTGTACCACCATGAAGTCGAGTTCGTCGAGGCGCTCCTCGACCCGGTTGGTGTCGGGTTCGCTCATCACGGGGTTTTCCCCCATGATGTAGAGTCCGTGGATCGTGTCGCCGATCTCGTGGGAGACCTCGACGTTCGTCAGGCCGGGTTCCGAGGGGATCTCGAAGTCCCAGACCTCCTCGACGTCCGCACGGACCTCGGGATCGGAGACGTCACGGTACCCCGGGAGGACGTTCGGCATCGCACCGACGTCCGACGCGCCCTGGACGTTGTTCTGGCCGCGCAGGGGGTTGACGCCCGTCCCCGGTCGACCCAGGTTGCCCGTGATCAGCGCGAGGTTGATCTCGTTTTGGACGTTGTCGACGCCGCAGGTGTGCTGGCTCATCCCCATCCCGGTGAAGATGGCGGCGTTGTTCGCCATCGCGTACTTCTCGGCGGCGCGTTCGATGTCCTCCAGCGGGACGCCGGCTTCCTCGGCCGCCGCTTCCTTGTCGAAGTCCGCGAGGGTCTCCGTGAGGTGCTCGAAGCCCTCGGTGCGCTCCTCGATGAATTCCTCGTCGATCCAGCCCTCGTCGGGGTTCTCCTCGTGCTTTTCGAGGATGGTCTTGATGACGACGTTCAGCAGGGGGATGTCGGTCCCCGGTTCGAGCTGGAGGTGCATGTGGCGGTCGGTTTCGTCGATCTTGAACGACCGCGTGGTCTTGTTGGCGTGGGGGTCGACCTGGATGACCGTCGCCCCTTCGAGGACGGCCTGCCGGAAGTACTGGCTGTTGGCGATGGGATGTTGCTCGCCGGGGTTTGCGCCCTGAATCCAGAACACGTCGGCCGCTTCTTCGAGGTCGGCCATACTGTTCGTCATCGCGCCCTCGCCGAGGCTGTTCTTGAGGGCGTACACCGTCGAGGAGTGGCACATCCGGGTGCAGGTGTCGACGCTGTTGGTGCCGTAGCGTCGGGCCAGTTTCTGGATGAGGTAGTTCTCCTCGTTCATCGCCTTCGAACACCCGTAGAAGCCCACGCCCTGCGCGGAGTGGTCCTCGCGGATGCGCTCCATGTTCTCGACGACCACCTCGTAGGCCTCGTCCCACGACGCCTCGCGGAGTTCACCGTCGTCGTCGCGGACCAGGGGGTCGGTCAAGCGGTCCTCGTGGTTGACCGATTGCGTCGCCGCGCCGCCCTTGATGCAGATGCTACCGTCGTTGACCGGCGCATCACCCCACGGACGGAACGAGACTTCGCCCTCGTCGTCCTGTGCGATCTTGATGCCACAACCCACACCGCAGTACGGACAGATCGTCTTGACTGGTTCCTGTTCTTCACTTGACATAGTGTTTTGCCTCCGCGTGTTCGGTCATCTCGTCTAGAGACGACCCCGGCCACGAGTATGAATCTTTCCTCACACCCGGCGGCGGCGGGCTGTTCGGCGGATTCGGGCCGTGGAACTGTCGGGCGTGCGATGGGTTGAGTCCAGGGAGCCGCGGACTGCGGTCGCCCGGCCGCGACGGAGGGAAACGTTGAGGCGCGCGGCGGGAGTAGTCGAGGTATGGACCTCACCGCCGACGTCGTCGCCGAGCAGTCGGAGAAATACCCGGAGGTACAGGCGCTGTCGACCGTCGAGGAGGAGCACCGCGAGCTCCTCCCGGAAACGTTCGAGGGGGGCGACTACGGGTGGCGCGACGCCGAGTGGGTCGTCCAGTGGTACGGCCGCCGGTTCCTGGGCGGGTTCCCGAACCGCGACCGCCGGGCGCTGGAGGACGCCTACGGCGACAACGACTACGAGGACGTCCACGACGCTATCTCCGCGGCCGTCGACGCCGAGGACGCCGCGGAGATGCTGGCGCACCTGACCGAGCTCGCCGGCGTCGACGTCCCCATCGGGTCGGCGTTCTGCCAGTTCATCGACCCCGAACGGTACGTGGTCGTCGACGACCGGCAGTGGGGAGTGCTCCGGGCAGCCGGGGAACTCGACGCCGACTACCCGGACCCGCCGACACTTGAGGATTACGAACGGTATCTGGAAACTTATCGGGCGGTCGCCGAACGGTGTGACTGTTCGCTGTGGGACCTCTACAAGACGCTGTGGGTGCTCGGTCAGGAGTAGCGTGAGCAGCGGCAAAAGACCGCGTCGCGACCGCCCCGTCCGGCTTAGAACAGGCCGCTGATGTTGCCGTCCTCGTCGATGTCCATCCCGGCCGCGGCAGGTTCGGCGGGCAGGCCGGGCATATCCAGCACGTCACCCGTCAGCACGACCAGGAAGCCCGCGCCGGCGGAGGGGTACAGCTCGCGCACGTCAAGTTCCCACCCCGAGGGCGCGCCCTTCTTCGAGGCGTCATCGCTCAACGAGTGGAACGTCTTCGAGAGACACACCGGCATGTCGCCGAAGCCGAGTTCTTCCATCCGCGCGATGTCGTCCTCGGCGCTACCGACGTAGTTGACGCTTTCCGCGCCGTAGACCTCGGTTGCGACCGTCTCGATCTTCTCCTTGATCGACGCCTCGTCGGGGTAGAGGTGGTCGAAGTCGTCCTCGTCGGCCTCGTCGGCCGCCTCGATCACGTGCTCCGCGAGGTCGACGCCGCCCTCGCTGCCCTCCGCGAAGACGTTGGACTCGGCGATCCGGACGCCGAGGTCCTCCCGGCAGTGGTCGAGGACGGCCTGGACCTCCTCGTCGGAGTCGTCGGGGAAGCGGTTCAACGCGACCACGACGGGTACGCCGAACTTCTGGAGGTTCGCGACGTGTTTGTCGAGGTTCTCGAAGCCGGCTTCGAGTTCCTCGACGCCGGCCTCCGTGACCGCGTCGAGGTCGGCGGGCCACATCCCCATCCCGTGGTACTTCAGGGCGCGGACGGTCGAGACGAGCACGACCGCGTTCGGGGTCATATCGCCCAGCCGGCAGACGATGTTCATGAACTTCTCGGCGCCGAGGTCGGAGCCGAACCCGGCCTCCGTAACCAGATAATCGCCCATCCCGAACGCCGTCTTGTCGGCGATCAGGGAGTTGGTGCCGTGGGCGATGTTCGCGAACGGACCGCCGTGGACGAACGCGGGCGTGCCCTCGATCGTCTGGACGAGGTTCGGCTTGATCGCGTCCTTCAGGAGCATCGTGACCGGGCCCGTGGCGTCTAAGTCGTCGACGGTGATCACGCCGCCGTCCTTCTCGTAGGCGACGATGATCCGGGCGACGCGCTCCTTGAGGTCGCCGAGGTCCTCGGCGAGACACAGCACCGCCATCAGTTCCGACGCCGCCGTCAGGAGGAAGCGATCCTCGCGGGGCGTGCCGCCGCTCTCCCCGAGGCCGACGACCATGTTCCGGAGCGCGCGGTCGTTCATATCCATCGAGCGCGGCCAGGAGACGTCGTTGACGTCGAGGTCGAACTCGTCGCTCTGTGAGATCTTCGCGTCCAGCATCGCCGAGATGAGGTTGTGCGCCGACGTCAGCGCGTGGAGGTCGCCCGTGAAGTGGAGGTTGATGTCCTCCATCGGCAGCACCTGGGAGTAGCCGCCGCCCGCCGCACCGCCCTTTACGCCGAAGACCGGCCCGAGCGACGGTTCGCGGATCGCGATCATCGCGTCCTCGCCGACGTGGTTGAGCGTCTGGCCGAGGCCGACCGTGGTGACGGTCTTGCCCTCGCCCATCGGGGTCGGCGTCATCCCCGTCACGAGGATGAGGTTGCCCTCCTTGTTCTCGGCGTTGTCGCGGAGCCGAGTGACCGCGTCGTGGCTCAGTTTGGCCTTGTAATCGCCGAACAGTTCGAGGTCCTCGCTCCCGATGCCCCACGAGTCCAGAACGTCCGTGATGTGCTCTTTTTCGGCCGATTTCGCGATCTCGTAGTCTGTCGGGAACCCGCCGTCGTCGTCTGACATTATACCCGCCAGTCCCGCAGGGGATCACCTAAGGGTACCGAAGTCACCACGGAGCGGTCGCGAACGTACCAACGCGCCGATACGACGCGTTTCCGGAGCCCGGCGGGTGCGGCCGGCGCGCGCGACGCGCTCACTCGGCGTGAGGATGAGGTGCGCGTGAAGGATCGCGCGGGCGCGGACCGGGATCGACCCCGAGCGGGGGCGCGACCGGCCCCCGCGACGGCCCGTCCCCGACACCTTAATCAGGTGACCAACGCCGAGTACGGCGTATGGACTACCACGCGGCCGCGGACTATCTCACCTCGTTTCAACAGCGCCGGCCGAAACTCGGGATCGACACGACGGCCCGGATGCTGTCGCACCTCGGCGACCCCCACCTCGACGTCGACTGCGTGCAGATCGCGGGCTCGAACGGGAAGGGCAGCACCGCGCGGATGCTCGACGGCGTCCTCCGCAACGCTGGCGTGAGCGTCGGGCTGTTCACCTCGCCGGGGCTGAACGACTTCCGGGAGCAACTCCGCGTCGACGGACGGAAGATCCCGAAATCGCTGCTGTCGCAGTACGCCGAGGAACTGGTCCCCTGCATCGACCGGCTCCGGGCGGACGACGACGAGCCCACACACTTCGAGGTGTTGACCGCGGTCGCGCTCCGACACTTCAGCGAACTGGACGTCGACGTGGCGATCCTGGAGGTCGGGATCGGCGGCCGGTACGACGCCACCAGCGCGGTCGACCCGGTCGCCAGCGCGGTCACGAGCGTCAGCCTCGAGCACACCGAACTCCTGGGCGAGACCGTCGAGGAGATCGCCCGCGACAAGGCCCAGGTCGCGCCGAAGAACGCGCCGCTCGTCACCGGCGCCGACGGCGACGCCCTGGCGGCGATCCGGGAGCTCACCGACGTCGTCACCGTCGGCCCGGACGACGCCGACCCCGACGTGGTCGCGGTCGAGACGGGGATGCGGTCGCCGGTGGAAAGCGAGGTCTCGATCCGCGGCCCGGGGTGGTCGGTCGACGCCAACCTCCCACTCTTAGGCTCCCACCAGGCCACCAACGCGGGCGTGGCCGCGACGCTCGCCCGCCAGGTCGCCGACGCCGACCGCGACGCGATCGCTGCCGGCCTCCGGTCGGTGACCTGGCCCGGCCGCTTCGAGATCATGAGCCGGGACCCGATGATCGTCCTCGACGGGTCGCACAACCCCGGCGCGGCGGCCACGATCGCCGACCTCGTCGGACGGTACGACTACGACGACCTCCATCTGGTCTTCGCGGCGATGTCCGACAAGGACTACGAGCGGATGATCGAGTCGTACCCGGAGATCACGGCAGCGTACGCCACCCGGCCGGATCTCGACCGCGCCGAGGACCCCGCGGTCCTGGCCGACGCGCTCTCGGGGTACGCCGACGGCGTCGAGACCGTCCCGTCGGTGCCGGAGGCGACAGAGCGCGCGATCGCCGCCGCCGGCCCCGACGACTTCGTGCTCGTCACCGGGTCGCTGTACGCCGTCGCGGAGGCGCGGGACCGGTGGACGCGGCTGCTCGTGCCCACCGCCCGCACGCGAACGACACACACCGGAAACTCGTTCGTCGGCGCCGCGTTCGGCGCCGACGCGGCCACCGGAACCGGTACCGGGGGACCGGAGCGCCCCGAACGCGACGGCCCCGTGACCGCCGCCGACGTCGATCGCCGGCTGTTCCGAACCCACCTCCGCCCGGACCAAGCCGAGCGCGTGGCCGAGCACCTGTCGTCGATCGGCGGCCAGTGCCACCGCTCGGACGCCGGCAGCCCCGAGAAGCTGGTCGCGACGGTGCTTTCGGGGACGACCACGCAGTTCCGCGAACTCGCGCGGACGCTGTCGGCGGAGGGGCTGGGGCTCCGCCGCGTGGCCGAACAGCTGGCGGAACAACTCGATCCGAACGGCCGGACCGCCGACGCGCGGCTGGGGCCGATCGCCGACGACGGCACCGCGGTGATGGGGATCCTCAACGTCACGCCCGACAGCTTCCACGACGGCGGGAAGTACGAGGCCGTCGAGGCCGCGGTCGACCGCGCGGAGGCGATGCTCGACGCGGGCGCCGACGTGATCGACGTCGGCGGCGAGAGCACCCGGCCGGGCGCCGAGCCCGTCCCGATCGACACCGAGATCGACCGGGTGGTGCCGGTGATCGAGCGGCTCGACCACCTCGACGCCCCCATCTCGGTCGACACCCGGAAGGCGGCCGTCGCCGACGCCGCCCTGGAAGCGGGCGCCGACATCGTCAACGACGTCTCCGAACTCGCGGACCCGGCAATGCCCGGGGTGGTCGCGGAGCACGACGCCGGCCTGATCCTGATGCACAGCCACTCCGTCCCGGTCGATCCCGACAACGATCCGGTCTACGACGACGTCGTCGAGGACATCCTCGAGGAACTGACCGAGCAGATCCTCCGGGCCGAGCGCGCGGGCGTCGACCGCGACAGCATCGTGGTCGACCCGGGCTGTGGCTTCGGGAAGGTCGCCGCCGAGTCCCACGAGCTGATCGACCGCGCCGGGGAGTTTTCGGCGCTGGGCTGTCCGGTGATGATCGGCCACTCCCGGAAGTCGATGTTCGCGGGGGCCGACGTCGCCGGCGACGACCGGCTGACGCCGACGATCGCCGCGACTTCGATCGCGGCCGACCGGGGTGCCGACGTGGTCCGAGTCCACGACGTCGCCGAGAACGTCGCGGCGATCCGGACCGTGACCGGCGGGATCGGCGGGGAGTGAGCCGGCTCCGATAGGCTTTCACACCCGGCCGCACTACGGTCCGGTGTGTTGTGTCAGACCGCGGCCACGGTAGGACCGGCGACGGCGCTCCCGCTGCAAGCGTTCGAGCCGGTCGCCCGACTCGGGTCCTCGCCGCCGACCCGGGCGATGGCCGCGTTCCTCGCGAGCACGCTCGTCGGGGGGTTCGTGGTGTACCGGTACGGCGGCCGCGTCGACGACGCGGTCGAGGCGTCGACGGCGAACCCGCTCGTGTCTGCGGTCTACGGTGTGATGGCGTACGGCCTGGTGGCCTTCTTCGGCGCGTACGCGTTCAGCCAGCTCTCCAGGGTCGGCGTCGGGGCGACGGCGGTGGCAACCGTCAGCGGCCTCGCCTTGATCGGCATCCTGCTGTCGCTCGGCGGGGTCGGGTACGCCGTCTTGGGGACGTGGCTCGCCGACGCCGCCGGCTTCCGGGATCCGTTCCTCGGCGTGGCCGCCGCCGGACTGGTCGGCGCGGTGGCCGTCCTGGCGTTGCCCACACTGCCCGGCACCGTCGCGTGGTTCGTCGTCGCGGCGATCGGGCTCGGCGGACCGGTGAAACGCTGGGTCCACGAGGACAACGCGAAACGCCAGGCCAGGGAAGGCTGATAGGGGACGGGAGCGTACGTGGGTGTATGGTCGTACTCCAGCTCCCCGTCGAGATGCTCACCCAGCTCGTGACCATCGCGGGGGCGGTGATGCTCGCGGTGATGCTCGCCGCCTTGGTCGGGTTCGCCTACCAGAGCCTGACCGGCGACGGCATCGAGTGGCCCGACGACGACGCGGGCGGGGAGGGCGTCCAGCGGCGGGCCGACGGCGACGACGACGACGAGTGGAAGTACTACTGAGCGACACCGACGCCGGCCGGGGGCCGGGAGCACCGTTCGACGGGAGTCGCGGTCGACGACGCGGCTGCCCTGTGTGAAAGCATTGACGCCACGGTTCGTAGCGTAGATGCGCGACGGCGCAGCCGCTCGGTGTGGGAGTGCGGAAGCACCGACCCCCCGGGAACGGGCGGTCGGCGAAAACGAATCAGTTGTTCAGTTCCGTACGTCGGAGCGTCGCGGCGAGGGTCGGCTGCTCAGTCGCCGCCCTCCGTCTCGCCGCCTCTGATTTCGGTGACCGTCTCGTCGCCGGTGGTGACGATGTCGACTTCGTCCTGATCGGTGAGGTCCTCGATCCGATCCGCGAACTCCTCGGATTCGAGGATCTCGTACTCGTTTTGGAGCCCGAGATACACCGTGTAACACATCAGGACCAGGATGACCCCGAAGGGGAGCCCGGTCGTGATCGCGGCCGTCTGGAGCGCGCTGAGGCCGCCGCCGACGAGCAGGACCGCCGCGACCGCGCCCTCGGTGACCGCCCAGAAGATGCGCTGGACCTTCGGCACGTCGTGCTTGCCGCCCGAGGTCAGGTGGTCGATGACCAGCGACCCCGAGTCCGACGACGTGACGAAGAACGTGATGACCAGAAGCGTCGCGAGCAGCCCCGAGACCGGAGCAAGCGGGAAGTTGCTCAGCATCGCGAACATCGCGACGGTCTGGCCCTGTTCTGCGACCGCCGACGCGATGCCGGCGCCGCCCTGAAGCTCGACGAACAGCGCGGAGCCGCCGAAGGTCGAGAGCCACACGAACGAGAACATCGACGGGAGCACGAGGACCCCGAGGACGAACTCACGAACGGTCCGGCCCTTCGAGATCCGCGCGATGAACATCCCGACGAACGGCGACCACGCGATCCACCAGCCCCAATAGAAGACGGTCCACGACCCCATCCAGCCCTGGACGGTGTAGCCGCCGAGGGCGGCGCCGCCACCGACGATGCCGGTGAAGAAGCTGAGCTCCAGGAAGTTCTGGAGGTAGGCGCCGAGCCCGCCGGACAGCGTGCCCAGGATGTAGAGGGTCGGTCCCACGATGAACAGGAACGCCAGCATCGCGAACATGATGTAGAGGTTCGCGGTGCTGAGCCGTTTGACGCCGCCATCGAGGCCGGCTGCGACCGACAGCGTCGCGATTCCGGTGATGCCGGCGATCAGAAGCACCTGCGGAATCGTTCCCGTGGGGACGCTCGCGACCCCGAGCAGGTTCCCGAAGACGTAGTTGAGTCCGGTGTTGACCTGTGCGACGCCGAGACCGAGCGACGTCGCCAGGCCGAACAGCGTCGCGAACACCGTGACCAGGTCGATCAGGTGGCCCGGCCACCCGTAGATCCGCTCGCCGAGCAGCGGCCAGAAGATCGACCGGAAGGTCAGCGGCAGGCCGCGGTTGAACGAGAAGAACGCCAGCCCCAGCGCGACCAGCCCGTAGATCGCCCACGGGTGGAAGCCCCAGTGGAAGAACGTCTGGGCCATCGCGGCCGACGCCGCGGCCGCCGTGCCGCCCGAGGCCTCGAACGCCGGCGGGACGACCATGAAGTCCGACGCGCTGCTACCGAAGTGCCACATCGGCTCGGCGACGCTGAAGAACATCAGGCCGATCCCCATCCCGGCGCTGAACAGCATCGCCATCCACGAGAAGTCGCTGAACTCCTTTTCGGCCTCTACGCCGCCGATACGGATGGACCCGTACTTGCTGGCGGCGAAGTACACGATCGTGAGGATGAACAGGTTCACCGCCAGGATGTAGAACCACCCGAACGTGCTGTTGATGAACGTGAAGATGTCGCTGTACACCGACGCCGCCGCGTCGCCGAGCAGGATCGTCGCCGCGACGAACGCGACGATGATTACCAGCGCAATCGGGAAGACGATCGGGTGAACGTCGAACCCGAACTTCTGGATGTTGGTGTCACCCGGCTCCCGGTCGGAGTCGGGGTGGAACAGCTCCACCTGCAGTCCGTCGGACATCTCGCCGGTGGTGTCGTCGCTACCTGACATACGGTACCTCCGTTTCGCTTCTCCGGTGTTTGTTCGTGATCATATGTGCTGCTGCCGCAACGGACGCTTCCGTTCGCTTACCCCCTCGGAGTGGTCCGCTCCCCGTTTCCGGTCGTCGAACTGTACGTCGTCTCGGGGGCGTGCCCCGTTACCGTGTGGTGTGATTGGCTCACTCCTGAGTGGGATGGTACACTACCTCACAACATAGCAATCGCTATATTATAATAAAGGTTGGGCAGGGAGATGGTCTCCAGGGTCTGAAACTCCCGTTAGGAAGGAATTGAGCGTTGCCGGACAGCGACTGGCGGGTAGTTTTATCATATCGAACGCCTCGCGGTTCTGGCCGGCTACGGGACGGGAAACCAGGATATGTACTGGTATGTAGGAAGCGCACACGCACACCGAGTGCGCGTACGCGTCACATAGAGTGTCTGCTCGCGGAGCCGGAGTGCACACCTGCGTGGCATTAAGGTAGACACGGCCCATACGGACACACAGTGATCGAATCGTTACTTGTTGTGGTTCGGTGGCTCCGGCGGGCCGGGCTCCGGATCCTCGCACCGTTACAGAAGAACCCCGACAACGCCGGGTTTCGTCTGTCGAGTCCCGAGACCAGCACGACGACGATCGACGGCGACGTGGGGTGGGGCTCCCGGCCGCCGGCGATGCTCCGGTGTTCCCGGTGCGACAGCGACGTGGTACAGCGACATCCACACGACGACATCGACTGTCCCCGGTGCGTTGCGGAGCACTCCCACGAGGAGTTCACCGACCTCGAACTGCAGTACCTCCGGTGTCCGGTCTGCGGCGACGAGATGGAGCACGGCCAGCGCCACCCCGAGTCCATCGACGTGCCGGAGTGGGCGACGTGTCACTCCTGCCGGTACCACTGGGAGTTCAGACACGACTTCTGACGATGTCGGCGTGCCGGTACCCGCTGCTGTCGGATGCCGTCACGCGAGCGTCGCTGACAGTATGACGACAGTATTATACCGATTCACGCCGGCACCGGGGTATGGTCAACTACCTCGCCACCGTCGCTGCGGTCCTCGTGGTCGTGCTCTTCGGGGTTGCGCTCTACGCGCTGTCGGTGGGGCGGTACACCGCCGCGGGCGTGAGCTTCTTCAGCGCCAGTCTCGTGATCTACTTTCGCGAAAGCCGGCTGGTGTGAGTCCGGCGGCTGTGGCGGGTTCGCGGGCATCTATGCGGGTCGACGGAGTGGTGATCGACGGGCGAAGCCCGTCGCGTACGGTTACACCTCGTCCATCTGCATCCGCTGGGTGATCACCGGCACCGCCGCGGTCCGGACCACCTTGTCCATCGTGCTGCCGAGGATCCCGCCGATCTTCCCCCGGTAGGCCGATCCCATCACGATGGCGTCGATTCCCTCGGCTTCGGCGTAGTCGACGATCTCCTCGCTGGGAGTGCCCGTGCGGATCGTTGAGGAGTACCCGACGCCGTGTTCGGCGGCCCGGTCGCCGAGGGAGTCGAGGATGTTCTCGCCGTACTCACGGTACTCCTCGCGCATCCGCTCTTCGTCGTCCCGGAGCGACAGCGCCCGCGGGGCGCCGGGGAGGTCGATGACGTAGATGCCCTGAACGTCGGCGTCGAGCGCGGCCGCGAGTTCGAGCCCGTGTGTCGCGCCTTTCTCCGATTCGTCGCTCCCGTCGTACGGAATGAGTATTGTCTGGTACATCGGCCTGGAGCAATGAGATTGACACGATCCACTGGGAAATAGTTTTCCGAGCCACGGCGGGAAACGATGGCTGAACCGGGGTGATCGGCGGGTTTCCACCCGCTCCCCGGGTCTCGGATCCCCGATATGTCGTGGGAGGGGTCGGCGGACGGAGACGCCGGACCGGCGGGCGGGGCGCTCGAACCGGCGGGGCGAGCGCCTGTCAGTCGGCGGCAGCGGTCGCACCCGCCGCCGCATCGGGGTCGGGGCGGCTCTCGATCGCCTCGACCAGGAGCTCCGCGACGTCGACGATCTCGATGTCGTCCTCGTAGCCGCCGGTCTTCCGGCCGTCCTCGTACATCGTCATACACATCGGGCAGGCGACCACGAACTTCTCGACCGCGTCGCCGGCGTCGGTGTCCTCCAAGGCTTCACGCATCCGCTCCTCGCTGGGTTTGGTCTCCTCGTCGATGTCCATCCAGAGACCGCCGCCCCCGCCGCCACAGCAGAACGATTCGTTGCGGTTCCGGGGCATCTCCGAGAGCGTCGCGCCGGTGGCGCGGATGAGCTCCCGCGGGGCCTCGTACTCGTCGTTGTACCGCCCGAGGTGGCACGGATCGTGGTAGGTGACGGTGTAGTCGAGTTCGTCGCCGGAGAGCCCGAGTCGGCCGTCGTCGACCAGTTCCTCGACCGCCTGGGTCCAGTGGAGCACCTCGATCTCGCCATCCTGGTTCCACTCGCCGTCGTACTCGAAGTCGAGCAGCGGCTCGTCGGCGAACGCCTCGTAGTCGACCTCCGGATACTCGTTTGTGAACGTGTTGTAGGAGTGGGGATCCGTACAGATGATCCGCTCGGGGTCGACGTCCTCGAACTGCTCGACGTGCTGGCCCGCGAGGTCGACGTAGAGGAACTCCTCGCCCAGCCGGCGGATGTCGTTGCCGTCGTACTTCTCCTCTTCGAAGAGGATGCCGTACTCCACGTCGGCGCGCTCCAGCAGCTTCGCCAGCGACCGGGCGACTTTCTTGTTGCGCTCGTCGTAGCTGGGGTAGTCGCCGACGTACCAGAGGTACTCGACGTCCTCCTCGCGGGCGTCGGTGATGTCGAACTCGAGTTCGTCGGCCCAGTCGGCGCGCTCGTCCGGCGGGTCGCCGAAGGTGTTGCCCATCATCATCACGTTGTCGAAGGTGTCCTGGACGTTGGAGTCGACCTGGCCGGTGTCGGTGAGCTGGCGGTTCATCCGGGTGAACGACTTCAAATGCTCGATATCGACGGGACAGGCGTCCATACACGCCATACACGCCATACACGACTCCATCGTCTCCGCGTCGACCACGCTCTCGCCGCCGTCGGCGACGATGTCGATCGCCTCGGCCTCGCCAGCATCGCGCCGCTCGCGGTACTGTTTCAGGTCGAGAATCACGTCCCGCGGGTCGAGGTTTCGGCCCGACGACTCGGCGGGACACGCCGCCGAACACCGGCCACACTTGGTACAGGCGTCCTGGTCGAGCAGCTCCTTCCAGGAGAAGTCGTCGATGCTCTCGGCACCCGTGTCGGCGTCGAGATCCGCCGGGATCCCGGGCAGCCGCGCGCCCGCCTTCTCGTCGCGGGTCACGATGTTGGCGTACGACGAGAGCATGTGGAACGGCTTGCTGTAAGGGATCGCCGCGACGAACGCCAGCGCCAAAAGCGAGTGGGACCACCAGACGGCGGGGTAGATCGCCGCCGCCGTCGACTGGCTCATCCCCGCGAGCGCGAGCACGTCCGCGACGAACCATCCGACGAAGCTCACCGTCTCGAAGGCGGGGAAACCGGTCCCGAGAATGCGGACGCCCTCCGCGAGGTAGCCGCCGACGCCCAGGAGGAACAGCGTCCACACGAAGAGGTCGTCCTCGACGGTGGTGTGTTTGCCCCGGAGCCGCCACTTCCGCGCGGCGTACCGGCGGTAGAGCGCGACGCCGACGCCGACGACGAACAGCAGCCCCATCGCGTCCATCACCAGCGAGTACGACAGGTAGAAATCACCCACGAAGAAGGACTGCTCCCGGCCCGTCAGGCCGGTGAGCGGCCGGTAGACGTCCATATCGATCGCGAGGATGGTGGTCCCGATCAGGAGCGTGAGAAACCCCCACATAATGAACGCGTGCATCACGCCGCCGGCGGTGTCGCGGTCGAACAGCTTCCGGTTCGAGAGGGTGATCCGCGTCGCCTCGACGATCCGGGTCGGGAGGTCGTCGAGCCGGTCGAACCAGTCGTCGGTCCCCTCTGTGTAGCGGGCGACCCGCCGGTAGACGCCGTAGACGAAGATCAGGATCGCAACGGCCGCAAGGACGTAGAACAGTATCTTGCCCGCGTGGCTGATCTGCCAGAACGTCTCCCTGGTGACGGTTCCGTCTGCGACCATACGTCCGTGATTCTCGAATCTCGGAATAAAAGTTGCCACGAACGGGGGGCAAACCCGGCAGCGTGACGGCCGCACACGTCGCCGACATCCCCGATTTCGGCCGGACGGAGGGACCCGCGTCCACGGCACGCCGGTACCGGCCGGCCGGGACGCACGAACCTCATCGTGTCTTTTTACTGTTATATTGTGGTTCGCCATCCGGTGTCCGGATCGTGACCGGGCCACCGAAGATACCGGCCGACGCGGGGGACGTCCGCACCGACGCAACGAGTATCGGTTTCGTCGCCGCACCGGTGTGGGCAGTACTGTTTTGTTCGCGTGGCCCTCAATCCAAAACAGGCAGATGAACGTGCCCGCCCGTTTCGACCACCCCGCGTGGGTCGCCGGCGCCGCGACCGCCGTCAGCTACGGGGTCGGACTGGTCGCGATGTTCGTGCTGCTGTTCGTACTCCCGTTCCTGGTGTTCGCGGGGCTGTAGCCGCCTCTCGGGCCGGTCTGGGTGTTCGAGCCCGCCGCGGTCGCCAGCCGCGCGTATAAAATAGGGTTGATTTTTGATCACGTGATTAAATATGCGAGATTCGGGAAGCATAGCGTATGCGCCGGACGGGGAACACGTTCGGCGCAACGCACGGGACTCGCGACCGGATAGCGCCACAGTGAGGGAACCCAACGCAACCGAAACCAATGAGCACGAACGACTTCCCGTCGAACGCGGGTACGGTAGTCATCGGATCTGGTATCGTCGGCAGCTCCCTCGTCGGGGAGCTCGCCGAGCGGGGACGCGACGACATCCTCCTGATCGACAAGGGCCCCCTCTCCGATCCCGGCGGCTCGACCGGCCACGCCTCGAACTTCATCTTCCCGGTCGAGCACAGCAAGGATATGACCCAAATCACCTCCGAGAGCCGGGACATCTACCGGGAGTTCGGCGTCTTCGAGAACTCCGGGGGGATCGAGGTCGCCCGGACCGAAGAGCGGATGGAGGAGCTGAAGCGCCGCGTCGTCTCGGCGAAGGCGTTCGGCGAGGAGGCCGAACTCCTCACCGCCGAGGAGGTCGGGGAACTCGTCCCCTTCGTCAACACCGACATCGTCGAGGGCGGCTTCTACAGCAAGGGCGCGGGCACCTGTGACCCGCTCCGCGCCGGCGAGCTGTACCGACAGCAGGCCAAAGACGCGGGTGCGCTCCGGACCGCCCCCAACACCGAGGTGACCGACCTCCACGTCGAGGACGGCGAGATCGCCGCCGTCGAGACCGACCGCGGAACGGTCCGGGCCGACGAGGTCGTGATCGCCGCCGGGCTGTGGAGCCCCAAGATCGCCGAGATGGCCGGCGTCGACATCCCGCTGACGCCCGCCGTCCACCAGCTTGTTTCGGTCGGGCCGATCGAGTTCTTCGAGGACACCGAAGGCGAGATCAACTACCCCGTCGTCCGGGATATGGACTCGCGGATGTACGAGCGCCAACACGGCAACGACCTCGAGGTCGGCTCCTACGAGCACCGCCCGATCCTCTGGGACGTCGAGGACGTCCCCTCGATCGAGGAGTCGCCGCTGTCGCCGACCCAGCCGCCGCTCACCGAGGACGCCTTCGAGCAGTCGATGGAGCACGCCTTAGAGATCGTGCCGGAGGTCCTCGACGACCCCGGCGCGGGGATCCGTCACTCCATCGACGGGCTGCTGTCGGTGACGCCCGACGGCCACCCGCTTCTCGGCCCGATCCCGGAGGTCGATGGGCTGTGGTCGTGTGCCGCCATCTGGATCAAGGAGGCGCCCGCGATCGCGCGGGAGGTCTCGAAGTGGATGACGAAGGGCCACCCCGACATCGACATCGTTGCCCACGACCACGTCGCCCGGTTCGACGAGTACGGCGAGACCGATGCGTTCGTCGAGAGCCGTGCCCACGAGGGGTTCCAGAAGATCTACGGCATCGTCCACCCCCGCGAGCAGTGGCAGTCCACCCGGCCGCTCCGGACCAGCGGCTTCTACCACCGCCAACAGGAGCTCGACGCCGAGTTCTTCGAGGCCGGCGGGTGGGAGCGCCCCCGGTGGTTCGAGTCCAACGAGGACCTCGTCGAGGAGTACGACGAGGAGATCGAGGGGCTGCGCCGTCCCAACGAGTGGGACAGCCGGTGGTGGTCGGAGATCACGCTCGCCGAGCACCTCCATCTGCGTGACAACGTCGGGATGATCGGCGACACCGGGTTCGGGATCTTCGACGTCGTCGGCGGCGACGCCGCGGAGAATATGGAGCGGATCTGCGTTGCGGAGATGCAGTCGCTCGATCCCGGCGAGTCGGTGTATACTCCGGTCTTGGCGCCCAACGCCGGCTTCGTCTCCGACCTGACGGTGGCGCGGCTCGGAAACAACCACTACCGCGTCATCACCGGCGGCGCCCACGCCGGCCAGGACAAGACCTGGTTCGGCCGGCATCTGGAGGGCGACGCAGAACTGATCGGCCGGTCCTCGGAGCTGTGTACGCTGGGCGTGTGGGGCCCGAACGCCGAGGCCCTGCTGGACGAGATCACCGAGGAGGAGATGAGCGCCGAGAGCTTCGACTTCGCCGAGATGAAGGACGTCACCGTCGGTCCGGTGGAGGTCAAGGCGTTCCGCATCTCCTACGTCGGCGAGTTCGGGTGGGAGCTGTACTGCCCGATGGAGAAGGGCCAGCGCCTCTGGGACACCGTCTACGAGGCCGGCCAGGAGTACGACATCCGCCCGGTCGGCACCGGCGTCTACGGCGAGACCGGCCGGATGGAGAAGGGCTACCGGCTGATGGGCGCGGAACTGGAGATCGACTACAACCCCGCCGAGGCCGGCCTGACGCTCCACGGGGTCAAAGAGGAAGACTTCGTCGGCAAGGAGGCCTACGCCGAGGCGCTCGATTCGGAGACCGCCGCAACCCTGTGTACGATGTCGGTCACCGACCACGCCCCCGACGGCGGCGAGCCCCGGTTCATGACGGGCGGCGAGCCGATCCTCGACGGGGACGGCAACGTCCTGATCGACGACGAGGGGCGGCGGTCCTACGTCACCTCCGCCGGCACCGGCCCGTCAGTGGGCAAGCACCTCCTGATGGCGTACCTGCCGCGGGAGTACGCCACGGAGGGCCGGGAGCTACAGGTCGAGTACTTCGGCCAGCAGTACCCCGTCGAGGTCGAGGTCGCCGGCTACGGCGGCGTGTTCGACCCGGACAACGCGCGGCTGTTCCGCAACGAGTACTGAGCACACACAATGGAGATACTCACCGCAATCAAACGCGTGCCGGAAACGGGCGCAAAAGTCAGCCTGACGGAGGACAGAACGGACATCGACACCACCTCGCTTGGGTTCACCATCAGCCCCCACGAGGAGTGTGCCGTCGAGGAGGGCGTCCAACTGGTCGAAGAGCAGGGCGGCAACGTCACCGCGCTCACGATGGGGAGCCCGGAGGCGACCGAACAGCTCCGAGAAGCCATCGCGATGGGCGCCGACGACGGCATCCTCGTCGAGACCGACGGCGAGAAGCGGGGACCGGTCGCGACCGCGAAGGCGATCGCCGACGAGGTCGACGCCGCCGACGCCGACTTCGATCTCCTGGTTTTCGGCAACGAGTCCGCCGACTCCGCGAACCACCACGTCGGCGTCCGGGTTGCCGAGGAGCTCGGCCTCCCCGCGGTCACCGGGATCAAGGAGTTGGACCTCGACGGCAACACCCTCGTGGCGGAACGCGAGATCCCCGGCGGCGCGGAGGTGTTCGAGGTGGACCTGCCAGCCGTCGTGACGGTCAAGGAGGGGCTGAACGATCCGCGATACCCCTCGATGCGGGCGAAGATGCAGGCCCGGAAGGCCTCCGTCGACACCGTCGCGGCCGAATCGTACGACGACGGCCTCGAGTTGGTCGAACTCGAAGTCCCCGAGACCGACGACAGCGCCGCCGAGATCCTCGGCGACAGCCCCGAGGCCGCCGGCGAGGCGGTCGACGTCCTCGAGGAACTGGAGGTGGTCTGAGATGGTGCTCACCTACGTCGAATACGACGACGGCGGCGTCGACGACGTCTCCCTGGAGGCGCTGACGCTCGCCCGCGACGTCGCCGACGCCGAGGGCGAGTCGCTGGAGGCGATCGCGTTCGGCGCCGACGCCGAGGGCGTCGCCGCGGAACTCGGCGCACACGGGGTTGCGTCGCTGACGACTGTCGACCACGGCGACCTGGACGGGTACGCGCCGGAGGGGTACGCCCGGGCGATCGTCCAGTACGCCGAGGAGTCCGGCGCGGGGACCGTGATCGCCCCCGGGACCGACCGCGGGGCGGAGACGCTGTCGCACGTCGCCGCGAAGCTCGACGAGACGATGGCCGCGGAGGTCACCGACGTCGACGTCGGCGACGCCTACGAGATCACCCGCCAGCGGTGGGGCGGCACGCTGATCGAACACGCCGAACTCCACGCCGACACCAACCTGCTCACGGTCGCCGCAAACGAGCTGTCGGCCGCCGACACCGGGGGCGACCCGGCCGCGGTGTCGACGTTCACGCCCGACCTCCAACCGTCGGACCTCCGGGTCAAACTCGACCGCGTCGAGGAGTCCGACGCCGAGGGCATCCCGCTGGCGGAGGCCCGCGTCGTCGTCTCCGGGGGTCGCGGCACCGACGGCGACTTCTCGGAGATCGACGCGCTGGCCGAGCGGGTCCCCAACGCCGCGGTCGGCTCCTCGCGGGCGGCGGTCAACGAGGGGTGGCGCCCCCACGACGACCAGATCGGCCAGACCGGAAACAAGATCGCCCCCGAACTGTACGTTCCCTGTGGGATCAGCGGCGCCGTCCAGCACATGGTCGGGTGTAAGGGCGCCGAGAACATCCTCGCGATCAACACCGATCCCGAGGCGGCGATCATGCAGAAGGCCGACTACGCGATCGTCGCGGACCTCCACGAAACCGCGCCCGCGATCGCCGAGGAGTTGGAAGCTCGCGGCCACGCGGAGTAGGCGGCGCAGTACGGTATTCGAGGCACGTGGCAGGCGACCGCGGGGCCCGCACGAACCGCCCCGTAGGTGAAAACGTAGTTTTAATTAGGGGTACGGGCCTCTCACAGGTGTGAGTCGCAGTTCGGACACGGTTCGCGTCCTTCACGTGGACGACGAGCAGGGCTTTTCGGAACTGGTCGCGGAGTTCCTCGAACGACAGGACGATCGGTTCGTCGTTGAGACCGCCGAAGACGCCAGCGAGGGCCGCGACCGGCTCGCCGCCGCCGACTTCGACTGTGTGGTGTCCGACTACGATATGCCGGGAACGAACGGGATCGAGTTCCTCACGGCCGTCCGCGAGGAGTATCCGGACCTCCCGTTCATCCTGTTCACCGGCCAGGGAAGCGAGAACATCGCCAGCGACGCGATCTCCGCCGGCGTCACCGACTACCTCCAGAAGGGATCGGGGACGGACCAGTACGAGCTTCTGGCCAACCGGATCACCAACGTCGTGAGGCAGGTCCGGGCCGAGCGCCAACTCGACGAGGAGCGGCGGCGCTTCCAGGCCCTCTTCGAGAACCTCTCGCAGGCGGTCGTCGAGGTCGAATGGGACGGCGAGACGCCGATCGTCGAGCACGTCAACCCGACTTTCACGGAGGTGTTCGGGTACGAACCCGACGAGATCGTCAGCGAGTCACTCGACGCGTACGTCGTCCCGGAGGAGGAGGCCGACGAACTCGACCGGCTCAACCGGCAGATCCGGACCGAGAGCGGGCTCTACTCCGAGGAGGTCACGCGGCTGACAGCCGACGGGACCCGAAAGTTCCTCCTGCAGACCGCGACCTACGGCGACGGGGCGGGGGCGTTCGGGGTCTACATCGACATCACGGAGCGCAAGCGCCGCGAGCGGGAGTTAGAGCGACAGAACGATCTGTTCAGGAAGGCACAAGCGATCGCGGACGTCGGCGCCTGGGAGTACGATATCGTCGCCGACGAGCTAACCTGGTCCGAGCAGATGTACGAGATACACGGCCGTTCGACGGACGCCGAGGTAACCGTCGAGTCGGCAATCGGGAACTACCACCCCGAGGATCGGTCGACCGTTCGGGACGCGCTGACCGACGCGATCGAGCACGGGGAGTCCTACGACGTCGAGGCGCGGATCCGCACGCCGGCCGGCGAGTGCCGGTGGGTCAGAACCCGCGGGGACCCACAGACCGAGGACGGGTCGCGGGTTCGGGTCCGGGGGACGGTCCAGGACATCACCGAACACAGGGACCGGGAGCAAGCGCTCCAGCGCGAGCGCGACCGCTACCAGTCGCTGTTCGAGAACAACCCGCTGATCATCTGGGAGGAGGACTTCTCCGAGGCGGTGGCCTACCTGGAGGAACTCACTGTCGATGTCGACGACGTCGAGACGTACCTGCTCGAGCACCCCGAGGAGATCACCGAGTTGCGGGAGCGTGTCGAGATCATCGACGTCAACCAGAACGCCGTCGAGTACTACGACGCGCCGTCGAAGGAGGCGCTGATCGACAACGTCGATGAACTGTTCGGCGGGGAGGCAGTCGAGGCGATGGCGGCCGAGTGGGCCGGCATCGCCGCGGGGCGGACGCGGTTCAGAAACGAGGTCGTCTCACGCACGCTCTCGGGCGACGAACACCGGGAACTCGTCGACGTGTTCGTGCCGGAGGACAGCGCCGACGACTACTCGCGGGTGTACGTCATCGGGACCGACATCACCGAACAGAAGGAGCGCGAACGGGAGTTGAAACGGCAGAACGAACGGCTCGACGAGTTCGCGAGCGTAGTCAGTCACGACCTTCGGAGCCCGTTGAGCGTCGCCACGGGGCGGCTGGAACTCGCCACAACGGAGTGTGATAGCCGGCACCTCGACGCCGTCGCCGACGCACACGGCCGGATGGAGGATCTCATCGACGACCTGCTGAGACTGGCCCGGCAGGGCGACCCGGTCGGCGAGACGGAGCCGGTGGACCTCGGCACCGTTCCCGAACGCTGTTGGGAGACGGTTGCGACGGGCGACGCGACGCTGCGTGTCGAGACCGACAGCGCGATCTGCGCGGATCCGGGCCGCCTGCGGCAGCTGTTCGAGAACCTCTACCGTAATGCCGTCGAGCACGCCGGTTCGGACGTGACAGTCACTGTCGATGCACTCGACGGCGGCTTCTACGTCGAGGACGACGGGCCGGGGATCCCGGAAGACGCACGCGAGGACGTGTTCGAGGCGGGCTACTCGACGACCGACGAGGGGACCGGCTTCGGGCTGAGCATCGTCGGGGAGATCGTCGAGGCACACGGGTGGACGATCACCGCGACCGAGGGGGCCGACGGCGGCGCGCGCTTCGAGTTCACCGGCGTGTCGTTCGCAGATTGAGTATTCTCGGGGCACAGCCGTCCTGAACGGGCGGTCCCGGCCGCGAACGACGCCAGGCTGGATCGGGAGCTACCGCTGTGTCCGCGTCACGTCCGCGACGCTGTAGCCGCGGTCCTCGATGGCGTCGACGATCGACGCCGCGTGTTCGGCGCCGCTGGTTTCGACGGTGAACACCAGGTACGCGTCGCCGACCTCCAGGTTCTCGACGGCACGGTCGTGGCGGACGTCGAAGATGTTGGCCTCCTGCTCGGCGATGATCCCCGAGAGCTCCGCCATCTTCCCCGGGCGGTCGTCGATGTGGACCCGGAGCTGGATCCGCTGTTGTCGCTGGGTCAGCGCGTGGACCAGCACGGTCTGTAGCTGGGTCATGTCCAGGTTGCCGCCGCAGAGCAGCGGCATCACGGTCTCGCCTTCGACGTCAAGGTCGTCGCTGAGCAGCGCCGCGACCGACGCCGCGCCCGCGCCCTCGACGACCTGTTTCGCCCGCTCCATCACCAGCAGGATCGCGCGGGCGATCTCGGTGTCGGAGACGGTGACGACCTCGTCGACGTTGGCCTGGATCATCCGGAGGGTCGTCTCGGAGATCCCGCCGGTCGCGATGCCGTCGGCGATGGTGTCGACCTCCTCTAAGGTGACCGGCATCCCCTTATCGAGGCTCTCGTGGACCGTCTCCGCGCCGGTGGCCTGGACGCCAACGATGCGGGTGTCCGGCGAGAGGTGTTTGATCGCGGTCGAGACCCCGCTGATGAGGCCGCCGCCGCCGATCGGGACGATCACGGTGTCGACGTCCGGGCAGTCGTGGTACATCTCGGTCCCGAGCGTACCTTGGCCGGCGATGATGTCGACGTCGTCGTAGGCGTGGACGAAGGCGGCGTCGCTGTCCTCGACCGCCGACTGGGCGTGGGCCATCGTCTCCTGGAAGTCCTTGCCGACGAGTTCGACCGTGGCGCCGTAGTCCCGCGTGGCGTCGACCTTCGTCTGCGGGGCGTCCTCGGGCATGTAGATCGTTGAGTCGGCACCGCACTTCGTCGCCGCCAAGGCGACGCCTTGGGCGTGGTTGCCCGCGCTGGCGGCGATGAACTCGGTCACGCCGTTTGCGACGTCCTGGCTGATCTTGTTGTACGCCCCGCGGGTCTTGAACGACCCCGTCCACTGGAGGTGTTCCATCTTCAGGTGGACCTCCGCGTCGACGAAGTCGCCGAGCGACGTGCTCCGCTCGACCGGCGTCTGTTTGACCACGGTGTCGTCGTCGAGCCGCTCGCGGGCCCGCTCGATGTCGACGTACCGGACCGGGAGCCCCCCGGCCGCGCCGCCGTCGGTGTCCGATGTGGTCATCCTGGCACTGTCACCGGATTATCCTGTCGCGTCCGGGGTCGAACAGCGGCTCGTTCCGGACGGTGGCGTCGTACAGTTCGCCCTCCGAGCGCACCTGGACGCCGGTGCCGGCGTCGGTGTACTCGGTGGGGAGGTAGGTGTACGCGATCGACTCGCCGATGGAGTAGCCGAAGTCCGCGGCCTGGACGTACCCCCGGGCCTCGCCGTCGACGAGGACCGGAGCGCCCGTCCGGAGGATGTCGGTGGAATCGTCCAGCGTGATGGGCGTGATCTCCGCGTCGACGCCCTCGGCTTTGGCCGCTGCCAGGGCCTCCTTCCCGACGAAGTCGGTGTCGAGGTCGACCGCGAACCCGAGTCCGGCCTCGTAGGGGTTCGAGTCGGTGTCGATGTCGGTGCCCCACAGTCGGTAGCCCTTCTCCAGCCGCATCGACGACAGCGCGCCGCCGCCCATCGGCCGCACGTCGAGGTCCTCGCCGGCGTCCTCTAAGACCTCCCAGAGCCGCCGACCGTACTCGACGGGCGCCCACAGCTCCCACCCGAGTTCGCCGACGTAGGAGACCCGCAGCGCAACCGCTGGCACCTCGCCGACGTAGATCCGTTTGGCGGTGAAGTACGGGAACCCGCTGTTTGAGACGTCGGCGTCGGTACACCGCTGGAGCAGGAGCCGGGACTTCGGCCCCCACAGCCCGATGGTGGACTTGCCGCCCTCCTGGATCCGTACCGACACGGTGTCGGGGGCGTGGTCCTTCAGCCACCCGCCGTGGATGCCCGGCGACGACCCGCCGCCGGTAGTGACCATATACCGGTCGTCGTCGAGCCGGACGACGGTCACGTCCGCGAGGATGCCGCCGCCCTCGTTACAGAGCAGGGAGTAGCGGACCTTGCCGACCTCGCTGTCGACGTCGTTACTGCACATCCGCTGGAGGAAGTCGGTCGCGTCCGGCCCCTCCACGATGATCGAGCTGAACGAGGTCATGTCGAACATCGACACCGCATCGCGGGTGTGGAGGTGTTCGGCGGCCTCGATCGGCGAGCGGTTGATCCCGGTCCACCCCTCCTGCTCGGGGATCTGCTCGTCGTACTCCTCGACGAGGTCCGCGTTCGAGTCGTACCACTGGGCGGACTCCCACCCGCCGGACTGGTAGAACTCCGCGCCCAGTTCCTGCTGGCGGTCGTGGAACGGGCTGGTTCGGAGCCCGCGGTGCTCGTCGGGCTGCCACCGCGGTTCGACGATGCTGTAGACCTGCTGGTACCGCTTTGCGCCCTTGTCGACGAAGTACTCCTTCTCGCCGGCGTGTGGCTCGAACCGCCGGACGTGGATCCCGCCGGTGTCGACCGGGCCGGAGGGCAGCCGGGGGACGCCGTTCTCCATCCACTCGGCGACGATCCGGCCGTAGCCGCCGGAGTGGGTCCACCAGATCGCAAGCGCCGACCAGAGGCCGTCGACCGACGCCGTCGGGCCGACCGCGGGCATCCCGTCGGGGGTGAACACGAAGATGCCGTTCTCTGTCGCCAGGTAGTCGGCGTCCTGGGTCGCCGGCAGGAGTTCGTCGAACGCCTGCTTCGGCGACTTCTCGCGGTCGGGGTGGGTCGGCTGCTCCCAGTGTTTCGTCGTGAACCCGCGGACCGACGCCTGGGACTCGTCGGTGTTCGTCCCCATCTCGTCGGGGTCCACCGAGAGCGTCTCGTGGTTGTACGACCCCAGTCCGAGGGAGTCGCCGTGGTTGCGGAAGTACAGCGAGTTGTCCTGATCGCGGCCGACCGGCTGGGTCGGGCCCTGGCTCATCGCCTCGGCGATCTCCCGCTGGCCGGGGACGTCGAGCCCGGTCGTGTTGTCGCCGATCGAGGCGCCCACGTCCGCGAGGTCTTCCATCGGCTCGGTCACGACGTACTGGTGTTCGACCGGCGCGATCGGGAGGTCGAGCCCGGCCATCCGGGCGGTCTGATAGCCCCAGTTGTTGGTGGCCATCACGGCCCGCTCGCACTCGATCGTCCCGCGGTCGGTCTCGACGGCGTTGACCTGCCCGCCCGCGACGTCGAGGTCGGTCACCTCGGTGTTGCCGTGGAAGTCGGCGGCGTCGGCGTTGGCGATGTACCACTGGAGGGCGGCGATCCCGTCGACCCGGCCGTCGGTGGGGGAGTAGTAGCCGCCCAGGATCTCCTCTTCGTTCACCATCGGGAGGTGGTCGGTGACTTCCTCCGGCGAGAGGAGCTGCGGTTCGGGGAGCCCGTATGATTCGGCCCACTCGACGCGGCGCCGGAGGAAGTCCATCCGCTCCTCGCTGCGGGCGAGTTCGATCCCGCCGACCTCGTCGTAGACGCCGGCGTCGGAGAGGAGGCGGCTGGTGTAGTACGCGGTTTTGGTCTGGACCTTCGAGGGGGAGGTCTGGAACATGATCCCCGGCGCGTGCACCGAGGAGCCGCCGGTGACCGGCAGCGGTCCCTGATCGATCACGACGACGTTCTCGGCGCCCAACTCGGAGAGGTGGTAGGCCACGCTACAGCCCACGGCACCCGCCCCGATGACGACGGTTTCGGCCTGCGATGGAAGTTCGGCTGTGCTCATCGTTCTCGTCCGCCGGTGGTCCTGTCACGGGCATAAAGACAACGGTGAGCCCGCGTTTCGGGCGGAAATCGCCGGTCGAGCGGTGCTCGGGGGCGCCCGGCGGGTCGCGCACGCAGGCGCGAACCACAGCCTGACAGACTGACGATGTGACGGGGCGTCGGGGGACGGCGGCGGGGCGGCGGTTGATCTCGCGGGGCGCTGGCTATCGTGTTTCGGGATCGATGGCATCCCGAGAATCCACCGCCGGGCGGGAATGGAAGGGGCCGCGGTCTCGCTGAGCGAGACGATGCAAGGACCGCAGGAGTGAGCGAAGCGAACGACGAGGACCGCAGCGAGTCGCAGCCAGCGAGACCGCGGGGGCTTCCGTAATCGTCTCGATACCGTTGGCGGTATCCGAAACGAACGGATTCTTTAT
Source organism: Halobellus ruber (assembly GCF_014212355.1). Classification (NCBI taxonomy): domain Archaea; kingdom Methanobacteriati; phylum Methanobacteriota; class Halobacteria; order Halobacteriales; family Haloferacaceae; genus Halobellus; species Halobellus ruber. Next base: position 389,338 of record NZ_JACKXD010000003.1, read on the forward strand.
CGAGTTATATCAGCGGTTCCTCGCGCACGGTCGCCTCGTAGCGGTCGCCCTCGTAGAGGATCTCCACGTCGGTGCCGGGTTCCGCGAACTCCGGCGGGAGGTAGGTGTACGCCACACACGCGCCCACGGAGTAGCCGTACTCCGCGCTGTGGACGTAGCCGAGAGTGTCGTCGTCGTGCGGCTCCGCCGCACTGTTCGAGGGACTTCGTCCCTCGCCCGGCGCGAACACCGGGCGGTGCGGGAGGATCGTCTCCTCGGTGTCGTCGAGGGTCAGACACGCGACCTCGTGGCGTGGCTCGCCGCCGTCAGCCGCCGCTGCCGGCGTCTCCGCGCCGGCGAGTGCGTCCTTCCCGATGAAGTCGGTGTCGAGGTCGACCGCCCACCCGAGGCCGGCCTCGTAGGGGGTGTGCTCGGTGTGGAGGTCCGCGCCCCACAGCCGGAAGCCCTTCTCGATGCGGAGGGCGTTCAAAGCGCCGTTGCCGTACGGCCGGAGGCCGTACTCCTCGCCGGCGTCGAGCAGGAGCTCCCAGAGCCGCTCGCCGTACTCGGAGGGGGTGTACAGCTCCCACCCGAGTTCGCCGGCGTAGGACACCCGAAGGGCGGTGACGGGCACGTTCTTCACGAAGAACTCCTGGCTGGTGAAGAACGGGAACGCGTCGTCGGAGAGGTCGACGTCGGTGACCTCCGAGAGGATCTTCCGGGCGTTCGGTCCGGTGCAGACCATCGCCGCCAGGCTGGAGGTGACGTCGTTGACAACGACGTCGTCGGGCGAGTGCTCCCGCACCCACGCGACGTGGTTGTTTCCGACCTCCCGGCCCGTGGTGAGCAGCAGGTACCGGTTCTCGTCGGTCCGGGTGACGGTGATGTCGGCGCGGACGCCGCCGGCCTCGTTGCACATCAGCGTGTACTTCACGTCGCCGACGCCGAGGTCCATATCGTTCGTACAGAGATGCTGGATGAACTCGCCGGCGTCGGCGCCGACGACCTCCATCTTGTTGAAGGAGGTCATGTCGTGGAGGCCGGCGTTCTCGCGGACGTTCAGCGCTTCGGCGCCCTCGATCGGCGACCAGTATTTGCCGGTCCACTCGTCGCGGTCGGGGATCCGGTCGCCGTACTCCGCGAGCAGGTCGGCGTTCGACTCGAACCACTGGGGCTCCTCCCAGCCGGCCTCGGCCCACAGTTCGGCGTCGAGCTCCTTGTGGGAGTGGTACATCGGCGTCCGACGGATGTCCCGCTGGGTCTCCGTCCACACCCACTTGGGGTGCATAATGTTGTAGACGATCCGGTACTCCTCGGCGCCGATGTCGCGGGCGAAGTCCCAACTCCCCTCGTGGTCGTCGAAGCGGTTGACGTCGCAGTGGGCGACGTCCATCGGCTCGCCGTCGAGCTTCGGGACGCCGTCCTCCATCCAGGTGGCGAGCGCGCGAGCCGCGCCGCCGGCGTGGGTGACCCAGGTCGCTAAGGCGGTCCACAGCCCGTCGTACTCCTGGACCGGCCCGAGGACCGGAAGCCCGTTGGGCGACTCCGCGAACATCCCGTTGTACTTGAACTCCAGCTCCTTCCCCTCCGTGGCGGGCAGCAGTTCGTTGCTGGCCTGCCGCGGCGCCTTGTCCGGGCGGTCCGGGTGGGTGGCGTTGTCCATGTGGTAGTCGGTGAACTCGTGGACCGACCCCTGCTCGCCGTCGGGGTCGTTGCCGCCCAGCTCCTGGGGGTCCGGGACGATCGGATCGTGGTTGTACGACCCGATCCCGTAGGCGTCGCCGTGGGTCCGGAAGTACATCGCGTTGTCCTGATCGCGGAGGATCGGGCGGTCAGGCCCCACGAGGAGGCGCTTTGCCTTCTCGCCGGAGACGTTCTCGTAGTTCTCGAAGAGGGGGTGGTCGGTGACGTCGACCGCCGCCTCCGAGAGTTCGTCGAGCGACTCCGTCATCGTGTACTGGTGTTCGACCGGCGTCACCGGGAGGTGGACGCCCAGCTTCTCGCCGAGTTGGCGGGCCCAGATGTTGGTCGCAAGCACCACCTCGTCGGCCTCGATGGTGCCGTTCTCGGTGACGACCGCGGTGATTTCGCCACCCTCGACCTCGACGTCCTCGGTCCGGGTGTGGGGGACGAACTCCGCGCCGCGCTCCATCGCCTCGCGGGCGAGGGCGTCACACGCCACGACGCCCGACACCTGGCCGTCGGTCGGGGAGTAGTAGCCGCCCAGGATCTCCTCTTTGTCGACGAGCGGGAGCTTCTCTTCGACCTCCGCCGGCGAGAGGATCTCCGGGTCGTCGATCCCCCACGCCTTCGCGTGCTCGACGCGGCGCTGGAGGAAGTCCATCCGCTCTTCGCTGCGGGCGACCTCGATCCCGCCGGTCTCGTTGTACGCCTGCTGGCCGTCGGCGCCCTCCAGATCGGAGTAGACCCGGCGGCTGTAATCGGCGAACTGCGAGAGCTCCTTGGGTTCGGCCGTCTGGAACATGATTCCCGGCGCGTGGGTCGACGACCCGCCGGTGGTCGGCATCGGCCCCTGGTCCACGACGACGACGTCGTCGCGGCCGAGTTTCGTCAGCTGGTAGGCGACGTTACACCCGACGATCCCGGCGCCGACGATCACGGTGCCGGCCCGGTCGGGCACGCTGTCTGTGGTTTGCATATGACTGGCAGTCGGTAGCGGTTGCGCGCACAAATAGGTGCCGTCCGAGCGACTCGAAACCCCCCGGAGAGTCCGTCCTACCGACGTGCGGGGGGAATCCGGACGCGGCGGGTGTACTGATACGGGTGTTTATTTCGCCGAGGGCGTCGGTCCCCGGGCCGTCCCGAGCCGAGGGACGGATCACGGGGCGCCCGGATCCGGATCCGGCGGAGCGAGCGGGGCGTCGAAATGACAGCTGAAATATTAGTTGTGGTTCGTCCAGCCCGGCACTGGCCGCAACGTGGCCTGAGCGCCGACAGTCGGCCGCCGGATGGCAACCGGTATATCCGGCCGCCGGGTGACGTGCCGGTATGGAGCTGACCCGCGAAAGCTGGACCGACGCCGACGCGGCCGACGCGAACCTCGCCGTACTCCCCGTCGGGAGCACCGAACAGCACGGCCCGCACGCACCCCTCGGGACGGACGTGCTCACCGCCGAGGCGGTGGCCGAGGCGGGCGCCGACCGGTACGACGACCCCGTGGTGGTCGCGCCCGCGGTCCCGGTCGGGATCGCCGAGGAACACCGTCGCTTTGCGGGGACGCTGTGGACGTCGGAGTCGACGTTCCGCGCCTACGTCCGCGACGTGGTCGGGAGCCTCGCGTCCCACGGGTGGGACCGGGTAATCGTCGTCAACGGCCACGGCGGCAACATCGCGGCGCTGAAGGAGGTCACCGCGCGGATCGTCCGCCACGACGACGCCTACGCCGTCCCGTTCACCTGGTTCGACGAGGTCGGCGAACACACCTCGGAGATGGGCCACGCCGGGCCGCTGGAGACCTCGCTGCTCCGCCACACCGACCCCGAGTCGGTCCACGAGGACCGGCTGGAGGCCGCCGCCGCGGACGGCGCCGACCGCTGGGGCGAGTGGCAGGGCCGCGTCAACCTCGCGGTCGACTCCGACGAGTTCACCGACAACGGCGTCGTCGGCGACCCCCGAGAGTCGAGCGCTGAACTCGGCGAGGAACTCCTGGCCAAGTCCGCAGACGCGCTGTGTGACCTCCTCGACGCCGTTCGCGACCGCGACCCGGGCCCGCGGATCGACGGCTGACGGGGCGGATCCCCGCGGACCGGCCCCGTCGGCTGCCACGGGGTTTTTACGCCGCGGCACCCCCCACGCGGTATGGACCGCGAACCCGTGACGCACACCGCGACCGACCGGGAGCTCGGCCGCTTCCCGTCCGGACGCGACGTCTCCGTGACGGTGCACAGCTACGAGGGCGGCGCGGGGCCGACGGTGTTCGTGCAGGCGGCACAGCACGGGATCGAACTCAACGGGCCGGCGGCGCTCCGCCGGCTCCACGCCCGCCTGCTCGACGCCGAGATCGCGGGGACAGTCGTCGTGGTCCCGGTGGCGAACCCGCTGGCGTTCGACCACCGGTCGTACCTGACGCCGGAGGCCTACGACGCCTTCAACTCCAACTTCAACCGGATCTGGCCCGGCGACGACGAGGGGAGCTTCCAGGAGCGGCTGGTCGCGAACGTCTGGCCGCTCGTCGAGTCTGCCGACGCCGCGGTCGACCTCCACACCGGGATGCCGGAGATGCTCGAACACGTCCGGTTCGACGCGAACGACGACGACGCCCGCGCGATCGCGGAGGCGTTCGGGACCGGGTTCCTGCTTTCGGACACCGACACCGCGGGCGACGACTTCGCGGGGAAGTTCCGGCTGGCGGCGGCCGAGGCGGGGGTCCCGGCGATCACCGCGGAGCTCTCGAACAGCCGAACCGTCCAGCGGTCCGCGGTGGAGTCGGGGGTCGAGGGCGTCCGGAACGTGCTCCGGGAGCTCGACGTGATCGCGGGCGCGCCGGCGGCGACGCCGGACCGGCAGTTCCTCCGGGACGACGCGCCGCGGGTGATCGCGGGCGCCTCCGGACTGTTCGAGCTCCGGGCGGGGCTGTCGGTCGGCGACGAGGTCGGCGAGGGCGAGGAGCTCGGCGGCGTGTTCGACCCCTCGTCGTTCGAGCGGCTGGAGACGGTGGTTGCGAGCGCCGACGGGGTGATCTACTCGGCGGCCCGCGGCGGGGTCGTCGTGACGGGCGAACGCGTCGCGAGCATCGCGACGGTTCCCTGATACGGATTATTGTAGTCAATTGCCGGTCATCGCCGACCCCGTCTCTGGCGATGACCGGTAAGTAGTTACAGTAATCCGTATGAGGCCGTTCGGCGCCGGATCAGTTTCGAGTCGACACGTACCCGTAGTAGCACCCGAGTAGCCACAGGCCGGCGCCGAGGAGCAAGCCGCCGGTGACGACGACACCGTCGGCCGGAATCGACACGAACGGGTACAGGCGGGTCAGCAGTCCGACCGCCGTCGCCGCGACGAACGCCGCGATTGCCTTCCGGGTCGCGTTCATCCTCGGGGGTGGTTTCGCTTGTCGCTTCCGTCCCTGGCGGGGTGATCGCACCGATCGTTACGCCCGTGGGGCGTTGCCACACAGTGCCCGGACACGGGCATTACGACGGCCGTTACTTGAAGACCCTCATCATTCCACACACATCGTTAACCAACCACAATATGTTAATCCACGATAGTGATATGGTGACGCAGACACACTCCCCGTTCGAGACCCTCGCCCGCGTGATCGAGCACCTCGACGACGACGGACGGACGGTCCGTCGGACCGAAGCGGCGGGGGGCGGTGGAGACGGGGCGCTGCGCGCCACGGTCGACGTGTCGGTCGGGGCACTCTCAGGGGACGACGCCGGCTTCGAGCCGACCGACGCCGCAGTCGACGGCGCGCTCTCGGTGACGTTCCGCGCGCCGGCGTTCCCGGACCCCGCAGAGGCGCTCTCGGGGGCGTATCCCGGAGTTTCGGTCGACCCCACCGACGTGTGGGTCGAAGACGGGGCAGTGGTGGTAACGCTTGCGGTGACGATCGGCGGCGCCGACCGCTCGATCGGGGCGGAGGATACGACGGCGAACGACGGAGCCGACGGCGCGTCGGGAGACGAGGGCGCGCCCGGAAGCGCCGCGTCGACGTTCGGGAGCGCGGCAGCCGACGGCGCGGGAGCTGTCACGGCGGACGCCACCGAGACCGGTTCGGAGGACGCTCACGAAGCCGACGCGGACCAAACCAGTGCGGAGGACGACGAGCCCGCCGCGGAGGTCGTATCGCCGCTCGACGCCGTCCGCGACGAGTCGGTCCCGCCGTACGACGACACGCCGTACCTCCGTCGGCTCTACGAGACCTGCGGGACGTTCGCCGAAATGAGCGAGCGGATCGAGATGGACGTCTCCGCGGAGACCGTCCGCCGGTATATGATCGAGGCTGACGTCCACTCGCCGACCTCCTACGAGACCGGCGGGGGGGCGGCGTCCGGTGCCGGGAGGGCTGACGGCTCCGAACCGCCGACGGAAGACGGGGCGGCGTCCGGTGCCGGGACGGTCGACGGCTCCGAACCGCCGACGGAAGACGGGGCGGCGTCCACGGATGGCGCGGACCGCGGAGGGGCCGGCGAGCACGATCCCGCCGCGTCCCTCCCGGACGAGCAGCTGGTCGCCGACGGGATCGGGCTGCCCGAGTCGCTGACTCTCCGCGACGTCGTCGACGCCGTCGTCGGCGCCAGAACTGTCCACGAGGTGCAGCGCGAGATCGGCCTCGACTACGACCGGACGCGACAGCTGTTAACCCAGCTCAACGTCCTCGATCTGGTTGTCGGCCGGGTCGCCGCCGACCGGACCGTTACCGTCGATATTGTCGCCGACCGGATCCGGCAGTGCACGCCCGACGCGGCCTGATACGGATTATTGTAACGAATTACCGGTCATCGGCGATCCCGTGTGAGCGATGACCGGTAATTGACCACAATAATCCGTACGAGTGGCCGCCGAGGAGCCGGTCGGGAGCCCGATCGTGTGTTCCATTTGGTATGTCGAGTGACGGACCCATAGACAAAAGTGCGTGCCGACCGTTCAATCAGTAATGTCACTTGGAGCGCAGCGCGAGTCCGGAACTGACGCCGTTGATGGCGCCGAGTACCTGTTGAACAACGCTCGGTTCGAGCTGATGCCGTTCGACAGCTTCGACGAGGAGATCTCCCACCTTCCCGAGGGGTCGAGCATCGCGATCACGACCTCGCCGAAGCTCGGGATCGAACGGACCGTCGAACGCTCCGAGGAAGCCGCCGCCCAGGGGTACAACGTCGTGCCTCACATCGCGGCGCGGTACGTCGAGGGCCCCGAGCAGCTCGAGGAGATCGCGCGCCGGCTCACCGAGGCGGGCGTCACCGACATCTTCGTGCCCGGCGGCGACAAGGAAGAGCCCGTCGGCGAGTTCGAGTCCGCCTACGACCTGCTCGTCGCCCTTGAGGACCTCGAATACGAGTTCGACGAGGTCGGGATCACCGGCTACCCCGAGGGTCACGAGTTCATCTCCGAGGAGACGCTCGCCGAGGAGATGGAGAAGAAGGCGCCGTACGCGACGTACATCGTGACCCAGCTGTGTTACGATCCCGACACGATCCTGGAGTGGGTCGAGGACCTCCGGGCTCGCGGCGTCGAACTCCCGATCGAGATCGGGATCCCCGGCGTGATGAAATACGAGAAGCTCCTGAACATCTCCCGGAAGGTCGGCGTCGGTGACTCCGTGAAGTTCCTGCGGAAGACCACCGGACTCGTGGGCTTCGTCAAACAGTTCATCGGATCGCGGGGCCGGTACAAGCCCGACGACCTCATCGACGGGCTGGGCCCGTACGTCGGCGACGACGAGTACAACATCCGCGGCGTCCACATCTACACCTTCAACCAGACGCCCGACCTCGAGGAGTGGCGTCGCGGCCGGCTCGAGGGCTGACCGCACTCCGCACGGGCTCCGGTCCGATCGGGCCGTATCACGCCGTACCGAAAGGCAGAATTATCTGCCTCGGATCCCACGGATCTTATGTATGCCGAACGAAACCGTTCGCGAGGCCGATCCGGCCGTCGCCGACGCCCTCGACGCCGAGCGCAGGCGCCAAAACGAGACGCTCGCGATGATCGCGAGCGAGAACCACGCCTCCGAGGCCGTGATGGAAGCCCAGGGGAGCACCCTCACCAACAAGTACGCCGAGGGGTACCCCGGCGAGCGGTACTACGCGGGGTGTGAACACGCCGACGAGGTCGAACAGCTCGCGATCGACCGGGCGAAGGAGCTGTGGGGCGCCGACCACGTCAACGTCCAGCCGCACTCCGGCTCGCAGGCGAATCAGAGCGTCTACCTCGCGATGCTGGAACCGGGCGACAAGATCCTCTCTTTGGACCTCACCCACGGCGGTCACCTCTCGCACGGCCACCCCGCCAACTTCACCGGCCAGATCTACACCGTCGAGCAGTACGAGGTCGACCCCGACACCGGCTACGTCGACTTCGAGGGCCTCGCCGAGACCGCCGAGGAGTTCGAGCCCGACATCATCGTCTCGGGCTACTCCGCGTACCCCCGGGAGGTCGACTTCGGGCGGATCCAGGAGGTCGCCGACGCGGTCGACGCCTACCACCTTGCCGACATCGCCCACATCACGGGGCTCGTCGCGGCGGGCGTCCACGAGTCGCCGGTCGGGGTCGCGGACTTCGTGACGGGATCGACCCACAAGACCATCCGCGCGGGCCGCGGCGGGATCATTATGTGCGACGAGGAGTACGCCGACGACATCGACAACGCGGTGTTCCCCGGCGCACAGGGCGGCCCCGCGATGCACTGTATCGCCGGGAAGGCGGTGGGCTTCAAAGAAGCGCTCTCCGAGGAGTTCGAGGCCTACGCCCGACAGACCGTCGACAACGCCGCCGCGATGGCCGACCGCCTGCAGGACCACGGTCTCAGCCTGGTCTCCGGCGGCACCGACAACCACCTGATCCTGGCGGACCTCCGCCCCTCCCACCCCGACACCACGGGCAAGGAGGTCGAAGAGGCGCTCGCGTCGGCGGGGATCATCATGAACGCGAACACCGTCCCCGGGGAGACCCGCTCGGCGTTCAACCCCAGCGGGATCCGACTCGGCACGCCCGCCCTGACCACCCGCGGGTTCACCGAGTCGACCTGCCGGGAGGTCGCCGACCTGATTATGAAAGTCGTCGACGACCCCGGCGACGAGAGCGTCGTCGCCGACGTCGCCGCCCGGGTCGAGGAACTCACCGACGAGTACCCCCTGTACGACTGAGAGTACGCCGCCGCCGTCGAGAAGTTTCGTCGGCACTCCGGCCGGGTCGGCGACCGGTCGCGCGGTCTCGGTTATATCCCAACGCTCGGGAATCCTCGGCTTCAGGGCGGGGAGGATGTCAACCCGAACCGCGTCCGGCCCCGGTGGCGCGCCACCGATCGGTCATCCCCGCGTAGAGCCGCCCGAGCGCCCGCCGTCGGAGGAAGATCCGGGCGAGCAACAGCGGGTTGCGGGCGAGTCGGCGGAGGACCGTCGTCGGCGCGCGGTCAACCGCCTCGATGTCGACCCCCGAGGCCGCCCGGACCGCCGCCCCCAGGACCCGCGGCCTTCGGGCTTCGAGCAGGTGTCGCACCACCGACGCGAACAGGAACTCCGGCTTCAGCCGACGGTAGAGCCGGCCGGGATACGCCTCCAGCCGACCCGCCGCGGCCAGTTCCGCCGCCAAATACGACGATTCGACCGCCTGTGAGATCCCCTTCCCGGTAACCCGGTTCGCGATGCCGGCGGCGTCGCCGACCCGCACGACCGAGTGCTCGGGGAGGTACGTCCGGTCGGGGTCGAGGTTCGGGCCCTCGGGGATGGTCGCGACGTTGGTCCGATCCCGCGAGGGGACTGGCCAGCCGTTGCGGTCGCAGGCCGCCGCGAACGCCGCGAAGTAGTCGTCGGGGCGTTCGTCGAACGTCCACCCGATCCCGAGGTTGGCGCGTCGGGGCGTCTTCGGGAACGCCCACACGTAGCCGGTGTAGTTCTCCAGGACGATCCGCGCGTTCGGGTGGAGGTCCCCGAAGTCGCCCGCAACGTCGGCGTTGAGCGCGACAAGGCGGGCCCCGTACGCGTCGGTGCGGCCGAGCGCCTTACTGGAGAGGGATGGGTGGCCGGTGGCGTCGACGACGAGGTCGTAGCCGTCGGCGAACTCGAGGAAGTCGGCCGACGGGACGGGGTGGTCCTCGTGGACGGCGACGCCCAGCCGGTCGAGCCGGTCGGCCCAGGCGCGCTCGACGGCGTTGCGGTCGGTGATGTACGCGTCGGCAGCGGGGAACTCCCCGCGCCCGGTCCGACGCCGGTCGGACGCGGTGCCGTCGTACACCTCGACCTCCAGTGCCGGCAGTGGGTTGTGGAACCCGTTCTCCGGTGTCGGGTCCAGCGGGATCTCGGAGACGGCCGTCATCGCCTCCCCGCAGTTGACCCGCTTGGCGTCGTAGGACTGCCGCTCGTAGAGGTCGACGTCGAAGCCGGCGTCGTGGAACGCCTCCGCGGCCGCCAGGCCGGCCATCGCACCGCCGACGACCCCGACCGTCCCGCCGGCGCCGGTCATCGGCGGCATCCCGTGTGCCGGGGTCGGCGGGACCGCCGTCCGACGAGGTCGGAACGGTCGGGCGGACGGGCGTTCACGGGCACTCTCCGGGTCGGACGGCGGTCGGATCCGCGTCGGTGGCTGCGTCCCGGCGCCCGCCGCGGGACGGGCGTCGGGGCTCGCTCGGGCCGGGGTCGCATCTCGTACCATTGGTGTGTACCGCGGGAATAAATCTCGTGGCAAAGTGACAAACCTCGCTGGAACCTGGTCTCCGACGATGGCAACCGAGATGTACGTCGTCAGACACGGCGAGCGCCGGGACAGCGTCGACCCCGACTGGGAGTCGGTCGCCGACCGCGTCCACGACCCCCCGCTGACCGAGCTCGGGCGGTGGGCGGCCTGGCGGGTGGGCCGGCGGTTCGCCGCGGCCGACGTCTCCGTCGACGCGATCTACGCCTCGCCGTTCCTCCGGACGGTCGAGACCGCCGACGAGGTCTGCCGGGAACTCGGAACGTCCTTCGAACTCGAACCGGGGCTCGGCGAGTACCGCAACCCCGAGTGGTTCGACGCGGAGCCGGAAACCCTGCCGCCGGCGCGGCTACGCGAACGGGTTGGGACCCTCCATCCAAGAGAGGATCCCCACGTCGTCCCCCAGTTCCCGGAGACCCACGGGGCGGCGCGGGAGCGGATCGCCACCGCGGCCCGGCGGCTCGCCGCGGAAGTCCGGGGGTCGGCGTTGCTCGTCGGCCACGGGATCACCGTCGCCGGCGTCGTCGAGGGGCTGGTCGGCCCGGAGGTCGACGCCGACGCGCCGCTGTGTGGGGTGACCCGGCTGGAAGCCGACGCTGACGGGGGGTGGCGGCTCGACTACACCGGCGACACCTCGCATCTGAACGTGTAAGTGAGGGCGTGAGCGAAAGGAAAACGACACCGAAGACCGGCCGCGAGGGCCGTCAGGCGAGGTTACTCGCTTTCGGCTTCCTTCCGGGCGTTGAGCTTGGCCTGCTCGCGGGCGCTCGGGTTGACCGACTCCTTGAACGGAACCTTCGCGACGGTGGCGAAGGTGGGTTCGTCGGGCTCCTCGGAGTACTCGTCGGGGAGGTGGACCTGGAATTCGAGGTCGAGGTCCTCGTCGTAGATCTCGTCGTTGAGCGGCGTGTCCGTGGCTTCCTCGAGCTTCTCGGCGGGCACGTAGCCCATCGCGATGTTGGTTTCGAGGTCCGGGTTCCACCACGGCGAGGTGATGTAACCGCACTCCTCGCCCGTCTCGGGGTCGGAGATGAGCCAGAAGTCCGGCGCGTAGTCACGGATGGGCTCGCCGGCCATCTTGAGGCCGACGAGCTTGTGGGTGAACGGGTAGTTGCCGTTCTCGATCTGCGTTTTTTGTTTTTCGAGTTCCTCCTTGCCGATGTAGTCCGCGTCCTTGTCGTCGGGGACGTGGTAGCCGAGGTTGACCTGGAACGGCGAGGTCTCGAAGTCGAGGTCCTGCCCCCAGGACATGATCCCCGCCGCGATACGGCGGTGGTGACCGGGCGCGATCTGGCGACCGCCGTGGGCCTTGACGCTCTCGTGAACCGGGTCCCACACCTTGTCGGCGTCGACGTGGGCGTTCCGGACGTAGATCTCGAAGCCGGCCTCGCCGGAGAAGCCGGTCTGGCTGATGAGCACGCTGGCGCCGTTGATCTCGGCTTCCATCAGGCCGTAGTAGGGGATCTCCCGAACCTCCTCGCCGACGACGTCGACCATCACGTCCTCGGATTTCGGGCCCTGGATCTGCATCGGCGCGACGTCGATCTCGTCGATCTCGACGTCGAAGTCGTTGTCGACGTTGACGCCCTGCAGCCACTGCATCAGGTTGCTGTCGGAGATGGAGAACCAGAACTCGTCCTCCTCGGGGCGGAGCAGAACCGGGTCGTTGAGAACGCCGCCGTCCTCGTTACAGAGGATGACGTACTTCCCGTCGAGGGCGTCCATTCCGGTCACGTCGCGGGTGACGACGTAGTTCGTCAGCGCTTCGGCGTCGGGGCCCTTCACCCGGATCTGGCGCTCGACCGCGACGTCCCACAGCGTTACGTCGTTGGTCAGCGCGTCGTACTCGGCCATCGCACCGCCGTCCTCGGGCTCGATGAGCCCACGCGGGTGATAGACGCGGTTGTAGACGGTACAGCGCCACGCGCCGTTCTCGACGAACGACTTGTGGAAGAACGGTGACTTGCGAACGCGGGTCGAGACGAGCATCTCGATGCCCGGATCGCCCGTCTGACGGAGGTTCCGTGGGACGGAACGATCGGACTGGTCGACGCTCGGGAAGTTCGGATTGTCGGCGTCTCCTGACATCCAATAGACTGTGGATATAGACCTCAATAAAGGATCACCCTGATAGTCCCGTACGTTTATCCCGTGGCCGGCGAGGCGGGTGCGACAAACAACTTATTTCCGTCGGGTCCTTACCCCCGGTATGGAACGTGAGCAGCGACCACCACCCGGGCCCGACGCCGCCCGGGCCTACCGATTGGGAATGATCACCGGCGGGATCGTCGGTCTGGTGGTCGCCGGCGCGCTCTACTGGACTGGCGCCCTCACGCTGTTGACGCTCGGTTACGTGATGATCGCGCTGTTCCCCGTCTACCTGATCGCGGTCGCGGTCCTCCTCAGCGTCTGGCTCGGGTACGACAAGGACGTCACCTCCCTCCGGCCGGTGTACAGAACGAAACAGTGATTCCGGTCCCGTGACACGGGCGGCTATGGCGCGGCTGGAACGGCTCCGGATCTACCCGGTGAAGGGGCTCGACGGGGTCGACGTCGGGACGGCCGACGTGCGGGCGGGCGGGACGCTCGACGGCGACCGCGAGTACGCACTCCTCGACGCCGACGGCGACCCGCTCAACGGGAAACGCACCGCCGCGGTCCACGACCTCGACGCCGGCTTCGACCCCGACTCCGGAACCCTGACACTCGAGACGGACGCGGGGGAGACCGAGCGGTTCGCGCTCCCCGCGGATCGGGACCGCGCGTCGGCGTGGTGCAGCGACGTTTTCGACGGGGAGTTCACGCTCGAACGGGACGACGAGCGGGGGTTCGTGGACCGCCCGGGGATGGGGCCGTCGGTGGTCAGCACCGCGACGCTCGAAACCGTGGCGTCGTGGTTCGACGGCCTGACGGTCGGAAGCGTCCGGCGCCGGCTCCGCGCGAACCTCGAGGTGAGCGGGGTCGACCCGTTCTGGGAGGACCGGTTCGTCGGCGAGGCCGCCCCGGAGTTTGCGGTCGGCGGCGTGCGGTTCGAGGGGGTCGAACCGTGTGGCCGGTGTGTGGTTCCGTCCCGCGATCCGGACACCGGCGAGGCGCTCCCGGAGTTTAGAGAGCGGTTCATCGAGAAGCGTCGGGAGACGTTCCCCGACTTCGCCGACCCCGACACGTTCGACCACTTCTTCGCAGTGATGATCCTCGCGCGGGTGCCGGCGGCCGCGGAGCGGCCCACGCTCCGGGTCGGGGAGCCGGTCGAGGTCGTGTGAGCACGGGGTCCGCCAGCGATGACACCGATCAGTCCGGCCGCTCGCGCTCCGCGATGGTGGCCGCGATGAGGTTCCGCATCCCGCGTCGGAGCCGCCCGCTCATCGCCGTCGACGACAACTCCATCCGGTCGGCCACCTCCCCCAGGGAGATGTCCCGGGGTTCGTTGAAGTAGCCCTCCGAGAAGGCGAGTTGGAGCGCCGCCCGCTGTTCGTCGGTGAGGCCGTACGACGACTCCCCGCCGGCGTCGTCGTTGCTGTAGATCTCGATGATGTCGAGAGCGATGTCGTTGGCGATCGCGTACTCCCAGATGGCGTTCAACGCGGCGCGGTCCGGCAGCAGCAGGTGGACCAGCCAGCCGCCGTTCTCGGTTTCGGTGTGGACCAGAAAGCCGTTCTCCTCGGTGACGATGCTGCTTATCAGCCGGGTCTGCGGGGTGTGCTCGATGTGGTAGATCGCGGTGTCGTCGGTGCGGTCGATCAGCTCGAACGCCTCGACGGTCCCGTCCTCTGCGAGCGTCGCTTCGAGTTCCTCAGCGTCGTCGTACTCGACGAGGAACGGGAAGTACGTCGACCCCGGATCGGTCGTCCCCTGGGTTATCACCCGGATCTTCACGTCGTCGAGGGCTCGCAACGTGGGGACGAGCGAGAGGTAGTCGTGCTCGATGTGGACTTTAGCTGTGATCGACATAGCTTCGATGGTCGCCGGCGTCACGTCGGACCCCTGCGGGCCGTCCACGGGTGGAACGCGACCGCCGCGGCCGGAGTGACGCGACGACTGTGGTACTGCCGAATTCGGGGTCCCCCCGTGTTATACTATCGGTTGTGCGGCGCCGGATCGCACCGGCGCGGGCGGGCAGCCCCCACCCCGATGCGGCGTGACAGGGGGCGCGGGCGACTCCGCCCCGATCACGCCGACGCCGGGTCCTCTGCCGGTGGCGCGGGCGCGGACTCCCGCCGGTTCTTGATACTGTCGGCTATAGTCACGTGAAGGATTTCGACACCTCGGGGTGTCGAAAATTTTCACGTAGTTATAGCCAACAGTATGAGCGCCAGCCCCAGGAACAGCACGAGGCCGACGGCACGGAGCCCCAGATCGAGCAGGAGCGCGTTGACCGACACCGACACGCCCGCGAACCCGAGGACGTCGAACACCGAGGTCGAGAGGAGCCGGGGAGCCATAAGCAGCAGCGAACTCACGGCGAATCCGATCCGTTCGAGCCGGGTGATGTCGGCGTACAGGGTTCCGATGACGGTGGCGCCGAGCGCGACCACGCCGAGGAACATCCCGACGACGGGAACGACGATCTCCGGGATCGAGTACGAGAGTTCCGCGAGGTCGCCGAAGTTGACCACCCGGTACCGCTCCCGGGGCGACCCTACTTATAATATATCCTATAGTATGTGTTTTTGTATCGGAAGAGTACCAGTTTTTATCCGTGAACGACCGGCCGGCTCACAGCCCCGGGTTCGGCGCTGGAGGGGTTCGGTTCGGCGGGGTCGCCGCGTGTGAAAAAATTGCGCCGCACCGCCGGCCTCGGGATCACCGGACGACCGGTTGTGGGTCGTCGTCGCCGCGCCCGAGGATGTCGTCGACGATATCGTCGATGTTCGGGGTGCGGCGGTCACGCCGAGGTTCGTCGTTCGGGTAGTGCGGTACCAGGGGCATCGTTTCACCCCACAGGAAGTACGGATGCGATCTAAAAAATCCCACTCCCGTCGGGTCCGCTTGACCTCGCGTCGCTCGGCCTCACTTCCCCGAGTAGTCACGCTCGCTACGTCGCCGGCGCGACACGCCGGCTCCCAGCGTGACCCCGCCCGGTTCGCGTGGCTCCCGTCGGGACCGTCACCCCGCGATCGATCATATACACCACCCGGAAGATGTTCGTTCGGGATCCACGACGGAGGGAATCGGCTGCGAGTTATACCGGGGTACGCCGCCGTCGTCCAACCGGAGGAGGAAGCCAATGTTCGACACTACCCGACGCCGCACGCTCCAGGCGCTCGGCCTCGGCGGTGCCGCATCGCTCGCCGGCTGCGCCTCCACGGCGCCGACCGCCGACAACACCCAGGCCACCACCGACACCGCGACCGAAGCGATGTCTACCCCCGGATCTACCGACGCCGACCGTGTCGCCGCCGATCCCACCGACATCCCCGACCCGATCGACCGCGACACCTCCAAGGAGGTCGACGTGACCCTCCGGAGCGAGGAGGTCGTCGCCGAGATCGAGGAGGGCGTCACCTTCTCGTATATGACCTACGGCGGGCAGGTTCCCGGCCCGCTCATCCGGGTCCGCCAGGGCGACACGATCAACCTCACCTTCGAGAACGCCGAGTCGAACTCGATGCCGCACAACGTCGACTTCCACGCGTGTGCGGGCCCCGGCGGCGGCGCCGAAGCCACGACGACCGCTCCCGGCGAGACCGCTGAACTCCGGTTCCGGGCCACCTACCCCGGCGCCTACATCTACCACTGCGCCGTTCCCAATCTGGATATGCACATCAGCGCCGGGATGTTCGGGATCATCCTGGTGGAGCCGCCGGAGGGGCTGCCCGAGGTCGACCACGAGATCTACGTCGGCCAACACGAGGTGTACACGAACAAGCCCGCCGGCGAGGCGGGCCACCACGGGTTCGATATGGACGCGATGGCCAGTGAGGAGCCGTCGTACGTGCTGATGAACGGCGAGAAGTACGCGCTGACGCCGAACGCGTACGGCCCGGCGGTGACCGCCGGCACCGACGAGACCGTCCGCGTGTTCTTCGTCGACGGCGGCCCGAACCTCGCCAGCAGCTTCCATCCGATCGGGAGCGTCTGGGAGACGCTCTACCCCGACGGCTCGCTGAGCACGGATCCGCAGACGCACATCCAGACCCGGGAGGTCCCGCCGGGGAGCACCACGGTCGCGACGATGAACTCCCCGGTCCCCGGCGACTTCAAGCTGGTCGACCACTCGCTGTCGCGGGTCGCCCGGAAGGGGTGTATGGCGATCGTCCGTGCGGAGGGCGAGGAACGCCCCGAGATCTTCGATCCCGACCCGGCGTGAGGACGCCGGTTGCGGGGTCGAACGCCGGCCCGTAGGAGAGCAGTCGGGTCGGGCGCGCCGACGGAGGGATCTGCAACGGAACCGCAGTACCCGTTCCGTGACACCGAACCCCACGCGGGGCACCTGGGGACACGTCCCGCGCACGGCCTGTACGCTTCAAGAGCGGGTTTCTACACGGGAAGCGGATCCACTAAACCGACTACTCTCCCTCCAGATGCTCGGCATATTCGGTGCGTTCCTCCGCGAGGCCGTCGCCAGCGAACTGCTGGCGAGCGTCGCCGTCTGTGCCTTCGCCGTGGCCCTGCTGGGATGTTCGTCCGGATGACCGGATCGCTGCTCTCGGGACTCCGCCGGTCGGCGGGGCCGGATGTGGCCGCCGAGTATCGGCAGTAGACGGCGCCGGAGCACACCCCAGCGATGGGGACGGCGCGTCGGCTGCGGCACCGTGACGGGTGTCGCTATCCTCGGTCGAAGCGTCGGTGGCTACACCGAGCAGTATGCTTACTCGGATGCCCGCGCGGCCAACACGACGAGGGCCGTGCTCGGCTCCCGGGCGACCGGGGAGATCTCCCGCTCGCCGTCGAACCGTGCGACGTCGCCCGCCTCCAGGGAGTGCCGCTCCCCGTCGAGTTCGAGGTCGATCGCGCCGTCGATCAGGTGGAACACGACGTCGCGGCCGGGGTGGGTGTGTGGGTCGACCCGGTCGCCGGCCTCGAGCGCCAACCGGATCGTCTTCGGCTCCGCGTCCGGGAACACGTTCGCGTGCGGCGTCGCCTCGAAGTCGGGGAGGTGCTCGATTTCCGCCATCAGCGACCCGCCCCCGGTTCGTCCGCAGGGGCGGTCCCGGCAGACTCCCCCAGTTCCGGCTCGAACTCTCCGTTCCGGAGTCCACGCCGGACCGGTTCGTGTTCGGCGTCGGTCGGCGGCGGCGCAGTCACGAGCAGCGCCTCCAGCCGCTCACCGTCGTCAGCGCGGATGCCGCGGCGCGTGCCCGACTCGATCGCGACGGCGTCGCCCGGCTCGACCCGGTGGTCGGTCGCGCCCTCGCGGACCAGGCCACGCCCCCGCCGGACGCTGACGACCACGTCGCTGTCGGGTGCGTGGACCGGGATGAACTGCCCCGGCTCGAAGCAGGCGTAGACGACTTTCGCGTCGTCGGTCCGGAACACGCCGGCGGCGGCGAAGCTCTCGTCGTCGTACTCGCGTGCGGCGTCGGTGTCGATTCGTGGCATCGCTCGGAGGATGGCGGGCGGGCCGGTTCGGGATTGGGCCGAACCTGTTCGGCGGGACAACGACGGCACCGCCGCCCGCCCTACGCGTCGACGACGTACGACCGGTGGTCGCCGCGGGTCTCGACGTCGACGAACTCGTGTCTGTCCGCGCCGCCCACCGTGCCCGCCGACGAGCGGTCCCCGGCGTCGCGGTCGTACACCTCGTTGGCGCCGTAACAGCCGTTGGCTTCGAGCAGCGCGACCAACTCCTCCGGGACCCCTTCGGCGTCGCCCCGGAGGTCGACGACGAGCATCCGGTCGGTGAAGCTCTTCGCGGGGAACGCGTCGGCGACGGCGTCGTACCCGCGGGCCTGTGCGGCGAGCTCGCGGAGCGTGGACTCCCGATCGCCCATACCCGCACCGACGGCCGCGACCCGCCTCCGGCTTGTCGCGAACACGTTCGGGCCCGCCCACAGGTGGCTTCGGACCCGACCGTCGCGTATGGGCGCTATCCCGGGCGATATCGAGACCGACACCCAGCCGCCGATGGCGATCCCGCTGCGGCACTTCCTGGTGGGGCTTTCCTTCCTGCTCGCCGGCGTCGCGGTCGGCGCCGTCGCCCCGCTCGGCGTCGTCCCCGGGGTCGCGGGGCTGGCGCACGTCCACCTCCTGCTCGCGGGGTGGGTGTGTGTCACGATCCAGGGGGCGATGACCCAGTTCGTCCCGGTGTGGTCCGGGACGACGCTGCACTCCCGGCGGCTCGCGCGCATCCAACTCTGGACGGTCACGGCCGGCCTCGTTGGGTTCGCCGGCTGCCTGCTCGCTGAGGCCTACGCGTTGCTGCCGGCGGTCGGCGGACTCGCGCTCGCCGGCTTCTGGACGTTCGCCTACAACGTCGGCCGGACGCTCGCGACGGCCCGGCCCTGGGACGTGACCGAGCGCCACTTCGCCGTGGCGCTGGGGTTCCTCGTGGTCGCGACCGGCTTCGGCGCGCTGCTCACAGCAGGGTACACCCGGCCGGTGCTCGCGGGCCTCCCGGTCGCCCGGACGGGGCTCCGCGAGGCTCACGCCACGCTCGCCGTCTTCGGCGCCGTCCTCGTCACCGTCTTCGGCGCGCTCTACCAGCTCGCGACGATGTTCACCCAATCGGCACTCCACGGCGTCGACGTCTACCTCCGGCGCGTGGAGACGGTCGGCTATCCGGTCGGGGTGGTCGCGCTCGCGGCCGGGCGGCTGGTCGGCGCGCCCGCGGTCGCACGGGTCGGCGCGCTGCTCGTCCTCGTCGGCGTCGCCGCGATGGGAGTCGTCCTGGCGCGTCGGCTGCTCGAAACCGCGGTCGAATGGACGCCGATGCTCCGCCGGTACGCCGTCGCCGCGGTCGCGATGCTCGGGTGGGCGGTCCTCTCGCTGCCGGCGTGGATCGCTGACCCTCTGCACCCTGCTGCGACGTTCGGAGCGCCCGGCGCGGCCCACCTCCTTGCGTTCGGGGCCGTCGGGTTCGTAGTCGCCGGGACGCTCTACCATGTGGTGCCGTTCATCGTGTGGGTCCACCGCTACAGCGACCGGCTGGGGCTCGAACCGGTGCCGATGATCGACGACCTCTACGACGCCAGGCTGGCGGCCGTCGACTTCGCGGCGCTGTCGGTCGGGTCGGCAACGCTCGTCACAGCGGAGCTACTCTCCGTTGCGGAACCGCTTCCCATCGTCGGCGAACTGACCGTCCCGCCCGTGGCGGTCGCGCTCGCCGGGGGCGTCGCCGCCGTCGGGGTCGTCGCGTTCGCGGTCAACCTGGGCCGGACGGTTCGCCGCCACAGCCCGGCGTCGGTACTGCCGGGCGGCGATACCCCGATGTCGCGCTCGAAGAACGACGGCAGGTGAGTGGATCACGCGCCGACCGCGGCGGTCGGCGGGTCAATGCGTCGCGGGGTCAGTCCCGAAGCCGTTCGATCCGCTCTTCGAGGCTGTCGATCGCCTCGTCGACCTCGGATCGCGCCTCCTCGGTCATCTCCTCGGCCTCTTCGGCGGCCTCGTCGACGGCGTCTCGGACGTGCTCTATGGCCTCGTCGACCGTGTCTGAGTCGCTCATACCATCCGAAAACGGGGGCTCGGGAGTTATATATTCCCTGAACTGCGGGACGGCGGCGCCCTCTGCGACGGCGGCGTCGCGGTCAACGCTTTTGTCTCCGCCGCGACAGGCGGGCGTATGGACCTACAACTCGCGGGCGACGCCGCGCTGGTGACGGCATCGAGCAGCGGCCTCGGGAAGGCGTCGGCGCGGGCGCTCGCCGCCGAGGGCTCGAACGTCGTCGTCAACGGCCGCGACGAGGAGCGGCTGGCGGCCGCAGTCGAGGATATCCGAACCGACGCCGCCGAGGGGGCGACCGTGATCGGCCACGCGGCCGACATCACCGACCCCGACGCGGTCGAAGCGCTCGTCGAGCGTCCCGTCGCGGAGTTCGGCGGGCTGGATCACCTCGTGACCTCCGCGGGCGGCCCGCCCGCGAAGCCGTTCCTCGAAACCACCGACGAGGAGTGGTACGAGGCGTTCGACTTGCTTGTGATGAGCGTCGTCCGCGCGGTGCGGGCGGCGGCGCCACACCTCCGGGCCGGCGACGGCGGGACGGTTGTCACCATCGCATCGATCACGGTGAAGGAACCGAAGGACAACCTCGTGCTCTCGAACGCGGTCCGGGCGGGCGCGGTCGGGCTGGAGAAGGTGCTCTCGACGGAACTCGCACCCGAGATCCGCGCGAACGCGGTGCTGCCGGGGACCCACGAGACCCCGCGGGTCGAAGACGTCGTCGAGCAGGGGCTGGAGCGCGGCGACTACGACGCCTACGAGGCGGGGATCGCCGAGTGGGCCGAACGGATCCCGGTCGGCCGGCTGGGCGATCCGATGGAACTCGGCCGCACGGTCGCGTTCCTCTCCTCGCCGCAGTCGGCGTTCCTCACGGGCGTCGCGCTCCCGGTCGACGGCGGGGAGAGCGGTTCGACGCTCTGAGCTGCGTGCGGTTCCCGCGGGGCCGGGTGGTCGCCGGTCGGGGGCGCCCCGGCGGGGACCGGGGCTATACCGTCAGTCTCAAAAATTCACTACGCGTCGAAACAACTATGACCGCGTACGGGGCGTTCGATCGGCGGCGGTTTCTAACGGCTGCGGGGACGGCCGGGATCGGGCTGGTGGCCGGCTGTAGCGGCGGTGACGGCGCCACGGCCGGCGACGCCAGCGGCGGGGACGAGGAACCGATCAGTATCGGATCGATCCAGCCGCTCTCGGGTAACTTCTCGGTGTGGAGCCGGGTCCACGCGTCCGGGCTGGCGTTCGCCATCGACGAGATCAATCGCGACGGTGGTGTGCTCGACGGTCGGGAGCTCCGCGTCGTCGAGGGTGACTCCGGAAGCGATCCCGCGGAGGCGGCGGCGCTCTTCGAGCGGTTTGTCGAGCAGGATGGTATCGTGGCCGCGACCGGGCCGGTGAGCTCCGATGTCGGAATCCGCACCTCCCGCACCGCCCAGGAGCTCGGCGTCCCGATGTTTACACATATGGCCGGGTCAAGCGACACCATCACGCCGGACACACGGCACACCTTCCGCGTCGGACTCCTCCCTGCGGAACCGACGATGCGGGCGCAGGCGGCGCTCGCCGAGGCGCGGGGATACAATTCGGTCAGCGCCATCGTCGCCGACTACGCGTGGGGCCGTTCCGTCCAGTCGGCGATCGAGGAGGTCTTCACCGTCGACGTGGATATCCAGGTGGCTCCTGTCTCCCAGAGCGACTTCTCCACGTACGTCCGGCAGATCCCCGACGAAGTCAGGATGGTGGTGACGAGCGGACATCCGCCGGGGGTATTGACGATCACCCAGCAGCTCTACGAACTGGGCCGCGACCCCGATGTCGTAACGGGGTCCTCGTGGCCGCCGGACGTAGTGCGGTCGACGCTGGGCGCGGAGTCGGACCGGGGGTTCACCCACGTCCACCTCGCGGACCCGTACAGCGACGAGTTCGCCGAGGTGGCGGAGCGGTACGCCCGAGCAGTTGACGGCCAGTTCAACACCCACACCGCTTACGGATACGTCACCGGGAAACTCATCGCCCAAGCCATCGAGAACGCGGGTGAGGCCGATCCTGAAGCCATCACCGAGGCGACGCGTGCGATCGAGTTCGACACGCTGTTCGCGAACCCGATCCAGTACGCCGACTCCGGGGAGCTGGAGAACCAGATCCAGCTGTATAGCACCGTCACTGCCGACCCGCCGTCGTACTACCCCGAGGGCGACTACGGGTACACCGAGGTCTTCCGAACCGACCCGCTGCCGGCGATCCCGGCGGAGGCCTGACGCGGGGTACGACGCCCGCGGCCGGCTCCGTCGCCGCGGATCGGAAGCCACGTCAGGGAGCGCCGCCGACGCGGGGACGTGACCGAGTCGAGTACGGTGACGGGGTCGGCGGACACGGCCGGATACGCCCGCCGAATGCTGATCGTGGTGTCGCTCGGGTGGGCGACGCTCCAGACCGGTCGGTTCCTGCTTGCCCCGCTGCTTCCCACCATCATCGCCGATCTCGGGATCACCGAGGCCACCGCGGGGATCGCGCTGGCGATCTTCCAGGGCTCCTACGCCGTTGTCCAGTACCCCAGCGGGGAGTACTCCGACCGGTGGAACCGGACGACGCTGATCGTGCCGGGGCTGGTGATCCTGGCGATCGGGTTCGGGCTCTTCGGGCTCACCGCCGGGCTGTGGACGTTCCTGCTCGCGGCGACGGTGGTCGGCGTCGGGAAGGGCCTGTTCGCGATCCCCTCGCGGGCGCTGCTCTCGGATCTGTTCACCGACAACCGCGGCCGCGCGCTCGGGATCTACGCCGCGGGCACCGACGTCGGCGGGCTCGTCTCCTCCGGCGCCGCGGTGATCGCGCTGACGTACTTCACCTGGCGGACGCCCTTCTTCCCGATCGCGGTCGGACTCGCAGTCCTCACTGTCATCTACACTCTCACGACCCGGGAGGGGTACTACGTCGGGGAGACCACGCTGGATCTCCGGGGGACCGTGGGGAGGCTGGTAAAGAGCAACCGCCAGCGGGAGACCCTCGTCGCCTTCGCGCTGTTTTACTTCATGGTGGGCGGGTTCATCAACTTCATTCCGACCTACCTCGCGCGGGCAAAGGAGTTCTCCGGGAGCCTCGCGGGGCTGACCTTCGCGATCGTCTTCGCGGTCGGATTCGCGGTCAAGCCCGCCGCGGGGATCCTCGGCGACCGGTTCTCCCGCCGCGGGATCGCAGTCGCGGGGCTGTCGGTCGCCGCCGCGGCGATGACCGCGCTTCTCCTGGTCGGATCCACCCTCGCGATCTGGGTCGTGATCGGCGTGTTCGCGCTCGGGTACAAGACCGGGTTCCCGCTTGCGGACGCCATCATCCTCGACGGGGCCCCGGCGGACGGAACGGGCGCGGATCTGGGCGCGGCGCGGGCGCTGTTCCTGATCGCGAACGCGGCCGGGCCGGCCTACGTCGGCATCGTCGCAACCTACGCCAGCTACGACCTCGCGTTCGGCGGGTTCGTCGTCTGCCTGCTCGTCGCGGCCGTGCTCCTGGCTCGGCAGCGGTGACCGGGTGTGTGGCAGATCCGGGCTCGACGCGGCGGATCAGATCACGGCGGGCTCGAAGGGGTGATCGGGCGTCTCAGCGGTCCAGACCACCCGACCGTCCCCGATGTCGACGGCGCTGACCGCAGCGTCGTCGTAGTGGCTCACGTAGACGACGGCATCGTCGTTCGGTGCGGGTACCGCCGCGAAGGTCGGGTGTGGGAGGGCAACGCGGCGGCGCGTCGCCGGCGCGTCGTCCCCGTCGATCGCCACCGGATGTTCGGGGAGCGACGCCACCTGCGACCGCTCGCGGTCGAGTACCCACGCCGCGCCGTCGGCGAGGATGACGTCGTTCGGCCGGCCGCCCACCTCGTAGACCTTTCGGTCGCTGGGGTCGTCGTCGCCGACGGCAGCCGCTCGCGGGACCGCGGTCACGGTCCCGTCGTCGCGGCCGGCGACGAGCACCCGATCGTCGGTCAGGACCGCGTCGTAGGGGTTCGTACCGACCGGAACGCTCCCCTCGACGGCTTCGGGCGTCAGCCTGAACAGCCGGGCGTGCCGCTGGTCGACGGCGTAGACGCCCTCGGCGGCGGCCTCAACCCCCTGGATTCGAGCGTCCGACGCAAGATCGTGGGTGGCCTCGACGGTCGCGGCCGCCGGATCGACGACGGTCACCACGCCGTCGGCGCGACTGCCGACGTAGGCGAGGCCGTTTCGGACCGCGACGTCGTGGGGCTCGGCGCCGACCCCGACCCGGGTGCGGAGTGCCAGCCGCTCGGGGTCGACGATCGCGAGGGCGTCGCCGCCGGTACACGGCACCAACACGTCGCCGTCGTCGGCGATCGCAAAGTGCGACGGCCCGAGCACGCCGGTTTCGACCCGGTGGACCGCGCCGTCGGCGACGACGCTCACCGCGCGATCGCCCATCGTCGCGACGAAGGTGCGGTCGCCGACGACCGTCAGGTGGACCGGGTGGTCGCCCACCCCGATCCGCCCCCGCTCGGTTCCGTCGGCGGTGTCCAGAAGGACCACGCAGTCGTCGTCGGAACACGGGACGGCGACGAGCATCAGCCGGTACAGGAGAAGCCGCCGTCGTCGCCGCCCCCGACGGAGCCGGAGGTTTCGATCACGGTCGAGGTCTTGGTCTCGACCGGGAACCGGCCGCGGCGCTCGGCGTCGACGTTGGCCCACTCGCCGAACCCGCCCTCGTAGAGCCGGACGTCCTCGGCGCCGAGCGCCCGGAGGACGAGCCAGGTGTTGGTGGGGTTGACGTTGCCCTGGCCGTAGACCACCGTGGGTCCGGACTGTGTCAGCCCCGCGCGGCTGAAGTACAGCTGTGCGAGGGTGCCCGGTTCGACCAGTTCGCGGCCGTCGATGTTCCCGGTCCACCTGACGTTGACCGCGCCCGGGAGGTGGCCGTGGCGCGCGTTCGACGCCACCAGGGCGTCGGCCTGCCGCGCCCCGAGGTACGCCTCCGGCGGGCGGACGTCGAGCAGGCCGGGGCCGCCGTCGGCGTTGAACGTCCCGACCCGATCGGCGAGCCACTCGCGGGTGACCACCAGCCCCGGCTGGGGGTCGGGATCGTAGTCGACCGTCCCGTGGCTCCGGCTGCCGACGCCGACCCGGCCGGTCCAGGCTTCATAGCCGCCGTTGAGCACGAACACGTCGCCCTCGTGACCCAGGTATTCGAGCGCGAACACGACCCGGGAGACCCGGGAGCCGACGCTGCTGCCGTAGACCACCACGTCGTCGTCGGGGGCGACCCCGATCGATTCGAGCGCCGACGCCATCCCCGCGGCGTCGGGAACGAACCCGTCGTCGCTGGCTTGCCGCGTCTCCAGCGTCTCGATCGGCGCGTGGCGGGCGCCGTAGACGTGTTCGGCCCGGTACTGTTCTTTCGACCGGGCGTCGACGAACGTCGACGCCCCCAGGTCGACCTGCGCGGGGCCGCGAAAGTAGCCCACGTTGCCTCCGACGCTCGCGGCGGCGGCGACGTCCGAGGGCGTCTGGACGCCCGAACACCCGGCGGTGCCCGCGACGCCCGCCCCCGCGGCCGCCGCCAGCAGCGACCGTCGCGTGAGATCCGTCTCTTCGCCGGACATCAGAGCTGGTGGCCGCAGGCGCACTCGCCGATGCAGTACGTGGTGCCGCCGCCCGGGATCTCGACGCCCAGCGTCGCCAGCGACGCCAGCAGGTTACTGGAGGCGTCGGTCTCGGGGCGGACGAAGCCGGCGGTGGCGCCGTACGGCTTCGAGCCAACGGAGATGGTCCCGACGACCTCCCCTTCGGCGTGGTCGATTACCTTCACCTCGTCCGACGTCTGGACCGGGACGTAGAGCTTCTTGCGGGCGGGGTCCCAGGTCCCGACGAACGCCTTCCCGCCGAGGTCGATCCGCCCGGTAACCTCGTTTGCGGTCAGGTCGATCACGGTCACGTCCTGGGAGTTGGGGGTGAAGACGTAGGCGGTCTCGGAGTCCGGCCCGATCTCGCTCGTGAGCGGCAGCGCACCGAGGTTGTCGTCGGCGGTCAGTCGCGTCACCTCCTCGGGGTTGGCGGGATCGCTGGTATCCCAGACGCTTTCGGTCCCGTGGTCGCCTTCGTTGTTCTCGACCAGCAGGGTCTCGCCGTCCCACGCGACGGTGTCCATCCACGGGCTGACGTTGTCGGCGTCGCCGACTGGGTCGACCGGCACCTGGTTCACGATCTCGAACGACTCGTAGTCGAGCACGGTCAGCGTGTCCGCGAAGATGTCGGGGATGTACGCGTACTGGCCGTCGGGATGGATCGAGATGTCGCACGGGCCGGGGCCGTTGTTGTCGCCGCGGCCGCCCTCGTCGGTCCGGTCGAGTTCCGCCGTCACCTCGCCGAAGCTCTCGGAGGCGGGGTCGGCGTCCAGCCGGTACTGTGTGTGTGTGGGTTCCCGGGCGCTGACGACGAGATGTTCCCCGTCCGGGGTGACCTCCTGCCAGTTCGCGCCCGACCCGGTGTCGAGCGACGCGGCCTCCGACAGCGACCCCGCGGTGACGGCTTGAACGCCCTGTTCGACGTTCAGCCACATCGCGTCGTCGTCGCCGGTGAGCATCCCCGGGAGGAACTGGTTCGAGGGAAATGACGCCGTCGCGCCCAGGAAGGTGGTCGTCACGAGTTCGTCGGCCGCGGCGTCGATCACGCTGACGGTCATATCGCCCGTGTTGAACACGTACACCGTCGGCGGCCCGGACTCGTCGCCGCCGTCGCCGGAGCCGGGGGTCGACCCCGAACACCCCGCGGTCGCGGCGGCGCCGGCCGCCGCCGACCCGGCCAGAAGCGTCCGCCGGGAGACGCCGCCGGAGCCGCCCTCGGCCTTGTCGCCGCGACGATTGGGATAGAGTACGGAATCCGCTGTGTCGTCACTCATACCCGCTCATACCAGGTCGGGCCGCATAGGGACACCGATCACCGCCGGCGTTTCCCGTTGTCCCCAAAAGGAGAATATTTTGCCCGTATCCAGGGGAGGTGGCAAGGATGTATCCGACCGTCAGCGAAAGAAGCGCAGGTGTCGTACAACACGGTATGGTTACGCTCTCGCCGCTCGCGTACGTCGCCCTCTCGGTGGGGGTCGGGCTCGCGTTCGGCGTTCTCCTGCAGAAAGCGCGGTTCTGTTTCGTGAGCGCGTTCCGCGACTTCGTGGCGTTCAAAGACACCCGCGTGCTGAAGGGGGTGATGGCGGGCGTGGTGGTGATGACGATCTTCTGGAGCCTCCAGGCCACGCTCGGCTACTTCCGCGGGTTCTGGACCCCCGCGTGGGGGCTGGCGTCGCTTTTCGGCGGGTTCGTCTTCGGGATCGGTATGACGATGGCGGGCGGCTGTGCCTCCGGCACGCTCTACCGGGCCGGCCAGGGGTACGTCCAGTTCTGGATCACGCTGCTGTTTATGGGCGTCGGCTACGTCGTCTTCGCGTACGCGTTCCCCACCCTCCGGTCGGTGTACTTCGAGCCGCTCCGGTTCGGCGAGGGGGCGACGCTGTACCTCGCGTTGCCGTGGCCGCCGGCGGTCACCGGCGCCCTCGTGACGGCGCTGGGGATCCTGCTGTACGCGTTCGTCCGCGGCCGGGCGTCGCTCCCGGAGGATCCCGGCCAGGGCGAGGCGACGACGCCCGGCACCCGGGCGCAGGCGACGATGCCGACCCGGACGCTGTCGGCGGTCGCAATCGGCCTACGGGAGATCGCGGCGGGAACGCGGGGCTACCTCGACGGTTTCCGGACCGACGACCGCCCGGTGGCCGCCCGGCTGACGGACTCCTGGGACGCCCGCACTGCGGGGATCGGCCTCGCTCTCGTCGCCAGCGTCTGGTTCTGGGTGTACGGGGCGTGGGCCATCACCGGCAGCGAGGCCAAGTGGGCCGGGTGGCTCCTCGCGCAGGCCGGCGTGAACACCGGCGGCGTCGAGTACTGGGGGTCGATCCTGTTCCGCGGCGGCGACGTCACCGTCACGGTGGATATGCTGATGATCCTCTCGGTGATCGTCGGCTCCTTCATCGCCGCGAAGCTGTCGGGGGACTTCCGGCTCCGGTGGCCGAAGGTCCAGCGGCTCCACAACCCCGTCGTCGGCGGGCTGCTGATGGGCGTCGGCTCCCGGCTCGCGCCCGGTTGCAACATCGCGAACCTGTTCAGCGGGGTCGCGCTGCTGTCGCTGCACTCGCTTTTGGCCGGCCTCGGCATCATCCTCGGAACGTACGTGATGACCCACTACCTCTACCGCGAGGTCGGCTGTGCGATCTGAGACGCCTGGCCGCGGCCGACGTGGCGACGCCGCGCGGTCTGCCTCCAGCCCGTCGACGAGGCGACGCCGTGCGACCGGATGCCCGCCCGTCAGTGAGACGGTACGCCCTTATTCGATCGTCACCAACCCGAAGTAATCACCAATCACGATGTCTCAAACGACTGACGAAGCCATAGACGAAGCCCGGATCGGCCGCACGCCGCTCGTCGAACTCGACGTCGACGTCCCGGCGACGGTGTGTGCGAAAGTCGAGTGGTTCAACCTGCCCGAGGCCGCCCACGGCGGCGGCTCGATCAAATCCCGGATCGCGAAGGGGATGCTGGACGGCGCCGAGGAGCGGGGCGACCTCACCCCCGACCGGACCGTGATCGAACCCACCAGCGGCAACACCGGAAGCGAACTCGCCAGGCTCGCGACCGCCCGCGGCTACGACGTCGAGATCGTGATGCCCGACAACGCCTCCGGCGGCAAGATCGAGGCGGTCCGCGACACCGGCGCGGAGATCCACTTCGTCGACGCCGACGAGGGCTACGACGCGGTCATCGAGCGCTGCGAGGAACTCGTCGCCGCCGACCCCGACGAGTACTACCGCCCAAACCAGTACGAGAACCCCGACAATCCGGGGGCCCACGAGGAGACGACCGCCCCCGAGATCTGGGCGCAGACCGACGGCGGGGTGACCCACTTCATCGCCGGCGTCGGCACCGGCGGCACCATCACCGGCACCGGCCGCGGACTCCACGCGAAAGGCGACGTCACCGTGGTCGGCTTCGAGCCGGCGAACCCGCTGCACGCGATTGACGGGCTGAAGTACCTCCGGACGGGCGAGCATTACCACCCGACGACCTACGACGAGTCCGTCCTCGACGCGAAGCTGTACGTCGACACCGGCGACGCCTACGACCGCGCCCGCGACCTCCGGGAGCGGTATATGGAGGAGGATCCCCACGTCGTCGACACCGGGCAGTACGACGCCGAATTCGTCGCCGATCACCTCCGGGTGGAGGGGCAGTTCGTGGTCGGCACATCGGCCGGGGCCGGAGTATGCGCCGCCGAACAGCTCCACGAGGAGCACGGGGTCACCGAGGACGATACGGTCGTGATTATGCTGTGCGACCGCGGCGACAAGTACGCCGACATCCCGCTGTGGGAGGAGTACCTCTCGGTCGAGGCGTGAGGAGGGAGCGCGGCGTCCGGCTACGGCGGCAGGCTGAACTTTCCGGACGGGCGTGTTCGGATCCGAACGGCGGGTTACGGTTTCAGCCCCGGGATCGGCGCCCGGACGACCACGAGCACCGGGGTGGTCTCCAGCCGGCCGAGACGCACATACAGCACGAACGTCCCCTCCGCAACCGGCGACGTCGTCGGGCCGGTGATCCCCGACGACAGCCCGACGTTGCCTTGGGCGCTTGCGACCGCGAACGGCGCGTGGGGTAGCCGAACTCCGGGCCGGCGACGTCGACGAGCACGGGACTTCCGACTGCGAGCCCCAGCAGCCACAGGACAGTGACAATCGCGGCCTCGCCGAACTCCCGTCCCATCGTCCCGCGGTCCGGGACGCGGCCGTCGATGCGGGCGGTGATCACCGTGCTTTTCGCGAGGAACACCCGCGAGAACTGCCAGGCGATCCCGCGGGCACGAACGTGTCCACCGCGGGGTCACCCACGCAGTCAGGAAAAGGGAGCGCGCTGAAGACGGCCCGCCGGCGGCGATGCCCCTCCCGTGTTTCGTCTGCGGCACTGGGGCGTCTGCGAATCCCCGGGCGGCGAGGCCGCCGGCGAACGCGGTCACGCCCCCAGCGAGCAGGAACGCGAGGGCGGCGCGGGAAGCCGACCCTACGCTGTTCGACTGTTATGGTATCCGAGTTACGAAAGCGACCTGACGCCGGCGCCGTTTTCGGGTGTTGTATCACGCGATAAATTATCAATTCGGATAATCGGAGGCCAACTAATAAGTGAGGATGGCCGTTCCGGGAAGACACGTAACCGTATGGGAGCGACGAACTCGACGCCCGGGTACCTCACCGAGGGCGAGCGACAGGAGGTTCTCGACGCCGTCCGGAACCAGGAGCTGCCGGCGGAGGTCCGGGGCGTGTTGGACGACTGTGCGACCGGCCCGGGCGACCGCGACCGGTTCCTCTGGAAGTGGACCCAGTCGGTGTTTCCGCACATCCAGCTTTCGTCCGTCGACACGCGTCCCGACGACGTCGTGGCCACCAAGACGATCGTCACGATGCTCGTTTCGCTGTACGACGACCTCATAGAGAAGCACGGCGACCGGGCGACGTTCGATCGTGCCGCGCTGGTGCCGTTCCACGACAACGTGGCGGTGGAGGCCCCGGGGGTCGACCGGGAGTACATCGAGACGATCGAGCGGGTGTGGACGGAGGTCGACGCCCGGATCCGCGACGCTCCGAACCACGACCAGTACCGGCAGTGCTTCGAGTACGACTTCAAACAGATCCTGAACGCCGTCGAGTACACCGCGTTACTCAACGACACGCCGGAGGTGGCGAACCTGAAGGAACTGCACGTTCACGAGTCGTACAACATGTCGATGTTCGTCTACGCCGACATCGACCTGATGTACTCGACCGGCTTCGACCGCGCGGATCTGGGGTCGCTCCGGAACGCCGTCTGGCACGGCCAGCAGATGGCGCGGATCGGAAACTGGCTGACCACCTGGGAGCGGGAACTCCGGGAGGCCGACTACAGCTCCGGCGTCGTCGTCCGAGCCCTCGAAAACGGCGCAGTCCGGCCGGAGACGCTCCAGTCGATGGGGGACGATCCCGCCGGCGCATCGCCGTCCGAGGTCGCGGCGCGGATACGCGAAACCGGAAGCGAACGGCACCTGCTCGAACGCTGGATGCGGGAACGGGGGCGGCTGCGGGAGTTCGACGAACTGATCGACTCGGTCGACATCGACCAGTACGCCTCGGGGCTGGAGACGGTGCTCAAATACCACCTCGCGACCCGCGGCCTGAAGTAGGCACCGGCGTCAGCCGTCCGCGACGAACTCGACCCCGTCGACCTCGAACCGGGCACCGCCCTCCCGCCCGTCGGTCACCGACACGTCCCACCCGTGGACGTCGGCGACGGTACGGACGATGGTTAGCCCGAGCCCGGGTCCGTCGGGTCGTGTCGAGTAGCCCGCGTCGAAAACGTCCGCCCGCTTCTCGACGGGAATACCCGGTCCGTCGTCCTCGACGTAGAACCCCGCGCGGTCGTCGAGTTCGCCGACCGTGACCGTAACCCCGTCCGGGCCGTGCGTGACGGCGTTCCGAAGCAGGTTCTCCAGAATCCGGTTCAGCCTGCTTGCGTCGGCCCGAACCGTCCGATCGGTTTCGATGAGCAGCGTCGCGTCGGGGGCGTCGATGGTCCGCCAACACTCCTCTGCCGTCTCCGCGAGCGAGACGCGCTGGAACTCGTTGTCCCGCTGGTACTCCCCCGCGAGGTCGAGGAGATCGTCGATGAGGGCCTGGCTGCGGTCGAGCGCGTCGGCGGCCGCGTCGAGACGCTCGCTGTCCCGTTGTTCGCGGGCCAGTTCCACGTTCCCGCTCGCGACTTCGAGCGGGTTCCGAAGGTCGTGGCTGATCACCGACACCAACTCGTCGAGCCGGTCGACCCGCCGCTGGAGCGTCTGCACGTCCCGTTCGGCGGGTTCGCTCTCCCGTGCGGTGGTGATCACGTACTCGGTGCCCCCGATCGACCCGATTGTCGCGTTGATCTCGACCGGCACGTTCGGGCCGTCCGTGCGGACGAGTTCGTCCTCGTAGAGGCTGTTGTCCGCCGACCGGAGCGCCGCGACGTGCTCGTCCCACGCCGCCGAGTCCGGGAACCCCGCCAGGAGGTCGGTGACGGGGGTGCCGCGGAGCGTCTCCTCGGACCGACCCGACAGCTCGCAGGCGGTGTCGTCGAAGCACTGCACCGCCCCGTCGTCGGGATCGAACACCACGAGCGCGTCCTCCGACCGCTGGACGAGCGTCTCGATCAGTTCGAGCTCGCGCTCGCGTTGCTTCCGGTCGCTGATGTCGCGCCCGACGACCACGATCCCCTCGACGTGCGGGTTCTCGAGGAGGTTCCGCCCCCTGACCTCCAGCGGGACCCACGATCCGTCGCTGTGTAAGGTCCGGAACTCCGTCGAGACGACCCCGCCGGGTTCCTCGGCGACGCTGGCGAACTCCTCGGCCGCGGCGGCTCGGTCGTCCGGGTGGATGTACTCGAACCCGACTTCGTCCGTCAACTCCGCCGGCTCGTACCCGAGAACACGCTCGACCGCAGGGCTCAGGTACCGGAACGTTCCGTTCGGATCGACGACGAAGACGATGTCGGACGCCTGTTCGATGAGCGTCTCGTAGCGCTCGCGGGTCGCCGTGGCGGCCTGTTCGGCACGGTACGCCTCGACGGCGTTTTCGATCCGGTTTGCCAGCAGGGTGTACACCTCCGATCCGGGCTGTTTCTGGATGTAGTCGGTCACGCCGCGGCTGATCGCCTCGCTCGCGACCTCCTCGCTGCCCTTCCCGGTGAACAGGATGAACGGCAGGTCCGGGTACTCCTCGCGGACCTGGTCCAACAGCTCCAGCCCGTTCGTCCCGGGCATATTCAGGTCGCTCACGACACAGTCGGTCGTCTCGTCGATCATCGTCAACGCGTCCTGCGCACTCGTGGCGGTGAGCAGCTCGCAGTCGTCCAGCTCCTTTTCGAGCCGGATCGACGTTAGCTCGGCGAAATCCGGTTCGTCATCCGCGTGGATGACGGTGATCCGCCCCGAGTCGAGGTATGCCATCCTATATGCGTTGGCTAGCCGGAATCAATATAATACCGGCGGCCCCGCGGGACGGACGCGGCCGCCGGCCGGAACTGTAAGTAGTCAGCGGGCGCGTCGGTCGAGTATGTCCGCAGACACACCGCCGGAACCGCCGGGGTACCCGGTCGTGGGGCACTCGCTCCGCTGGATGCGCGATCCGTTCAGTGTCGGCTCGTGGGCCCAGGACGCCGTCGGCGGCGTCGCCAGCATCCGATTGTTGAACACGGACCTCGTCGTCGTCACCGACCCGGACGCGATCGGCGAGGTGCTCGTAGAGAAGCGCGACCGGATACCCAAATCCGACCAGTACACCGTCGCGTTCGGTGACGGCCTCGCGTCGGTGTCCGGGGAGGAGTGGAAGCGCCAGCGCGACGCGATCTCGACGTTCTTCAGGCCGAGCCGGATCGACGGCTACGACGACGCGATCGTGTCGCTGACCGAATCGCGGTCGGACGGCTGGACCGACGGCGAGGGGGTCCCCGTGTTCGATGAGATGAAGTCGTTGACGCTCGAGGTCCTCTTCGAGACCCTCTTCGATCACCCGATCGACCCCGACGGCGCGGACGCGGACCTCCGGCGGGCGGTAGACGACCTCGATCAGTGGTTCAAGCCCACCTCGTGGGTGCTGCCCGAGTGGGTTCCGACGCCCGCACGCCGGCGGTTCCGGACCGCCTCGGCGCGCATCGACGACATCGCGGCGGAGTTGTTGCGGGACGCGGCGCCGGACGGCGACGGGATGTTGGCGACGCTGCGACGGCTCAGCAACCGGGGCGACGCCGGTCTCACCGAGTCGGAGATCCGGAGCCAGTTGCGGACGTTCCTGTTTGCCGGCCACGAGACCACCGCCAGCACCCTCTCGTTCGCGCTCCACCTGCTGGGCGAGCATCCCGACGTCGCGTCGCGGCTGCACGCCGAACTCGACGCGGTCCTGGACGGGGCGCCGCCGCGCGCCCACCACCTCGATTCGCTCCGGGTCACGGACAACGTCGTCCGCGAGACGCTCCGTCTGTACCCGCCGCCGTTCAGGATCCCCCGGATGGCGGCCGCAGACGTCGAGGTCGGCGGCTACACCGTCGAGGCCGGCACCGACATCCTCGTGTTTACCGCCGTTCCCCACCGCGACGAACGGTTCTGGGACGCACCGACGGAGTTCCGGCCCTCGCGATGGGACGACCTCGACCCCGAGGAGTTGGGCTACCGCTACCTCCCGTTCGGCGCGGGGCCCCGGGCCTGCATCGGCAAGCGGATGGCGCTCCTGGAGACGCGGCTCGTGCTCGCCAGCCTCTGTCGGGCCTACCGGTTCGAGCCGGACTCCGACCTGCGCCTCTCCGCACGCGTGGCGGCGACGCCCGAGGGGAGGCTCCCGATGACCGTCAGGCGGCGGTGAGCGTGCCGGGGTGTAGCCCGGTCCGTGTGTCGGCCCAGGAGCCGACCGGGGCGGTCACACGAACTCCTTGAGTTTCCGCACCGCGAGCCCCGGGAGCAGCGGAACCACTTCCGGAAAGGTCAATCCCAGTTGCTCGAAGAACGTCCGGCTGTCCCAGTAATCCCGCCAGGCGGTGATGCCGTCGGGGGAGACATCGATCACGACCATCGTGGGAACGACGACCGAGTTCCCGGTCGGCGGGATCCCGTCGAGCGTGCCTCGGTGTGTTCCGACGTATGCGCCCTCGATTGCCGTCGGTCCGTCGGCTGGGGAAACGACGCGGTCGACGTCGAGGTGGAGGTCGGGCGCAGCCTCGAAGAGGTCCGAGAAATACGCCCGGAGTTCGGCCCCGCTCACCCCCTCGGTGACGAACGGATCGGTGAACGTCCCCCCATCGACGAACTCGGCGACCAGACCGTCGGTATCCTGCCGGTTGAGCGCTTCGAGCGCTGCCTCGATGTGAGGGTCCACATCCGCGTTCATCGTCCCCATATGCTCGTGTGCGTATTTAAAAGGCACCGCCGCTGTCGCGGCCGGGAGGTTGGAGCACCTGCGGTCCGACTCTCGGCACTGTGCGATGTCACGTGGCGGCCGTCCCGGCCCGCCACACCGGATCGATCCGGGCGAGCGCCGGGGACGCTGGCGTGATGCGGTCACCCGGGTTCCGGCGCCCGCCACGCCAGGACGATCCCGGCGACCGCCAGCGCGCCGGCGACGAGGAAGGCGGCGTCGAGCCCCGCGGCGTCGACGACGGCGCCGCCCGCGATCGGCGAGACGAACGCGCCGGCCAGCCCGACGCTGGTCTGGAACGCTACCGCCGTGGCCGCCACGTTGGTCTCGACGAGTTCCCGGACGTACGTAAAGGAGAGCCCGAGCGTGAGCTGGATCGCAAACCCCGCACAGAACAGCGCGCCGACCAGCACCGGCACCGACTCCAGCCGGGTGAAGGCCAACACCAGCGGCGCCGCAACCGCGAACGACCCGAGCAGCACGGGCTGGCGTCGCCCGCCGAACACCCGATCGGAGAGCAGCCCGCTTGCGGCGCGGGAGACCACGCCGACGGCGGGGAACACCGCGACGACCGCCCCGCTGAGCGCGAGCGACAGTTCGATCTCGTCGGTCAGGTACGACGACCCCCAGGAGTTGACGAACAGATACAGCGCGTAGCTCAGGAAGCCCAGCGCCCCGGCGAGCCACACCGACCGGCTCCGGAGGACGGTCCCGAACTCGGAGAGGGTGGGGGCGTCGGCACGGGCGCCGCCCAGCCCGCGGCTGGTACTCCAGAACAGCACGAACCCGACGAGCGCGAGACCGGTGTAGGCGGGGAAGATCGCGGGCCACCCGAGCCGCGCGGCCACCAGCGGGCCGGTGCTCTGTCCGAGCGCGAACCCGACCGGACCGCTGGCGGTGAAGATCCCGACCGCCGTCGCCCGCCGGTCGGGGGCGACCGCGCGGCTCACGATGTCGATGCCGGCGTTCCACACCACGACGTACGCGGCACCCCCGACGACGCGGGAGGCGATCAGCGGCCAGTAGGCGCCGGCGCGACCCGCGACCCACCCCCAGATCCCGGCCACAAAAAGCGAGAGGACCGCCGCGGCCATCATCCGCCGGGAGTCGGTCCGGTCGAGCACCGCCCCCGCCGGAAGGCTCGCCAGGACCGCGGTCCCGAACATCGCCCCCACGATCAGGCCGACCCGGGTCGAGCCGATCCCCAGGGAGTCGCGGACGAGCGGGGTGACGCTCGCGGGGACGATCTCGTAGGCCGCAAGCCCCGCCGAGACCAGCCCGGAACCCAGGATGAGGCCGTAGGTCGTCCACTCGGGGTCGGACGCGGCGGTCGCCTCGCCGTCCACGACCGCGTCGTTGCGGGGAGCCATCGCTTCGGAGTCAACTTCCCGGTGATGATAAAGGGGACGTTACGCCGTCGGCGGGTTCCGGGGGAGCCGAGTCAGCGCCCGCCGCTTGCGGCCGGGATGATCCGGATCCGGCTGTCCTCGTCGACCGGGGCGTCGGGGTCGGACGTCTCGCTGCCGTCGACGTAGACGTTGATGAACTCCTTGATGTCGCCGTCATCGAACACGCTGTTCCTGAGTCCCGGGCCGTGTTCGGCCGCGTGGTTCTCGAAGACCTCTCCGAGCGTGGCGCCGGCGACCTCGACCGTCGAGGCGCCGCCGTCGCCGAGTACCGCTGGTATCTTGATCGTCGCCATACCGTCCGTTGGTCGATGCGGCCTAAAAAGGGCCTGTCCCCGGCAACGGCTGCCCGACGGCTGTGACGCGCCGGGGACGGTCCGGATGTCGGCGTCGACACGGCTGTCCCCCGCATCGGCGGCTCCGGCGAGGGACACCCGACTCCAACGGGCTTATTCGGGATGGCACCGTACCGAGGCGTATGTCAGATCTCGATCTCGACCCGACGCAGCTGGATCGGTACTCCAGGCACATCATTATGGACGACGTCGGTCCCGAGGGCCAGAAGGACCTGCTCGACGCCAACGTCCTGGTGCTCGGCGCGGGCGGGCTCGGATCACCGATCATCCAGTATCTCGCAGCGGCCGGCGTCGGGACCCTCGGGATCGCCGACGACGACGAGGTCGAACTCTCGAACCTCCAGCGGCAGGTCATCCACGGCGACGACGACGTCGGCCGGAAGAAGGTCGACAGCGCCGCGGCGTTCGTGGCCGATCTGAATCCCGACGTCGACGTCGAGAGACACGAACTCCGCGTCGGGCCCGACAACATCGAAGCGCTCATCGACGGCTACGACTTCGTCGTCGACGGCACCGACAACTTCCAGACGCGGTACCTGGTGAACGACGCGTGTACCCTCGCGGGCATCCCCTTCTCCCACGGCTCGATCTTCCAGTTCGAAGGGCAGATCACCACGTTCGCGGGGGGCGACGACTCGCCGTGTTACCGGTGTATGTTCCCCGAGGCCCCGCCGGCGGGGATGGTCCCGAACTGTGCGACAGCGGGCGTGCTGGGCGTTCTCCCCGGCACCGTCGGCTGCGTTCAGGCCACCGAGGCCATCAAGTACGCCTTGGGGAAGGGCGACCTCCTGGACGGCCGGATGGTGTTCTACAACGCCCTCGAGATGGAGTTCGACACGGTCGAGATCACGAAGAAGGACGACTGCCCGGTCTGCGGCGACGACCCCGCGATCGATTCCGTCCACGACGTGGAGTACACCGCCTCGTGTTCGATCACCCGCGAGGCCGAGCCGGCGGTCTCCGACGACTGATACGGATTATTGTAGTCAATTGCCGGTCATCGCCGACCCCGCCGCCGGCGATGACCGGTAATTAGTTACAATAATCCGTATGAGACGGCGCCGGCGGTCGCTCGACGATCGTGGCCGTCCGGTGGCTCCGGACGTGCGCCCGTCCTGACGGCTCCCGACGCCCGAACCGGCCGCTCGTCCGCCCCGTGAACCCGTCCGCCGAACCGTTTTGTCCCGGGGCCTCGTTCGATGTGGATATGTCGACGACCGTCGAGACGCCCGACGCGAACGAGACGTGTGCGTACTGCGGCTCGCGGATCTTCGATCACGATCCGGTCTGCGTCCGCGACTGCGACGACGGCTGCGGGTCGCCGGTGTACTTCTGTAACTACGCCTGTCTCTCCGTGTACATCGACAAGAACGCGCTCACCGTCGGCGACGCCTGCGAGTGGCGCCCGGACGGCGACGAGTGCTGCTGACCCCGGCGAATCCGGACTGCGGCCGGCAGCCGGCCGCTTGAGGTGAACTACCCCTCGACGGCGACCCGCTCGCCCTCGAAGCCGTCGCCGCGCCACCGCCACGAGCCCAAGAACGGGTAGCCGTCGAACGCACAGATCGCATAGGAGTAGCCCGGCCACGTCGCGCGCTCGGCGTCGGTTTCGCTGGGGTGGGTCGGCCCCGCGGGGTGGCTGTGATAGAAGCCCACGACCGCCGATCCGGCGTCCTCGATCTCGTCGATCACCGCGAGCTGTTCCTCCGGATCCATCGCGTACCGGATCTGCGGGGTGTCGGCGGCGTTCTCGACGGGGTAGACGTCGGCGACGTGGCTCGCCTCGTCGCCGTAGTCGCCGGCGAGGACGCCGCAGATCTCCTCGCTCCCGCCGCCGTACCCCTGGTAGACGATCTCGTCGTAGGCCTCGCGGGTGAGCGTCAGCACGCGGTCACTCCTCGGTTTCGAGGTCGTACTCCCAGGCCTCGTAGCCGCCGGCCATACTGCTGACCGACGAGTCGTCGTCGACGCCCTCGTAGCTCCCAATGAGCCGGGCGGCCTGGACCGACGACTGGCCGATGGGACACGCCACGACCACGTCGTCGCTCCACTCGACCTCGTCGACCCGGCTGGGGAGCTCCGCCATCGGAATGTTGATCGCGCCGGGGATGTGGCCCTGCTCGAACTGCGCGGGCGACCGGATGTCGATGATCTGGGTGTCGTCGCCGTTGTCGATCCGATCCTTGACGTCTTCGGGGGGAACTTCCTCGACCATCTTACTGTTTCCGGAGGAAGATCCGGTAGCGTCCGTCGCCGCTCTTCCAGACGTTGGCGTCGGCCTGCCCCTCGACCGACTTCGGGACGTTCTCGGTGCTCGGGACGTGGTCGGTCTCCTGGACGAGGAGGTCGCCCGATTCGAGGCTCTGGATCGCCTTCTTCGCCTCGACCTGGGGGTACGGGCAGACCTCGCCGGTCATGTCCTGTACCTCCGTCGCCCGCTCGAACAGTTCCTCTGCCGTCTCGTCGTCGAGTTCGTCGGGGAGGTCGACGACGCCCTCCCAGCCTGATTCTGACATTACGATTACGTACACGTCCAGCGACTAAACCCATTTCGGACCGTGCAGAGTTGACTCCTATCTCCGACGGCGCACACGCCGGCGACGTCGAGCCTCCGGAGCCGCGGACCGCCGGCCGCGCGTCAGCTACATACCGTTCGGCGCCCAACTGTGGGGTATGACGGCGCAAGCGACGTTCGGCGGCGGGTGTTTCTGGTGTACCGAGGCCGCAATGGAAGTCCTCGACGGCGTCGAGTCGGTCACGTCAGGGTACGCCGGCGGCGACACCGACGACCCGACCTAC
Organism: Halobellus ruber; assembly: GCF_014212355.1. NCBI lineage: Archaea > Methanobacteriati > Methanobacteriota > Halobacteria > Halobacteriales > Haloferacaceae > Halobellus > Halobellus ruber. The sequence goes on from NZ_JACKXD010000003.1 coordinate 428,847, forward strand.
CGGGAGGTCTGCTCCGGAAGCACCGGCCACGCGGAGGTCGTCCAGGTCGAATACGATCCCGACGTCATCGGCTACGACGACCTGCTCGAAGTCTTCTTTGCCACGCACGACCCCACGCAGTTGAACCGGCAGGGTCCCGACGTGGGGTCGCAGTACCGCTCGATCGTGCTGTACCACGACGAGACTCAGCGGGAACAGGCCGAGGCGTACATCGAGGCGCTGGACCCGGAGTACGACGACGAGATCGTGACCGAGGTCGAACCGCTGGAGCGGTTCTGGCGCGCCGAGGAGAAACATCAGGACTACTTCGCGAAGAACCCACGCGACGCCTACTGCCGGATGCACGCGAAGCCGAAAGTCGAGAAGGTCCGCGAGCGGTTCGCCGAGAAGGTCGCACAGTAGACCGGCTGTCGTCTACTCCTCTCGATCCGAGAGTCGCCCGGGCGTCCACTCGCCCTCGAAGTCGGCGTGGGTGAACGGCCGGGGGTCCTCGCCGGCGTAGGTGGCGACCAGGTGGCCGTCGCCCTCCAGGTGGTACTTGTAGGTGGTGAGCCCCTCCAGCCCGACCGGGCCGCGGGCGTGGGTCTTTCCGGTGCTAATTCCCACCTCCGCGCCCAGCCCGAACCGGTAGCCGTCGGCAAAGCGGGTCGAGGCGTTGTGGAAGACGCTCGCGGCGTCGATGCCGTGCATAAACCGCGCCGCGGCGTCCTGGTCCTCAGTCAGTATCGACTCGGTGTGCTTCGAGCCGTTCGTGTTGATGTGGTCGATCGCGTCGGCAACGGAGTCGACCACCCTGATCGCGAGGATCAGGTCGCCGTACTCGGTCCGCCAGTCCGCGTCGGTCGCCGCCTCGGCGTCGATGACGTCTCGAACCCGCTCGTCGCCGCGGAGTTCGACGCCGGCCTCGCGGTAGCGGTCGGCCATCGCGGGGAGGAACTCCTCGGCGACCGACTCGTGGACCAGCAGGGTCTCGACGGCGTTACAGACCGCGGGGTACTGGACCTTCGCGTCGTAGGCGACGTCCGCGGCCATCCCCAGGTCCGCCTCGCTGTCGACGTAGACGTGACAGACGCCCTCCGTGTGGCCGAGGACGGGGATCGAGGTGTTGTCCTCGACGTAGCTCACGAACGACGAGCTCCCGCGGGGCATGAGCAGGTCGACCGCGTCGTCGCGTTCGAGCAGGGTCTGGACGTCCTCGCGGGCCTCGATCAGCTGGGCCCACCCGTCGGGGACGTCGGCGTCGGCGGCGGCCTCGACGATGATCTCGAAGAGGATCCGGTTGGAGTGCGTGGCCTCGCTGCCCCCCTTGAGCACGACTGCGTTGCCGGATTTGAGGCTGAGCGCGGCGATCTGCACCAAGGCGTCGGGCCGGGACTCGAACACCGCGCCGAGGACGCCGATCGGCACCGACACCTTGTAGAGTTCGAGGTCGGCGTCGAGTTCGCGGGCCGCGAGCGTCCGCCCGAGGGGGTCGTCCTGGCCCGCGACGCTGCGGACCATCCCGGCGATGCTCTCGAGTTTCGACGCCGAGAGCGTCAGCCGGTCGACGAACGCCTGGGTGTACTCGCCGGCCGCCAGTAGCTCCTCGGCCGCGGCGACGTCCCGTTCGTTGGCGTCGAGGATCGCGTCGGCGTTGGCCTCGATCGCGTCGGCGATCGCGTGCAGCGCGTCGTTCCGGGTCGACTCGGGGAGGTTCGCGAGCTCCAGGGCCGCGGACTGTGCGTCGGTGATCTTCGTTTCGGCGGCTCGGTCGGTGGTGTGGTGGTTCATACGTGATCGTTGATGGGGAGGAAGATGGTTCCGATTGACTGTTCGGTGGCGATGGCTTCGAGCACGTCGGGTTCGGTCGACTCCGCGATGATCGCGGGGATGCCGTGCTCGCTCACGGTCCGGGCGCCCCGGACTTTCGTCCGGATCCCGCCGAAGGAGCCGCTTGCGGTCTCCTCGACGATCCGTTCGACCGCGTCGTAGTTCCGGCCGACCGCGTCGATCAGCTCCGCGTCGGGGTCGTCCTTGGGATTGGCCGTGTAGACGCCGGCCACGTCGGTCAGCGTGACCAGCAGGTCGGCGCCGACCGCGACGGTGACCGACGCCGAGAGCATGTCGTTGTCGCCGATCCGGATCTCCTCGGTGGCGACCGCGTCGTTTTCGTTGATGATCGGCACGACGCCCCACGACAGGAGCGTCTCGACGGTGTTCTTGAAGTTGGTGAACCGCTCGGGGTCCTCGAGGTCCTGGTCGGTCACCAGGATCTGGGCGACCGTCAGCCCGTAGCGCTCGAAGCTCTCGGTGTACCGCCGCATCAGGTGGCTCTGCCCGATGGTCGAGACCGCCTGGGACTCCTCGACGGTGTCGTCGGGGTCGAACCCGATCCGGCCCTTCCCGGCGCCGATCGCCCCCGAGGAGACCAGGACGACCTCCCTCTCGCGGTCGATCAGGTCGGCGATGTCGTCGACGAGCTTGTCGAGTTTCCCGTCGTCGAGCTTCGATTCGTCGTTGGTGAGGGAGTTGGTCCCGGCCTTGACCACGACCCGGCCGGCCTCGGCCGCGAGACTCCGGGCGTGGTCGACGTCCTCGGTGGCGACAGCGTTCATTCCGTGTCGTCCCCCGCGAGTTCCTCCGAGCGCCGGCGGGCGGCGCTCAGGGCGTCGCCCACGACGTCGTCGACGTCGCTGTCGAACAGGACCTCCATCCCCTCGATGGTGGTCCCGCCGGGCGAGCAGACCGCGTCGATCAGCGCATCGAGGTCGCGGTCGGAGCGGAGCACGGTCTCGGCGGCGCCTTTGAACGTCTGTGCCGCGAGCGTCCGGGCGTCGGCGGGGTCGAGCCCCTCCGCGACGGCGCGTTCCTGCATCGCCCGGATCAGATAGAAGACGAACGCCGGGCCGCTGCCGTTCAGGGCGGTGGCGACGTGCATCCGGTCCTCGTCGATCTCGACGTACTCGCCGAGGTCCGAGAGCATCTGCCGGACGGTCTCGTCGGGGTCGTCCCACGACACGGCCGCGGCCATCGTCTGCGTCTCCGCGGCGAGGTTGGGCATGATCCGGACGACCGTGGCGCCGGTCTCGGCGGCGACGCGGGCCCGGGAGACGCCGGCCGCGATGGTGACGAGCGTCTGCTCGGCCCGGAGGTCGAGGTCCTCGAGCACGATCGGGACGATGTCGGGTTTCACCGCGAGCACGACGAGTTCGGAGTCGCGGACGTCACCGAGATCGGTGGTCGTCCGGTCGCAGTGCGCCGAGATCGCCTCCAGGGCCTCGGGGTCCACGTCGTAGGCCGTGATACGGTAGCCGCCGGCCCGGGAGAGCCCCGTGATCAGGGCGCTCCCCATGTTTCCGCAGCCGATCACGCTGACGTCGATCATTGTACTGTCCTGTAGGCGGGGCCGCCGATATACGAACTTTGGTTTCGCGCCGGGGGACGGCGCCACCCACCCTCGCCGCCCGTCCCTGCTCGGTCGTCGACCGCGTTCGTATGTAACGAACTTTCATTCAGTATCTGCCTCTTTCGGATCGTTGCCCGCGAGCGCATCGAGTCGCTCTGTGACGGTACAAGTAATACAACAATAATAGTTTGATTTTTTATTTTTTCTGGCTTTTCTGATTTCTGCCGATTCGGTCGGCTGAAAATTGCTTTTCTGTTATCACAGCCAAATTACATTTCTCAGTTCGTTCTTCATCGTATACTATAAGCCTGTAGCGAACGACTCCGCCGATCCCGGTCCGACGTCCGCAACCGCACGCACCGGCGCCGTCGTGGTATTGACGCGGTCGCACGCTATGGCCACGACGACCCTAACATAGGTACACGTGTTAGTACCGTCTCGATGTTCGTTTATGAAAGTTCGATTCGATGGAACTTTTTTATCGTTCGCGACGAGGCACGGTTCGGGGGCCGAGCACGGAGTCTGTCGCCGGTGGGAGAGGCTAACCCGACCGCATAGTCCGGACGCGAAGCCGTACCGAGAAGGGAGCGGCGCGGTCCACGCCGCGGACACGTGGAGGAGTACAGCCCCGTCAGGGCCAGTAACCGGCGAACGCCGCGACGGGTTCCGGATGTATCCGGGTCCGTGATCGACGCCGCCGGCCGTCGACTCGGCGTCGGAAGCGGGGCGAACGCTCCGCCGACGCGGGCCACGGGGACGTCGTCCGGCGGCCGCCCCGAACCGGACCCCGTTCGAGCATACGAAACTGTTAATTCAGTCCGGGCGCGAGTATGTGCAAGGATGGCAGACCCCGACCAACTTACCGTGAAGACGACCCGGACGTCGCTGGAGATCCTCTCCACGATCCGGGAGGCCGACGGGGCGCGGGTCTCCGACATCATCGATGCCCACGGGATGGCCAAGAGCACCGCCCACAAGCACCTCACGACGCTGGAACGCGCCGGCTATCTCACCAAGTCCGGGGAGGTGTACCACATCGGGTTCAAGTTCCTGAACCTCGGGGAGTACGCCCGGGAGCGGTGGTACTGGTTCTCCGCGGTCAAAGCCGCAGTCGAGGAGCTCTCGGACCGAACCGAGGAGGAGTGTGACTTCGTCGTCGACGACCACGGCCGGGTGATCACGGTCGCCGAGTCGTACCACAAGTGGGCGAAGTACGGTACCGAAGACGGCTCCAAGCGGTACCGGGCGAACATCGGGACCTACTACCCGATGCACGCCACCGGCTCGGGGCTGGCGATCCTGTCGACGTACCCCCGGGAGCGGGTCGAGACGGTCGTCGACGAGTGGGGGTTGTCGGCGCTGACCGACCACACGATCACGTCCCGGGAGGAGCTGTTCGTGGAACTCGATCGGACCCGCGAGCGGGGCTACGCCGTCGGGGATCGATACTACACCGAGGGGCTCCGGAGCGTCGGGCGGCCGGTGACCGCGGCCGACGGGACGGTGCTCGGCGCGGTCAGCGTCTCCGGGCCCACCTACCGGATCGACGGCCCGGTACTCGACCGCGAGATACCGCAGGCGCTGGCAGAGGTCGTCGACTCGCTGGAATCCGAACTCGCGGCGATGGCCGGGGCCTGACCGGTAAACTCGGCCAGGATGGCGCGGCACGAACCCGGCGGGAAACTCAGTAGGCGTCGCGGGCGACGTCGAGCAGGTCCTCGGCGTCGGCGTCGCGGGGATTGTCGTGGATCTCGATCGTGTCGAGCGACGTCTCGGCGATCTCGGGGAGATCCGCCTCGTCGACGCCGAGTTCGCGCAGGCTCGACGGGAGGTCGACCTCGTCGATCAGGGCCTCGACCGCCTCGACCGCCTTATGAGCGGCTTCGACGTCGGACAGCCCGTCGGTGTCGAGTCCCATCGCCTCGGCGACCTCCGCGTAGCGAGCGGGGTACTGCTCCAGGTTGTACCGCATCACCGGCGCGGTGAAGGCCGCGATCGCCTCGCCGTGCGGGATCTCCGGGTACATCCCTCCCGTGACCTCCGCAAGCGAGTGGATCGCGCCGAACCCGGCGAAGTTCTCGCAGAACCCCGCCATGTGCGACCCGTACAGCATCTGCTCGCGGGCCTCCATATCGCCCGTCTCGTAGGCCTCCGGCAGGTACTCCGGGACGAGCCCCATCACGTGTTTCGTGTACGGCTTGACGAGTTCCGGGGCGCCGGCGGCGACGTGGTTCTCCAAGGCGTGGGAGAACGCGTCGAACCCGGTCGCGGCGGTCTGCCGCGGCGGGAGCGACGCGGTCAGTTCGGGGTCCACCAGCGACACCTCGGCGCCGAGGTACGGCCCGTCGGGGTACAGCGGGGGCTGGCCGATCGCCATCTTGAACGCCCGGTCCTCGGCGGTGATCACGGCCCAGTAGTCGACCTCGCTGCCGGTCCCCGAGGTCGTCGGGATCGTGATCAGCGGGTGCGTGTGGTTCTCGATGCTGCCCGCAGTGACGTCCTCCGGATCGTTGACCTCGTACTCCGAGAGCGGTCCCGGGTTGGTCTGCAGGAGCGTCGCGCATTTCGCCGTGTCGATGACGCTGCCGCCGCCCACGGCGACGACCACGTCGAAGTCGCCGGCGTTCAGCGTCTCCAGGGCGTCGTGGACCATCGCCTCCGTCGGGTTGGGCTCGACGTCGTCGTAGATCTCGTAGTCGATCCCTTCGGCGTCGAGCGAGGATTCGACGCCGTCGAGGATGCCCGCCGCCCTGATTCCCCGGTCAGTGACGACCAGGGCGCTGTCCCAGCCCTTGACGTCGATGACGTCGCCGGTGCGCTCGCTCTTTCCGTTGCCGAACTCGACCCAGATCGGGAACGAGAAGGTGTACTCGCCGAGGCTCATCGTCCGGGACTCCGTGCCGAGAGGGCGTCCGTACTGCTCGTCGAACGGTCGTGGGTGTGGTGTCGCATCCATACGAGAATCCCAAAAGTCAGTACAAAAAAGTATGGTATGAAGAAGCGATTACTCGTTTCGATCGATGCGGTTCCTGTTGTGGGAAGATTTTTGAACCGGTGACAGAGAGGGTCCGTATGGGCAGTCCACAACCGGACGGTAGCGCGATCGCCGAGCGACACCGCTCGAAACACCGGGCGGCGACGGCCGACGTCGAGCTCGGCGGATGGATCGACGGCGAGCGCCGCACCGACGGCCCGACACGCGGAATCGAGGATCCGGTGATCGGCGAGCCGATCGTCGAGGTGCCGCAGTGTGACGCCGACGACGTCGACGACGCGGTCGACACGGCGTGGGAGGCGTTCGACGGCGGGTGGGAGGAAGCCACCGTCCGCGACCGCTCGAAGCGTCTGTTTGAGTGGGCCGATGTCTTGTCGGACCACGTCGAGGAACTCACGCTGCTCGAGTGTCTGGACTGCGGCAAGCCGATCTCACAGGCCCGCGGCGAGGTCGAGGGCGCGATCGACACTATAGAATTTTACGCCTCGGCCGTCCGTGCACAGCGCGGCAGCGAAGTGCCCGCCGGGGAGGATCTCCACCTCTACACCAAACAGGAGCCCTACGGCGTCGTCGGCGGGATCGTTCCGTGGAACTACCCCCTGTGGGCGGCCGCCTGGAAGCTCGGGCCCGCGCTCGCAGCGGGGAACGCCTGCGTGCTGAAACCCGCAAGCGACACGCCGCTGTCGACGATCCGGGCCGCACAGCTCTCGGCGGGGATCTTCCCCGACGGCGTCCTCAACGTCGTGCCGGGATCCGGCAGCGACGTCGGGCAGGCGGTCGCCGAACACGAGGACGTTCGAAAGGTCTCCTTTACCGGCAGCACCGCCGTCGGCAGCGGCGTGATGCGTGCGGCGGCCGACCGGGTTGCGCCGGTGACGATGGAACTCGGCGGCAAATCCCCGTTCGTCGTCTTTCCGGACGCCGATCTCGACAAGGTCGTCCCGGCCGTCGCCGACGGCATCTTCTACAGCACCGGCGAGATCTGTGATGCCTTCTCCCGCGCGCTGGTCCACGAGTCGATCGCCGAGGAGTTCACCGACCGGTTCGTCGAGACCGCCGAGTCCTACGTCCTCGGCGACCCCTTAGACGAGGAGACCACGATGGGGCCGCTGACTTCCGAGAGCCAGTTCGAGACCGTGATGGAGTACATCGAGACCGGTAAGAAGGAGGCCGAACTGCTCTGCGGCGGCGGGCAGCCGGACGATCCGGCGCTCTCGGAGGGCTACTACGTCGAACCGACCGTGTTCGGCGGGGTGAGAAACGGGATGACGATCGGGTCGGAGGAGATCTTCGGGCCGGTCCAGACGATCCAGACGTTCGCGGAGTACGACGAGGCGATCGAACTGGCGAACGACACCCAGTACGGGCTCGCCGCCGGGATCGGAACCGAGCGCACGTCGCTGGTCCACCGGACCGCCGACGACTTGGAGGCCGGGCTGGTGTACGTCAACGAGTACGGACCGATCATGCCCGACGCCCCCTACGGCGGGTTCAAGCGGTCGGGCTTCGGCAAGGACCTGGGGCTCGAGGCGCTCGACCACTACCAACGGCAGAAGAGCGTCTACGTGAACCTCGACGAACCCGAGTTATAGCCGACGTCGGAACCGCACCGCTCCCACCGAGGAAGCATCGTATCCGGTATTGTCGTTCTGTTCAGGACAACGTTTTTATACGATTGTTCGAAATAGCAATACACCTATGCGAGACGGTACTCCGCGATCCCGAGACGAGTCGCCAGACCACACCAGTTCCAGCCGTCGGGCGTTCCTCGCGGCGGCAGGTGCCGGGACGGCGACCGCGCTCGCCGGCTGTTCCGCCCTCGCCGGGGGTGGTGGCGGCGGGGGCACCGCCGGCGAGAGCGGGAGCGGCCCGGACTTCAGCGGCGAGACGCTCCGGGTGATGGTATGGAGCGGGAACTACGCCGACCGCTTCGAGGAGACAATCAAGCCGATGTACGAGGAGCGGACCGGCGGCACCCTCCAAGTCAACCGCGGGTGGAACGAGATCCTCGCGCAGATCCGGTCGGCGCCCGAGGACCAGCCGCCGTTCGACGTCACGATCACCGAGGGGTACTTCTACCTCCTCGGCCGCGCGGACGACCTCTTCCTCCCGGTACGGTCGGAAAACGTCCCGAACCTCGACAACGTCATCGACTACTACACCGACTTCCGGACGACGGAGTTCGGCGTGCCGATCGACGGCGCGCCGACGACGATGATCTACCGCAACGACGGGGACTTCGAGCCGAACTCGTGGGCCGACCTCGCCTCCGACACGGTCCAGAACAGCGCCGGGATCGGCATCGACAAAGGGTTCTGGTGGTTCCCACAGCACGACGCCGCGGTCGCGATGGACGAGATGGAACTCGCCGGGGAAATCTACAACGAGGAGATGACGATGGAGGTCTTCGATTACATCGAAAACGAGTGGCCGATCACGGGGTGGGCCACCTCGGGCGAGGACATCTGGCAGTTCTTCGAGAACGGGGTCATCGACTACGCCCAGTGGTACTACGAGCAGACCGCGTTCGACATCGACGACTACGACGGGTTGAGCCACTTCGCTCCCAGCAAAAACAGCGGGTTCGTCAACCACTGGTGTCCGGTCCGCGGCACCGACAAACGGCGGATGGCCGAGGACTTCCTGAACTTCCTGCTCGACGCCGACACCCAGACCACGTGGTCGGAGAACAGCCCCACGCTGTTCACCAACGAGAACATGGAGTACGCCACCGACAAGCTCGACGAGGACCTCCCGAACAACAGCGAGGAGGCAAAGCTCATCGCGTGGCCGAAGTTCGACTACATCAACTCCAACTTCTCGAAGTTCGCCGACCGGATCTCCAAGATGGCAGTGAGCTCGGGGTAACGATGTCGGGTGAAGGACCGTCGCACGACCGGCCCGTCCACGGGAGCACCTGATTTACATGTCCGAGATCGAACTGGAAGACATCTCGAAGTCGTACGGCGACCTCCAGGCGGTCGACGGCGTCGACCTGTCGGTCCGCGACGGGGAGCTGCTCTGCCTGCTCGGCCCGAGTGGGTGCGGGAAGTCGACCACGATGCGGATGATAAGCGGGCTGGAGACGCCCACCGCCGGCGAGGTGTACATCGGCGGCGACAACGTCACCGACCAGGCGGCGTACGACCGCGACACCTCGATGGTGTTCCAGAACTGGGCGCTGTTCCCGTACAAGTCCGTCTTAGAGAACGTCGCGTTCGGGCTCAAGATGCGCGGCGACGGTTCCGAAGAGCGCCAACAGGAGGCCCGCGAGATGCTCGAACGCGTCCATATGGACGGCTACGAGGAGTACAGCCCCACTGACCTCTCCGGCGGGCAGAAACAGCGCGTCGCCCTGGCCCGCTCGTTGGCGGTCGATCCCGACGTGCTCCTCTTGGACGAGCCGCTGTCGAACCTCGACAAGCGGCTCCGCGAGGAGATGGAGATCGAACTCAAGGACATCCACGAGGAGTTCGACAAGACCTTCGTCTACGTCACACACAACCAGGACGAGGCGTTCACGCTCGCCGACCGGATCGGGATCATGAACGACGGCCGGCTGGTACAGGTCGGGGAACCGAGCGAGGTGTACCGGAACCCCACGAACCGGTTCGTCGAGGAGTTCCTCGGCGACACCAACTTCGTCGCCGGGGAGGTGACCGAAGCCGCCGCCGACTACGCCCGCCTCGCGACGGACTTCGGCGCGAGGATCCGAATCCCGCCGTTCGAGGCGGTCGAACCGGGGGTTTCGTTCACCGTCTCGCTCCGGCCGGAGTTTATGCGGATCCAACGGTCGGACGAAGCCGACACGTCGGAAGCGCAGACGGCTCGTGCCGACGGGACCGGGGGTGACACGGTTACCGGCACCGTCGAGAACAACATCTACCGTGGGTCGATGATCCGCTACGTGGTCGATGTCGGCGGCGAGCAGCTGTTCGTCGAGCAGAGCGTGATGGATCAGACCGGAATCGAGGAGGGAGAGCAGGTCGAACTCGGGTGGAACACCGACGATATCCTGGTGTTCCACCCCGACGGGAGCCGCGTGAGGGGAGCGTAATGAGCGTCCAAACCCCGGATTCGGTTTTGGACCGGCTGTGGGAACCGTTCGAGGCCCAGTCCGGCTCCCGGCGGTCGTTGCTCCTGATGAGCCCGCTGATCCTGTTCGAGGTGCTGATCTTCGTCGTCCCGTTCGCGATGCTCATCCGGATCAGCTTCAGCGAGCAGTCCCGGAATCTCCCCTACGCCGAGGGCACGTTCACCGTGGCGTCGTACATCGAAGTGTTCCAGTCGGAGCTGCTCCAGGGGATCATCACCTACTCGTTTAAGCTCGGGATCATCGCGACGGTGCTCGCCGTCGTTCTCGCGACCTTCTACGCGTACGCGACGTGGCGCGCCGACGGCCTGCTCAAATCGGCGCTGCTGTTCTCGATCGTGCTGCCGCTTCTGACGACGCTCGTGATCAAGACGTACGCGTGGGTCCCGCTGCTCGCCCCGAACGGCACCGCCAACAACCTCCTGCTCGCGGTCGGGCTGCTCAGTTCGCCGGTACAGGTCGTGCCGAACACGCTCGGGGTCGTGGTCGGGCAGGTGTACATCGTCTTCCCGTACGCGATGTTAGCGATCTACAGCGTCCTCTCCACCGTCGAGTGGGAACTCGTTGAGGCGGCCCGGGACCTCGGCGCCGGCCGGGCGCGGTCGTTCTTCGAGGTCGTCCTCCCCGAGATCATGCCCGGGGTCACCGTCGCGACCATCATCTCCTTCGCGTGGAGCGTCGGCGCGTACTCCGCGCCCGCGTTACTCGGGGCGGGGAGCGACCGGCCGTTCGCGCTCGAAGTTCAAGAGCAGATGCTACTCAACTTCAACTGGCCGATCGCGACCGCGCTGTCGACGGTTATGCTCGTCTTGATGTTCGTGAGCATCGTGCTGATCTACGTCGTGCTCGGCCGCTTCGGGGGTGACATCTCGGATGCGGCTTGAGCCCGACAGGCTGGGGATCGCCGCGTTCCGGCTGGGGTACGCCGCCATCTTCGTAGCGATGCTTCTGCCGCTGTTTATCGTGATCGTGACGTCGTTCTCGGCGTCGGGCAACCTCCAGTTTCCCCCGCAGGGGTTCTCGCTGAAGTGGTACGGCGAGTTCTTCGCCGACATCCAGTGGCTCAGGGCGTTCGACAACAGCTTCATCGTCGGGATCGGAACCACCGTTCTGGCGACGTTTATGGGGATCACCGCCGCGTTCGGGCTCGAAGCCCGGCAGGGCCGGTTGGGCGAGTTGGTGACGCCCGTGGTGATTCTACCACTCCTGATCCCGCCGGTGATCCTGGGTGTGACCCTGCTCGTGTACTTCAGCGCGCTGGGACTCCAATCGTCGTACATCGGCATCATCCTCGCGCACAGCCTGTGGGCGACGCCGCTGGTGTTCTTCGTGATGCAGTCGGTGTTCCAGCGGTTCGACTGGCAGCTCCGTGACGCCGGGATGGATCTGGGCGCGAACCCGATCCGGGTCTTCATCCACGTGATCCTCCCGAACGTGAAAAACGGGATCGTCGTGTCGGCGCTTTTGGCGTTCATCATCAGCCTTCAGGAGTTCGTGATGGCGCTGTTCCTGTCGAACTTCCAGACCCAGACCATCCCGGTGCTGGCGTGGGGCTCCCTACGACAGTCGCTCACGCCGACGGTGAGTGTCGTGTCGACGTTTCTGATCCTGATCTCCGTCGGCGGTCTCATCGTGGCCGCGCTCGCGATGAACCTCGACTTCGTTGCGAAGCGTCTGGGCTGACGTATACTTTACGAAGTATACTTCTGTTTCTGATATTTCGGAACTTACACGCGATCGAATAGCAACCTGGACGCCGAGAGGTGGCTTCTGATTGTATCACACGAAATAGAGTACAGCGAAAATACCGGTCAGCTTATAAATGAATCACCCGGTCAGCGCTGATCACCTGTCGGCGTCGACGGAGGGTGAGGCCGTCCTCCCGCGCGAGGAACGCACTTCATCCGGTCGGCGCCCGGTAGAGCAGGTCGTACTGGTGGGCGACGTAGGTCAGCTCCGCCGCCGCGAGTTGATCCCGGCGGGTCGCGAGCCACTCGTCGAACCTCTCGACGTCCCGGTCGCCGACCGCGTCCGCGACGAACCCGAGCAGCCGGGCGAGGAAGTACCGCTCGTCCGCCGGATACGCCCCGCCGCGCGGACGGACGATCCAGTCGGAGCTTCCGACCGAAAGCAGGTCGCCGTCGCGCCGCCGGAACAGGTCGATGAGGTGCCGCCCCGCCCGGACGTCGCGCCCGGTGTGAGCGTCGATGGCGTCGTGGTAGGCCGACTCGACCGCGTCGTCGGCAGGGTGGTCGGGCTGGACGATCGTCCCGCCGTCGAACGTGATCGGGAGGTACGCCACCCCGCCGGGGCGGAGCGCGGATTCGACCGCCGAGGCCAGTTCGGCGGGCGGAACCAGGTCCGCGAACGCCTGTGCGATCACCGCATCGAGGTCGGTGGCGGCCGCAAGCGCGTCGAGCGCGTCGCCGGTCGCAAACGAGACCGCGAGGTCGGCGACCTCGAAGTCGACTGCGGGACCGTCGCCGGCGGCGGGGCCGCCGCCCGTCGCGTCGCGGGAAACGTCGTACCCCGTCCGTCGGAGCTCCCGGGGGCGGAGCCACCGCGCGAACGGCACGATCCGCCCGTCGGCGTCGATCCCCCGGTACCGGCCGGCGTCGACGCCCCACGAGAGAAGCCGAGGGACCGTGACGCCGGTTCCACACGCCGCCTCGACCATCTCGGGGGCGGGCGGCAGCTCCGCGAGGAAGCGGTCGCGGACCCGCGTCGACAGCGACCGCTCGTCGACCGAGCGTTTCGATTCCAGATACCGCGGCAGGGCGTGCTCCATCCGCCTACCCGTCGAGCCGGCGGGTGTGGCTCGCCCAGGAGGTGTCGTCCTCCCAGATCCGGACGGTCAGCCGGGTCGGCGTCGGATTCGAGAGGGCGTCGGCGACGCGGTCGCCGAACAGCCGCGAGAAGTGTTCGATGCTGGGGTTGAGTCCCGCGAACTCCGGGAGGTCGTTCAGCAGGGCGTCCCGGTAGCGGTCCTCTAAGGAGTCCAAGAGCGCGTCGACCGCGTCGATGTCGACGAGGTAGCCGTACTCCCCGAGTTCGGGGCCGGCGAACCTGAGTTCGACGGTGAAGTGGTGGCTGTGGACCTCGCCCTCGGGCCCGGGATCGGGCACCGTGAGGTAGTGCTGTGCGATGAACTCCCGCGTGACGGTCAGTTCGTACGTGTCGTGAGTTGGTGGTGTCATCGTCGGAATCGTGTGGTTACGGATAGGTAAGCAGGACCTGCAGGACGCCGTCGGCGCGCTCCTCGAGCAGGCGGTACGCCTCGGGCGCGTCGTCGAAGGGGACGCGGTGGGTGACCAAGTCGGCGGCGTCGAGGTCGCGGAGGCGTTCGACCGCGACCTCGGCCCGCCGCTGTTTGCTCCAGCGGCCCCGCGTCTCCGGTGCGAGGGTGCTCACCTGGCTCGACTCGATTGAGATCCGGTCGCGGTGGAACGACGACCCCAGGTCGAGGGCGGCCGGCTTGTCGCCGTACCACGACCCGACGATCACGCGGCCGTCGTAGCCCGCGGCGGCCACCGCGTCGTCGAGGGTCGCCGGGCGGCCGGAGAGTTCGTACACCAGGTCGGCACCCTCGCGGTCGGCGTCGCTTCCGATCACGTCGGCGACCGCGCCGGGCGGGACCGCGACGTCGGCGCCCATCTCCCGGGCCCGCTCCCGGCGGCCCTCGATCGGTTCGGCCACGACGAGTCGGCGGAGCGGGAACGAAGACAGGACGCCGGTCGTACACAGCCCGACGACGCCCGCGCCGAAGACGACGACCTCCTCGCCGACCCGCGGCCGGCCGTCGAGGACAAGCGACGTCGCCGTCTCCACCGACGGGAACGTCGCCATCGCCTCGGGGTCGACCGCATCGGGCACGACGAGAAGCCGCTCGGGGGGGAGCGCGAAGTGGGTCTCGTGGGGGGTGAACCCGAACACCGTCCGGCCGAGCCACTCGTCGTCGACCGCCGCTCCCGTCTCGACGACCTCGCCGACGGCCGCGTAGCCGTACCGGACCGGAAAGGAGAGGTCGCCGTCGAGCGCCTCCAGCGTCTCGTCGGCCGGCAGGTCGGTCGGGGCGTCGCCGCGGTAGATCAGGAGTTCGGTCCCCGCGCTGATCCCCGAGACGCGCGTCTCGACGAGCACCTCGTCGTCGGCCATCCCGACCGACGTCGGCCTGATCGCGGCTTCCGACGGACCAGTGAAGTACAGGGAGCGCCGGTTCATCGCGGGGAACGGGGACGACGGTGTTCTGACCCGCAGTGGGGGACTGGGACGTGCGACCGCCCGACGCGAGAGGGTTCGACGCACATATAAGGTCGTTACCACGGATCTGAGCCGCAGCGTTATGACGCTGTTGGCTCGACGGACGGTGTTGTTATTTTAGTTTCATTCAATTATTAAGGAGTACCAAGAGAGGCGGTCAATATAGCAGTGAAATTAATACGGACCGAGCCACTCCGGACCAGTAATGCCACCCTCGAGCCGGGAATCGCCGCCCGACGGCCCGTCGAGCGGCAGCGCTACCGCGAAACCGCAGGACGGCGCCGTCGCGACCGCGAGCTTCGAGGTGCCGGGGATGGACTGCGCCTCGTGTGCGGGGAAGGTCGAGGCCGCCCTCGACCGGGTCGATGGGGTCGTCGACCGCGACACCGCGCCCGCGACCGGTCGGGTGACGATCACGTACGACCCCGAGTCGGTGTCGGCGTCGGCCCTCGTCGACGCGATCGGCGGGGCGGGCTACGAGGTGACCGACGCGGGGACGGCGGACGGGGCCGGCGGGACGGACACCGATCCCGACCCGGTCTGGCGGAGCCCCCGCGCGGTGAAGACCTGGATCGGCGCGGTCTTCCTCGCGGCCGGACTCGCCCTGGAGTTTTTCGTCCCCGGAGCGAACCCACGGGTCGCGGCCGCACTCGGAAGCGAACTCCACCTCGCGGACGCGCTCTTTGTGTTCGCCGTCGCGGCCGGCGGCCAGGCGATCCTCCGCGGCGGCTACTACTCCGCGCTGCACCGCCGGTTGGACATCGACTTCCTGATGTCGGTCGCGATCCTGGGGGCGCTTTCCGCGAGCGTCGGGTTCGGCGAGGCGCTGTACTTCGAGGCCGCGACGCTCGCGGTGCTTTTCAGCGTCGCCGAACTCCTAGAGCGGTACTCGATGGACCGCGCCCGCGACTCCCTCAGGGAGCTGATGGACCTCTCGCCGGAGGAGGCGACGGTGAAACGCGCGGACGGCGAGGAGGAGATAGTCCCCGTCGACGCCGTCGAGCCCGGCGACGTCGTCGTCGTGCGGCCGGGCGGGAAGATCCCCGCCGACGGGGAGGTGATCGCGGGCGACAGCGCAGTCAACCAGTCGCCGATCACCGGCGAGAGCGTCCCGGTCGACAAGACCGTCGGCGACGAGGTCTTCGCCGGCACGCTCGTTGAGAACGGGTACCTCGAAGTCCGGGTCACCGCGGCCGCAGCCGACACCACCCTCTCGCGGATCGTCGGGCTAGTCGAGGACGCCCGGGCGGAGGAGACCGACCGCGAACAGTTCGTCGAGCGGTTCTCGTCGTACTACACGCCGGTGGTGGTCGCCTTCGCGGTGGTGGTCACGCTGTCGACCCCGTTCGTCCTCGGAGTGACGTGGCCGACCGCGCTGGTCTACGGCCTCACCCTGCTGGTGCTTGCGTGCCCGTGTGCGTTCGTCATCTCGACGCCGGTGTCGGTGGTCTCGGGGATCACCTCGGCCGCAAAGAACGGCGTGTTGATCAAGGGCGGCACGCACCTGGAGGCGATGGGCGAGGTCGACACGGTCGCGTTCGACAAGACGGGAACGCTCACCACGGGCGAACTGGCAGTGACCGACGTGATCGGGCTGAACGGCAACAGCGAGGCCGACGTCCTCCGGTGTGCCCGCGGGCTCGAAGGCCGGAGCGAACACCCGGTCGGGGAGGCGATCGTGGCGGCCGCGGGCGACGCCGGCGTCACCGACTCGGCGGCCCCCGAGGTCGACGGCTTCGAGAGCCTCACCGGCAGGGGCGTCCGCGGCCGTCTGGACGGCACCCCCCACCTCGCGGGCAAGCCCGGGCTGTTCGAGGAACTCGGGTTCGACCTCTCGCACGTCCACGCCGCGACCGACGGCGGGGCCGTGACCACGACCGCCCGGCAGCTCTGCGAGCGCAACGACTGCGTCGACCTCCTCGAGGGGATCGTCCCCGAACTCCAGTCGGCGGGCAAGACCGTCGTCCTGGTCGGGACTGACGAGGAGATCGAGGGCGTGATCGCGGTCGCCGACGAGGTCAGGCCCGGCGCCGCCCGCGCGGTCGCTCGGCTCAAGGAACTCGGGGTGTCGCGGACGGTGATGCTGACCGGCGACAACGAGCGGACCGCCCGCGCGGTCGCCGAGGCGGTCGGCGTCGACGAGTTCCGCGCGGAGCTGCTCCCCGAGGAGAAGGTCGACGCGGTCCGCGGCCTCGCCGGGCGGGACGGGGACGGCGGCGTCGCGATGGTCGGCGACGGCGTCAACGACGCGCCGGCGCTGGCGACCGCCACGGTCGGCGTGGCGATGGGTGCGGCGGGCACCGACACCGCCCTGGAGACCGCAGACATCGCGCTACTCGCAGACGACCTCTCGAAGCTGCCGTACCTCTACGAACTCGCGGGCGACACAAACAGCGTGATCCGGCAGAACGTCTGGGCCAGCCTGGGGCTGAAGGCACTGCTCGCGGTCGCGGTGCCGTTCGGCTACGTCCCGATCTGGTTGGCGGTACTCGCCGGCGACGCCGGGATGACGGTCGGCGTGACCGGCAACGCGATGCGGCTCTCGCGGCTGCGACCCGAGGGGGAGTGATCGGCACCCGCTCCCGGGCGCCCCCTCCGGTCAGTCGGTCCGAACCCCGAACTCGATGCCGTCCCCGCGCTCCCCGACAGCGACATCGGCGGCAGCGAGTCGCTCCCGAACCGCCGCCAGCGCCGCGTTGTCGGGGACCACGACCTCGAACCACGCCAGCCCGTAGCCGCCCGCGGGTTCGGAGCGCCCGTTGCAGGTGTTCGCGCCGACGTGGCGGTGGAGTCGCCGGCGGCAAGGAACGGGGCGGAACCCCATTCCGCCCGCACGTCGAACCCCAGCGTGTCGACGTAGAAGGCCCGGGCGGCCCCGAGGTCGGTCGCTTCCGGGTGGACGTGGCCGACGCGTCCCGGTAGAACCCTATCGCCCCGTCGAGGTCGGCCGCGCGGAGCGCGGTCCGGCCGATCCGGGTCGGGGCCGGACGGGCTTCGCGGTCGGTCATCGATCCGTCGAGACGGCGCCGCGGAGCATCGCGACGGCGAAGACGACGAGCCCGCCGACGAAGAACAGCACGCCGGGTTCCGCGGCGAGCAGGAGCCCCCGCGCGCCCTCGCCCACGCCGAGGCTCGCCGGCTCGAAGGGCGACGACGCCGCGGCCCCGAGGAGGCGTTCGGCCGCGATCTGGACCGCGAGGCTCGCGAGCCCGAGGACCGCCACGCCCGCGGCCACCTCCGAGATCGCCCGCCGGAGGTCCGCCCGGCGGGTCGGCGACGCGTCGCCGACGAGCACGATCGGATCGGCGGCGGGGCCGTACACCGTCATCTCGTTGCCCTTCTCCGAGAGCCGCGTGCCGACGGACTCGACGACCCCGGCCGTCCGGAGCTTCGAGAGGTGATAGTGGACGTTCTGGACCGACGTGTCGAGCTCCCGAGCCAGCTCCGAGGGCGGCGCGGGGTCGTCGTGGAGTGCGCTGTAGAGTTCCCGTGCGGTCTCCGAGCCGAGTGCGTCGACGAGTTCACCCGCGTCGTCGTCGCTGACATCGACGACCGCTGGCGAGGCGTCCGGCGACCGGACGCTTCCCCCCAGCCGGGCGATGGGCGATGACATCGTACGTCGGACTACGCAGACGCGACCTATCAATGTGTGTGGAAGCTTAAACGTCCGTTTGAGCCGGTCGAGAGCGGCCCCCTACCGGGCCCGTGCGCGCTGGACCGCGGCGACGGCGTCGAGTCGGCCCCACCCCGCCGAGAGGTCGCGTCCGGGACGGCCGACGTCGCCCGCGGAGGCCCGGAGGATCCGCGTCACCCCCTCGGGGTCGAGTCCCGGTCGCGCGTCGAGTACCAGGGCGGCGGCCCCGGCGGTTCGCGCGGCGGCGGCCGACGTGCCGGGTGCGCCGGCAGCGGCCCACGGGCGGGGCGGCGCGACGACGTCGACGCCCGTGTCACCTCCCACCGTCGGCCCCCGGCCGCTGTACGGGGCCACGGCCCCGGCGGCCGGACCGGATTCCGCGTTCGGCACCACGTCCTCCAGGTCGTTCCGGCGTCCGACGGCGCCGACGCCGACGACGCCCGGGACGCTCGCGGGGACGGCGACGCTGCCGAGCGGCCGCGGCGAGACGAACGCGTGGGTCGGGGTTGTGACCTCGACGCGGCTCGTGGGGGCGCCGTCTGCCGGCGCTGACCCCTCGACTCGGACAGCGAGCGCGTAGTCGCCGGGCGTGAGATCGGCGGTCAGCCGCCGGCCCGCCCGTCTATCGACCGACCGCGACACCGCGATCAGATCCCACCGCTCGCCGCCGTCGACCGCGCGCAGCAGCGAGAGCGTCAGGTCCGCCCCGAGCGGGGGGTCGGTCACCAGCCACGCGACGAACCGACCCGCGACGGAATCGCCGCCGGGCATCGCCCGAATCCGGAGCCGTCGGTCGGCGGCGGTGCCGTCGGCGAGTGCGTCGAACGGCGCCTGCCAGTGGCCGAGGGCGGCGTTGCCGGCGGGTGCCACGACCACGGACCCGGACTCGGCTGCGGCCCGTGCGGCGCGGAACACGGGCGAGCGGGGCGAGGTGACGGCCCCGTGGGCGGCGACCGGCGCGAGGATCACGTCCGCGCCGCGGTCCCGCGCCCACCCGGTCGCCGCGCGGAACTCCCCCGTCTCCCGGAACGACGCCAGGGAGAGCCGGACGTCGGGCGCAATCGACGAGACGGCCGCGGCGGCGGCGGTGCCGTGGGTGGTCCCCTCCACGACCGCACGCTCGGCGCCGAACTGGCGGATGTCCGCGATCCGACCGGCCACCGCGTCGTGGGTCGGATCGAACCCGGTCGGGTCGAGGACCGCGGCGTGGACGCCGCGCCCGGTGACCCCGAGGTCGTGAACGCGGCCGATCGAGTCGTCCGCGACCGGCGGCGGGTCGGTCCCCGTCTCGGAGCCGCCGCTACCGAGGGAGGGAATCCCCCGGACGGAGAGCACGCTGGCGGCCGCTGCGCCGCCGATCGCGAGCGCCCGGCGCCGGCTGACGCCGAACTCGGTCCGATCCGTCGGCATCCGTCACCCGGTATCGTGACAGCGGTGATAAACGTTTCTGGATCCCGGCCACGCGGTAGCGTAAACGGCTCTCGAAGCAATCGGGCGTTCTTAGGTGATACCCCCGCTCGGTCGACGCGTATGCTCTCCGTACAGGGGTCGGCACGGATGCCCTCCGCACACGAGTCGACACAGATACCCTCCGCAGACGGGTCGGCGGATGCGCCCGCCGGGCTAACAGTGCTACCGCTGCAGGAACCGGGTCGTGGACCGCCCGTCGTCGGTGAGGTGGTCGATGCGTAGCCGTCGGTCGGGGACGGGGTGGCTGGGTCGCGGCCGTCCGGTTCGGATCGCAGCCGCGCTCGTCGTCCTCGTGACCGCGCTTGCGCCGGCGACGTTCGCCGCGCCGGTCGCGGCGGGCCCGAGCGTCACGGTCGACCACGAGGGCGATCGGGTGACGGTCGCAAACGGCACCGCGCAGGTCGTGCGCGGCACCGCCGACGCGCCGGTCGGCACCGAGATCCTGGTGCGGGTTCGGTCGACGGACGGCACCGACCCGGCCTTCCTCAAGGCGGAACGCGGCGTCGTGACCGAGAACGGCACCTGGGCCGTCGCCTTCGACTTCGCGCACCAGTCGGCAGGCGACGGGTTCAGGCTGACCGCCCAAACCGAGAACGGCTCCGCCGAGATCGAGGTCGACGGCGAGGTCGTCGCTTGCGAGGGCGACTGCGCGGAAACCCCGCCGAGCGACACGCCAACACCGATCCCGGAACAGACCGCGACCCCGACGCGGACGGCCGGTCCCGACGCGCCGGTGACGTTCGGCGAGAACGTGTTCCTGGCCGACACCGGCGGGGTTACGGCCGTGCCAGTCACGTTCGACGGGGGCGACACCGACCGGGCCGTCGTCGTCGTCGGCGACGCGGCCGAGGTGAACTACGAACTCGAAGCCGTGGTCACCGACGGCGACGGGGACGGCGAGGCGATCCTCTACGTCGACACCTCCCTGGCCGGGCGCGGCGGCGACACCGTCAGCACCTCCGGCGGCGACAGCGTGACGATCAGATCCGAGACCCCACTCGAGGGGACGCTCGATCCCGCTACCTACGACGTCGCGCTGTATGCCGGCGGCGAGGGGACCGACGCGCCCGCCGACGTCGGGAGCCTCGTCGTCCAGGCGGCGGCCACCCCGACCGTGGCGACCGACGCCCCGACGAACGAGCCGGCCGACGCCGGCGGCGACGGTCCCGGATCGGTCGCCGTCGGCGCCCTCGTCAGCGGCGCGTTCCTGCTCGGCGGGGCCGTCCTGGCCGCGGTGCTTCTGGAGTGGTGAGGCGACAGGAAACGCCCGCCGTGGGCCGACGGGGCCACTAATGTGCAAGGTATAATACCGTCCTGCGGTGACTGTGGGTATGGAGTACCGGTACGACGGTGACGCACACGAGCGGCTCTTCGCCGCCTACCAGGACGACACGGAGCCGTTCCCGACCAGCGTGACGGCGTGTTTTCCGGACCGCAACCACCGTCGGGAGGAGGTCGAACTGTTGCAGGAACTGCTGTTTCCGACCTGCTGGAACGCGCCCGAACTCGTCCGCGACGAACTCGCGGTGCTCGAACACCTCGACGAACTCGGCGAACTGTTCAGAGCCGGCATCTGCCCGTACTCCGACGGCGAGACGCGGCCGCGCGAGACGGTGTCGGCGCTCATCGACAGCCTGCCGCGGCTCCGGCGGGTGCTGAAACGCGACGTCGAGGCCGCGTACAAGGGCGACCCCGCCGCGAAGACGTATATGGAGATCATCCGGTCGTACCCCGGATTCTTAGCGATCGCGGTCCAGCGCGTCGCCCACGTGCTCTACGACGTCGGCGCCGAGGAGTACGCCCGCGAACTGACCGAGTACGCGAAGACCCGGACCGGGATCGACATCCACCCGGGCGCGGAGATCGGCGAGTACTTCTTCGTCGACCACGGCACCGGCGTCGTGATCGGCGAGACCGCGACCGTCGGCGAGTGGGTCCGGCTCTACCAGGACGTGACGCTCGGCGCGCTCCACTTCGAGGAGGAGGAAGGCGACGAGCACGCCCTGAAGAAGGGGTACAAGCGCCACCCCGACATCGGCGACCACGTCGTGATCGGGGCGGGCACGAAGGTGCTCGGCGCGATCACGGTCGGCGACCACGTCAGCATCGGCGCCAACTCCTGGATCACCGAGGACGTCCCCGATCACACCAAGGTGTACATCAAAAGCCACCCGACCCAGGAGCGGAAACGGTACGAGGAGTGACCGCCGGCGCGCTGCGGACGAAAAAGCGAAACCGCTCGGCCGTGTCGGTAGGGGTATGTCAAACAGTTCGACGCTGGTTCGCGACGTGATGTCGACCGCGCTCGTGACCGTCAGTCCGGACGCGAGCGTCGCCGAGGCGGCGCGGCTGATGCGCGAACGCGACGTCAACGCGCTGCTGGTCCCGACGACCGAGGTCGGTATCGTCACGAGTACCGACGTGATCGACACCGTCGCGGAGGATCTCGACCCCGGAGAGACCCCCGTCTCGGCGGTGATGACCGAAGCCGTCGAGACGGTGCCGCCGGGGGTCCGGCTCACCGAGGCCGCGGCGATGATGGAGACCCTCGGCATCAGCCACCTCCCGGTGGTCGACGACGACTTCGTCGGGATGATCTCCGCGACCGACATCACCGCCGAAGTCTCGTAGGCGGTACCGGTCCGGAGCGGACCGCGGCGCCGACCGCACGATTCAAACGAGCCGACGGCGTGGTGCCGGTATGGACATCGTCGACGCGCTGGAGGCCGCCACAGGGACGACGTGCGTCGTCGGCGCCGGCGGCAAGAAGACCACGATGGCGGCGCTCGCCCGACGGCTGGACCGCGCGGTCGTCACCGCCACGGTCCGGATCCCGATCTTCGACGAGTGGGCCGGACGAGTCGCCGTCACGGAGGACCCGACAAGAACCCTCGAAGCGGCGCTCGAACGGGACGACGACGGGGAATGGCCGCTGGGGGTCGTCCCCGAGCGGGAACGCGAGGACCGGTATCGGGGCTACGACCTCGCGGTCGTCGATCGCCTCGCCGACTTCGACGTGCCGGTCCTCCTGAAGGCCGACGGCGCCCGGATGCGGCGGTTCAAGGCGCCCGACGACCACGAGCCGCGGCTGCCCGCCACCGCCGACACGGTGGTCGCGATCGCGAGCGTCCACGTCGTCGGCGAACCGCTCTCCGAGGAGCTGGTGCATCGGGTTCCGGAGGTCAGCCGGATCACCGGCGTAGAACCCGGCGAGGAGATCGCGGCCGAAGACGTGGCAGCGGTGCTCGCCAGCGACCGCGGCGGGCGGAAGGACGTGCCCGAAGGGGCGACGTACGTTCCACTTTTGAATATGGTCGACGACGACGCCCTCGAAGCGGCGGCGAGAGACGTCGCCAGCGGGATCCACGACCGGATCGACGTCCCGCGGGTGGTGCTCGCGGAGATGCGCGCCGACGACCCCGTCGTCGACGTGGTCTGAGCGGGATTACTCCCCAGCGAGCCGCTCGTTTGCGGTTCGGAACTCCTCGCGGGTGTTGATGTTGTCGAAGGTGTCGGCGGCGGCGACCCGCTCGATCTCCGCGCCGTCGACCACGATCTCGTCGAGGTCACCGAGCGGCGCGACGATCCGGTCGGCGCCACGGTCCAGCGCCTGCCGACACGCCCGCGTCATCGTCTCGGTCCGATAAACCGCCTGCGTCGTCTGATACCACTCGTCGGGGCGCGGGACCGCGGCGTCGTGGCCGGCAGCACGCTCGAACAGGTACTCGACGAAGTCGGGATCGACGAACGGCATATCGCAGGCGACGACGAAGGCGTACTCCGCCGAAACGGCCTCAAGCCCGCGAGCGATCCCCGCCATCGGCCCCTCGTCGGTCTCGCGGTCGACCGCGAACGTCGGCTCGAAGCCGCTGCCGGCCACGGCGTCGCGGATGGAATCGACCTGATCCGCACGACAGTTGATCACCACCTCGTCGACGACGCCTGCGATCCGGTCGACCACCCGGCGGATCATCGGCGTCCCCGCGAGGTCGGCAACCGCTTTGTCGCTGTCGCCGAACCGGGTCGAGCGGCCGCCGGCGAGCACCAGACACGCGCGCATACCTCCGAGTTCCCGACCGCGACGCAAGAAGGTGACGAGTGCGACGAGGTCGCCCGCCGTCGCCGTCGAGCCACCGGCCTCCGGCATCGCCGTTCCGGGCCGCCGGCCTCCGGCATCGCCGTTCCGGGCCGCCGGCCTCCGGCATCGCCGTTCCGGGCCGCCGGCCTCCGGCATCGCCGTTCCGGGCCGCCGGCACCCGAGTACATATATCCGGGCGTGATCTCCGTTTCGACGATGCGGGAGGACGAACTGGCGACGGCGGTGGTCGACCATTTCGAGGCCGCCTTCGACGACCCCGAAATCCGACTCGAGGAGCCGTATAACCACTACGGCACCCGGGGCGTCGTCGACGTCTACGCCCGGACCGCGCCGCCGGAGCGGGTGACCTACCTCGCGGAGTTGAAAGCCGACCCCGCCGTGCGGATGGCGTCGGGCGCAAACGAGATCCTCCGGCAGTACCGCCGGACCGAGCGGTACTTCTTCCGGGATGACGACCACGACCTCCGGGCCAGTCTGGCCCGGGACGGCCCGGGGGTGCACCTGCTTTTGCTCTTCGCGCCGACGGTCGACTGCGTCGAACACGTGATCGAACACCGGTCGCTGTACGCCTCCGTCGACCCCGACCTCTCGATCGACGGGGTCCCCGCCGCCCGGAAGGTGGCCTTTCTGGCGAACCTCGACGCCGCCCCCGACGGCGGGCTCGGCTTCCTCTCGGTCAACGGCGACGTGGGCGTGGAATCGGCGGCGTTCCGGGACGCCGTCCCGCCGGGGTCGCGGCTGGCCGACGCGCTGGCCGAGGCGGATGTCGACGTCGGCACCGAGAGTGACTCCTGACCGGGACCACAAGCGGCGTCGTCACCACGCGCGGTCGAGCACCGTCGCGGTCTCCTCGGTGCTCGGGTCGACCCCCTCGGGTACGACCCCCAGCAGGTCGTCGTCCCGGATCGCGGCGGCGACGGCGGGCAGATCCGACCGCGACGACGGCGGCGGCGCCGCGGAGGCGACGCGGGAGCCCCAGGTCGTCGCGGACGCCCGCGACCGCGTCGGTCACGGCGTCGGCCGGGTCCGCACCGGCGTCGGCGACACCGAGCGCAGACGCAAGCGGGTCCCGGCGTCCCTCGACCCGGTCGAAGACGCACCGGAGGACGTGGGGTGCGACGACCCCGTGGATCGTCCCCTGGTGGACGTCGAAGCCGTGGCCGAACGCGTGGATGATCGACGCGCGGTACCCCTCCGCGCCGGCGAGGCCGTATTGGACGCAGACGATCCCCGCGAGGACATCGGCGAGCAGGTCGCGGGCGAACTGGCGGCGTCGTCGGAGAAGCCGATGCACCTGCAGATAATGCGCGAGCGCGACGACGTGGGCGCAGTCGTCCACACCCACTCCCCGTACGCCAGCACCTTCGCCGCCCTCCACGAACCGATCCCGGCGACCCACTACCTCATCGCGTTCGCGGGCAAGGAGGTACCGGTCACGCCGTACGAGGAACCGGGCAGCGAGGAACTCGGAGCTGCGGCCGTGTCGGCGTTGGGCGACGACCACAACGCCTGCCTGCTGGGGAACCACGGCGTCATCGCGGTCGGCGGGGACGCCGACTCGGCGTTCGAGGTCGCGCTGATGGTGGAGTACTGCGCCCGCATCCACTACCAGGGGCAGAACATCGGCGACCCGACCCACCTCCCGGAGGAGGAACTCGAACACCTGTTCGACCGGTTCAGCGACTACGGACAGGGCGGATAACTATCAGTATACTGTATTTCATTGCTGTATTATGATTAGACGGTCAGATTTCGATTCCGGGATCAGAAACGGCTGAAACGCGATACGAAACGTATTCGTTCCACACGTTAATTAACAAAATTATTAGTATTTTCCGAACGTGAACGCCAGTTGAATCCCGGAGACGGCCCACTCACACACCGTCGGACGGATGCGTCCCGGCGACAGCGAAGTAGTCGCGGACGAACACCGCAAGCGACGCTGCGAGCACCACCGCAGCCAGGGGCCGGACGGTCGAAAGCGGCACGATCGGTATCAACGCGAACGTGATGAACCCCATCTGGATCCCCGCCAGCGGCCGCCGGAGGAGGCTGGGCGGGAGGTCGAACACCGGCTTCCCCTGTCGGTTGCGGAACCAACACCCGAGTTTGAATAGGTACCGCGCGGCCGACAGCGACAGATACCAGACCGGAAGTTGGTGCCAGAGCACGCCAACCACCGGCGCGACCAGGAACCCGGTGGTGTCGATCGCCAGGTCGAGTTTCGCCCCGAGGAGGGTGGTGCGTTCGCTCCGGCGCGCGAGGAAGCCGTCGAGGAGGTCCATTCCGCAGGCCGTCCCGTAGAGCACCGCGGGGAGCCACGCGATCTCAGGGCGGGGGGTGAGCGCGGCGAACCCCGACAGCGCCGCCAGCAGCGCGCCGCGACCCAGGGTGACCAGGTTCGGGAGCCCGAGCGACCGGTGAACCGACACGCCGTCGGCCCGGTCTGGCCGGTTCGCGTCGAGGTGGCGGTACGAGAACCACAGTTGGAAGCTCACCATCGCCGCTACGGGGGCAAGCCACCGGACCGACGCGAAGCCCGACGCGATCCAGACGGCGTCCGCGAGGTCGACGATCCCGCGGGCCGACAGCCGGGCCAGGTCGGCAAGCAGCCCCAGGAGAAAGATGATGTCGCCGTCGATCGTCAGCGCGAGCAGCCACGCGCCGCCGACCGTCAGAAACGCCATCGCGGCCGCGACGGCCGCCCACTCCCGCCGGAGCGTCGCCGGGACCGCCGGGGCGTCGGTCATCGCTCGAACCCCGGGTCTTCGAGCGTCGCCAGCCGCTCGCGGTCGGCGTCGGTCAGCCGGAACCGCGCGGCCGCGAGGTTCGCGACGACGTGGTCGGGATCGTTGCTCGCGGGAATCGGAACGACCCCGCGATCGACGTGGTACGCGATCGCGACCGCCGGGGGGGTTGTGCCGTGGTCGGCGGCGATCTCGGCCAGGATCGGCTCGTCGAGCAGTCCCGGGGCCGACAGCGGCGAGTGGGCGAGTACCCGGATCCCTTCGGCGTGACACCTCTCGATCAGGTCCGTTCGGGGGCGGTACGGGTGGGATTCGACCTGGACGATCGCGGGCGGGATGCGGGCGGCGTCGAGGATCGTCTCCAGGTGGTCGAGGGAGACGTTGCAGACGCCGATCGTGCGGGCGAGCCCCCGGTCGTGGAGCCGTTCCAGACGACGCCACGTCTCGACCAGGGGAACGTCGACGGTGTCGGGGTCGCCGTCGTCGTCGGTCGGGAACGTCAGCGCCTCCTGTTCGGCGGGGGGCAGTTCCGCGAGTTCCGACAGCGGCCCCTGATAGGCCCACGCGTCGGGCCAGTGGAGGAGGTACGCGTCGACGGAGTCGATCCCCAACTCCGCGAGGCTGCCGCGACACGCCT
Organism: Halobellus ruber; assembly: GCF_014212355.1. Lineage (NCBI taxonomy): Archaea > Methanobacteriati > Methanobacteriota > Halobacteria > Halobacteriales > Haloferacaceae > Halobellus > Halobellus ruber. The sequence goes on from NZ_JACKXD010000003.1 coordinate 456,167, forward strand.
CCGCGACGTGTTCGTGGTTGGTGTTCCAGACCTTGCTGATCAGGAACAGCCCCTCGCGGTCCGGCGACCCCGGCGAGTCGAGCAGGTCGCCGATCCGCGCCTCGTTGCCGTAGAGTTCCGCCGAGTCGAACAGGCGGTAGCCCGCGTCGAGGGCGGTCGCGATCGAGTCGATCCGGTCGACGTACTCGCCGTCCCGGTACCGCGAACAGCCGAACCCGACGGACGGGAGCCGGATCGCGGCGGGGCGTGCTGGTGTATCGGTGGGCGTCGTCGACCCCGACGGGCCCCCGTTCGGAGCCGGCTCCGGGCGGGTCGGCGGCGGGGTTTCGGGCCCCGCCGACTCCAGGTCGGGGTGCGGGACGTCGACCGGTCCGCCGGCGCCGGCCGCGCGCTCGACAGCGTTGCAGACGGCGACGACGTGGGCCGCGCGGGCGGCGCTCCCGGTCGGGCGGGCCCCGCGGTCGACGGCGGCGGCCAGCCGTTCGGGTCCCGAGAGATACGACGACTCCCGGCGCGGGGCGGGATGCGGCGCGGGGACGTAGGGTCGGCCCGCACCGCCGACGCGGACGGTGTCGCGGTCGGCCGCGAGCGCCCCCGAGTCCGTGAGATACAGCGACCCGTCGTCGCCGTGGAGTTCGAGGCTGTTGAACTCGCGGCTGCGGTGCGGGGCGTAGAGGCTGGCGGTGAGCCGGATCACGGGGCCGTCGGCGAACTGGAGGGTCGCCTCGACGTGGGCGGGGCGTTCGGGTCGCTGCGACTCCCTGTCGGGCCAGACGTCGACCGCGTCGGCGGTTCGAACCCGTCCGACGGGGCCGAACCACGCGGTCAGGAGCGACAGCGGGTAGACCGCGCCGTCATAGAGGGGTCCAACCGAGAGAAAGGACGCGGGGCTGTCGTGCCACTCGGTGACGCGGCCGACGTGGGCGTGGGCGTACCCCAGTCGGACCGGGCCGAACCGGCCGTCAGACAGCAGCGAAGCGGCGTGACGCTGGGCGTCGCACCGGTGGGTGATCGGCGCACACGAAAGCCCCAGTCCGCGCTCCTCGGCAGTCGCGACGAGTTCGGCCGCGCGGGCGGCGTCGAGTGCGAGCGGCTTCTCGCTGAAGACGTGGCGGTCGGCACGGAGGCACGTTTCGGTGACATCGGCGTGTGCGGCGTGGCCGGTGAGGTTCACGACGAGCGGGGCCGACTCGGCGGCCAGAAGCGCGTCGACGTCGGTGTACGTCGCGGCGTCACGGGCGCTCGCGACCGACTCCGCGCGCCCGGCGTCGAGGTCGCAGACGGCGGCGAGATCGAGCGGGGACTCGGCGAGGCCGTCGGCGTACTGCCGCGCGACGGCACCCGCGCCGACGAACGCACACTGCATAGGCGCTTAGTCGACCCCGACAGTGAAAAACGCGCGGGCCGATGTCGTCGACGGCAGCCCGTCGAGAACCCCGGTCGTATATGTCGCCGCCGCCGGTACGGGAAGTATGGCCCGGGTAGCGGTGTTCCACAACACGCTCGACTTCCAGGGCGGGGCCGACGTGGTGTGTCTGACGGCCTGTGCGGCGCTCCAGCGGGACCACGCCGTCACGCTGTATACGATCTCCGAAACCGATCCCCGGGACCTCGCGGCACGCTTCGGGATCGACCTCGACACGGCCGCGCTCGACGTGCGGATACCCGCGGGGGGGAGGCCGGTAGCGCGGTTGCTGTCGGCGGGCGCCCCTGCCATCGGCCCGCAGTTGGCGCTCCGGAGCGTCCTGCTCCGCCGGGCCGTCGACGGGGAGCTGCCGTCGTTCGATCTCGTCGTGAGTACCGCAAACGAGGTGTCGCTGCCGACCCCGTCGGTGCAGTACGTCCACTACCCGCAGTTCCACGCCGACCGTCGCCCCGGCGACGACGGCGGGCGGCTGAACCGCGTGTGGAGCCGGCTTGCGGCCCCCCGGCCCGAGGGTCTCGGCGACGGAACCGCGCTGCTCGCGAACTCCGCGTGGACCGCCGGCGTCGTCGACGACGTCTACGGCGTGCGGCCGTCGGTGCTCCACCCGCCGGTCGACCCCATCGAAGGGGCGGTAGACTGGGCGGAGCGGCGGGACGGACTCGTCGTCGTCGGACGGCTCGCGCCCGACAAGCGGATTCTGGATGCGATCCGCATCGTCGACGGCGTGCGGGAACGGGGCCACGACCTCACGCTGCATATCGTCGGCGCCGCGCCGCGGGCCTACCGCCGCTATGTGCGGCAGGTCGAGTCGATGGCGGCCGAGCGGCCGTACGTGACCGTCGAACGCGACGCCTCGCGAGAACGCTTGGAGGAACTACTCTGCACCCGCAAATACGGCCTGAACTGCAAGCCGGAGGAACACTTCGGGATGTCGGTCGCGGAGTACGTCGCCGGCGGGATGGTTGCGTTCGCCCCCAACAGCGGCGGACAGCGGGAGATCCTCGACGGCCGCGGGGACCGGCTGTTCGGGTCGACGTCGGAGGCGATCGACCTGATCGCCGCGGCTGCCGACGCCGACGATCCGCCCACGTTGCCGCCGGATCGGTTCGCGAGCGACCGGTTCCGCCGGGCGATCCGCAACGCCGTCGCTCGGGAGCTCTGAACGTGGTGTCGGTCACAGTCGGGGGACGGCGGAAAAACGCCGATGACGGGCCCGGAGCTACTCGATGTGGCCTTCCTCGCGGAGCTGTTCGGCGTCCTGCTCGGAGTAGCGCCACTCGATGTTGGCCTTCTCGTCCTGCCAGTCCCACGGCTCCACGAGGACGACGTCGCCCTCGTTGATCCAGGTCCGGTACTTCATCCGGCCGGGGATCCGGCCCATCCGGTTTTTGCCGTCCGCACACCGGACGCGGACGTGATTGCCGCCGTTGTGTTCCGTTACCACGGCGAACAGCTCCTTGTCGTCGGGCATTCGGAGGTTCCGACGCCCTGATTCCTCAGTCATACTTTCAATACGACGGGCGTCCTGATAAATGGACGGTTACGAGCGTCGGGCGTTTCGTGATCGTTTGAGTATTATGACAGTTTTTGTATATTATATTCTGATTTTTCCATCGGGTGCAAAGAAGAGATCGTTTCGAGCGTTCTTTGAATCCATACGTTCCGGTAGGATATACAAAATATACAAATTCGAACTATTGGGGTCGGCCGATACACCGTCGGTCGAAGATCATCCGATAAATGCGGACAGCACATCGCGACGCACCTATCCCGCAAGCAGGCGTGGTCCGGCTCCAAGCAGTCACGTTCCTGACGGGGTTGTTCGGGGTTTCGGAGAACCGGTCGACGCCCTCGGGAGCACAAGGCGGGTCGGCTACCCGGCATACTAACAGGCGTACCGTTGTTACGGCGCCGGCAGAACCCCCGGGCGCCGCGGACGCGACACGGGACCGACCCGCCGTCGCGTTCCGTTTCGTCCGTAACTACCGGACGGACGACAATCACGGCGGGAACCCGAACCGACACCGGCGCGGGGGTAATCTCAGTGTCGGGGACGGCGGCTACACGGCGTCGTCGTCGAGTTTGGTCCGCTCGACCTTTCCCCCGGGAGGTGCCCCAGGAAGCGGTGCTCCGCGGGCCGTTTGTAGTTCGCCAGGTCGTTGCTGCCCTCACGCCACTGGTCGAGTTCCTCGTCCGTGACGTCGCCGTCGGCCGCGACGAACGCGACCACGATCCCCCGCTCCCGCAACGCGGTCCCGACGGCGTAGGCCTCGTCCCACAGTTCAGCAGAGGTGTACTCCGTCCCGTGGTTCGGGTAGGCGACGGCGGTCCGGTCGGGCGTCCGCGCGACCGAGTGCTCGAACGACTGTGGGAGCAACATACCACCGAACCGATTCGATGAGGCGATGATAACGTTTCCCGTCGAGCGGGCTGCCGCCGCCGGGGCGGACGCCGACGGTGCGCGCGGTCAGTAGCCGACGGCTCGCGAACTCAGTGGTACCGGTAGTTGACGCTGATCTCCTCGGCGGCCGCCTGGACGGTCTTGATCAGGTCCTCGCGGTAGCTGTCCTGGCGGAGCCGCCCGGTCGGACACGCCACCGAGACACTCCCCAACAGCTCGCCATCCTCCAGCACCGGGCACGCGACGAACCCGATCCCGATCACCTGCTCCTCGTGGTCGACGGCGTGTCCCTGCTCGCGGATCGTCTCCAGTTCCGGCCGGAGCGCGTCGGGGTCGGTGATCGTGTGTTCGGTCACGGCCTCGAGCTCGTCGACGTCGAGCAGCTCGTCGATCCGCTCGGCCGGGAAGTTCGCGAGCAGCACCTTCCCCGCGGCGTGGCTGTGGATCGGGGTTCTGAACCCCGGATACGTCCGGGTCTGGACCGACGTGACGTCGCCGCTCTCGTGGAGCATCACCCAGTCGGCGGACTCCGCACACCCGAGCTGCGCAAGCTCGCCGGAGTCCGCCGAGAGTTTCCGGACGACGATGTCCGCGGAGTTGAAAAAGCGGCTCCGGTGTTTGAGCCGGCTCCCGCGCTCCAGGAACCGGTAGCCGATGCGGTATTTGCCCTCGTCTTTCACGACGAACCCCGTCGACGCGAGCGAGACCAGGTAGTCGTGGGCGGTGCTGCGGGTCACGTCCATCAGCGTCGCGATCCGCGCCGGGCCGGCTTCCCCCTCACGCTCCAGTAACTCAAGCACCTCGAAGGCCCGCGCCACCGTCTGGAGTGGGACCGAATCGGGAGTCATACCGAGCGATCAGGCCCCAGTAATATGAAACGATGGGGCTCGACGCCGCGGGTCGACCCTTCGGTCACCCTACCGACGAAACGCTCTCGAACGTCGCCGTGACGTCCAGCACCGTCGCGTCGGCGGCGTGTGCCCCGACGAACTGCAGGCCGACCGGCAGGCCGTCGACCTCGCCGCAGGGGACGCTCACGCTGGGATGGCCGGTCAGGTTCGTCGGGTGGGTGTCCCAGTTGACCGGCGGCGTCGTCCCCCGCTCGAACCCGTCGATCGCCAGGGCCGTCGTCGGCGTCGTCGGCGTCGCGAGGACGTCGACGTCGGCGAGCGCGGCGTCGAACCCCCGGTCGAGCCTGGCCCGGAGGTGCTGTCCCCGGACGTAGTGATACCCCTCGTGTGTCTGCAGCAGGTGTGCCCCCAGCAGGAGCATCTGTTTGACGTTCGGTCCGAGGGTGCGGCTCGACGACCCGCGGAGGCCCGCGATCGCGGCGGCGAGGCTCGGTTCGACCGGCTTCTCGCGCCAGACCCCCGCGGCGTTCGTCGCGAACGTCGCCGCGAACTCGACCGGGGCGATCCCCCACCACGCCTCGCGGGAGTGCTCGAGCGCGGGGACCTCGACGGGGCGGACCTCGGCGCCGGCGTCGCGGAGTTCGTCGACGGCGTCGCGGACGCGCCGCTCGACCGCCTCGGAGACGTGGTGCTCGAAGAACCCTGGAGCGACGCCGACCCGGAGCCGCTCGGGGTCGGTACCGAGGTCGTCGCTGAACGCGGCCCGGTCGCCGCCCGGTTGCGCGTCGGCGATGGCGTCGAGGCCCCGGACGGCGGTCTCGACGTCGCGGGCGAGCGTTCCGACGTGGTCCATCGAGTGGGCCAAGTCCGCGACGCCGTACGTGGGGACGGCCCCGTACGAGGGTTTGACCCCGACGATGCCGCAGTAGCTCGCGGGCATCCGGACGCTGCCGCCAGTGTCGGTCCCGAGTGCGAGGTCGACCTCGCCCGCGGCAACGGCGGCAGCGCTTCCGCTGGAGGACCCGCCCGCGACGTGGTCAGCGTCGACCGGGTTCGCCGTCGGCCCGAACGCGCTCGTCTCCGAGGTCGGCCCGAACGCGAACTCGTCCATGTTCGTCTTGCCGACCAGCGTCGCTCCCGTCTCGAGCAACCGATCGACGACTGTCGCGTGGTCGCCGGGGACGAACCCCTCGAGCGCCCGCGACCCGCAGGTCAGTTCGACGCCGCGGACGCACATATTGTCCTTCAGGGCCACGTCGAGCCCGTCGAGGTCGCCGGTCGCTCCGTCCCTCGTGAGCGCGAACCGCGTCAGCCACTGGTTGTAGCGGTTCTCGGCGTCCGGCGGCCGGAACGGCGCCGTCTCGAAGCGGTCCCCGTCCGCCGGGTCCGGTGTCACGCCGCCCGCCGGCGCGTCTTCGAGCGCCGCGTACACGTCCGCGAGGGCGTCGAGCCGGTCGGCGGCAGCTTCCGACTCGCCCGCAGCGAGCGTCAGACCGAGCGTTCCGGCCAGTGACTCGACGTCGTTCTCGGACACGGATCCGAACCGGTGCATCGGTCCGTGACAGGACGCCGAGGGTCAATTACCTTTCGCCGAGGAGGGAGCCTCAAAAAAGAACTGGATACTGTATTGGAGACGTTCGAACACCGTACGACACGGAGTCTTCAAGATGTGCTGGGGGCAGCCGGGAGTCCGGTCGAGTTCGTGAGTCGGATCGGCTCGTACGCGGACTCGGGACATCTCCGCCTGTTCGCGGACCTCCCGAGCGAAGTCACGAACTGGCGGCGTGGGCCGACACCGTCGCGTAGCGGACCTCTCGCGCCACATGACCGACCTCCACGTCGAGGGCCCCGACGCCCTGGACGTGTTTGCGGACCTCGGGACCAACGACTTCGACGGCTTCGAGCCGGGGCAGGCAAAGCAGTTCGTCGCCTGCAGCCCCGACGGCTACCTGATCGGCGACGGCATCCTGTTTCACCTCGACGACGAGGAGTTCACCCTCGTCGGGTACGGCCCGATCAACTGGGTGCAGTACCACCTCGAAACCGGCGACTACGACGCGACGGTCGAGCGCGACGAACACGGCGGGATCCGCGAGGGACCGCCGAAGTCGTTCCGGTACCAGGTGCAGGGCCCCGACGCCGTGGCGCTCATCACGGAGGTCGCCGACGAACCGTTGCCCGAGATCCCCTTTTTCAACTTCCGGGAGGTCTCGGTCGCAGGCCACGGGAGCAACCCCCTCCGGCACGGGATGATGAACGAACCCGGCTTCGAGTTCGTCGGCCCCTGGGAACTCGCCGACGACGTCCGGTCGGCGCCGATGGAGACCGGCCGCGACTACGACATCCGCCGGATCGGCGGGAAGGCCTACCCCACCAACGTGATCACCGCGGCGTGGATGTCGATCCCGCTGCCCGCGATCTACCACGACGGGATGGAGGCGTACCGGGAGTGGCTCGACGCCGCCTCCTTCGAGGGCGCACTCGCCATCGGCGGCAGCCTCGACTCCGCGGACATCACCGACCACGACCTGACGCCGTTCGAGGCGGGCCACGGCCGGTTCGTCGACTTCGATCACGAGTTCGTCGGCCCGAAGGCCCTGGCGGCGGAGACTGATACTGTCGGCTATCGTCCCGTGACGGATTTCGACACCCTGGGGTGTCGAAAACCGTCGCGTACTTATAGCCAACAGTATGAGAACCCCGACCGCGAGCGGGTTACCCTGGTGTGGGACAGCGACGACGTCCGCGACCTTTACCGGTCGGCGTTCGAGGACGGCGACACCTACCGGTACACCGACCTCCCGGTCCCCGAGTGGGCGCTGACGCAGAACGACAAGGTGCTGAAGGGCGGCGACCCGGTCGGCATCGCGTGTAACACCCGCTACCTCTACTGGGAAGAACGGATGTTCTCGCTGTGTGCCATCGACACCGACCTCGCGGAGCCCGGCACCGAAGTCGAGATCCCGCGGGGCGACCCCGACTCGGGGAACCCCCGCGTCGAGGACCACGTCCGGAAGCACGTCTCGGCGACGGTCGCGCCCGCGCCGTACTTCGAGGACAAGCGGAAGACCGCGGACTACTCGGTCTGACGTCCGCCCGGTTCGACGCTCTCCGGGGTCGGTCGCCGTGCGCCGCGTCGGCGACGGATGGTAACTACTCGTACGGATAGTTGTATTAATCACAGGAATCTGTCGTATGCCGACCCGTAGCCGGCGGCAGTTCATCGCGGCACCCGGGGCAGACGCAACCGCGTTCGGCGGGGGATGTCTCGGTGGCGGCGGTCGTCGTCTCCGACGGCGTCACGCCCGAGCGGTTGGAGGACCACTGCCCGGATCGCGGCACGCTGACGAACTTCAATCGCCCGCGGTCGCACGTGGTCGCGGGCGGGTCGCTACCGCGGACGGACACGGGGACCCTGATCCACGGTGGGAGCCGCACCTGGTACTTCGACGACTGAACCGGAACGCCGTCGATAGTATCGTTTGAATACTATATGTTCTCGTTTTATATATTCAGCCCGAACTCGACAAACCACGGGTTTCAGACCTTCCGTAACCCGTTCCTTCAAAATTTTCGTTTTCAAAATATTAGAACTTGCTATACTTATCGAGAAGATAAACTGTCGAGGATATGGTCGTCTGACTCCGATAGCACAGCCGACTGGGGCCGTCAACCGCGACATCGGTCGGTCCGTGTGGGGATCGACGGTAGAAGCGAGTCCGCGACGGCGATACCGACGGGCCGCCAACGGGGGCCGACGACGACTACTCGAGGTCGAACCGGTCGGCCTGCATCACCGTGCTCCAGGCGTCGACGAAGTCCTGGACGAAGTCCGCCTCGGCGTCGTCGCTCCCGTAGAACTCGGCGAGGGCGCGAAGCCGGGGATTCGACCCGAAGATGAGGTCGAAGCGGGTCGCCTCCCATTTAAGCTCGCCGGTCTTGCGGTCGTACCCCTCGTAGATCGGCTCCGAGGTGGGGGCCTCCTCCCACTCGGTGCCCATATCCAACAGGTTCACGAAGAAGTCGTTCGTCAGCGTCCCCGGACGATCGGTGAAGACGCCGAGGTCCGAGCCGTCGTAGTTGGCGTCTAACACCCGCAGCCCGCCGACCAGCACCGTCATTTCGGTGGGCGTCAGGTTCAGCAGGTCCGCCTTGTCGACCAGCGTCTCCTCGGGGCGCTCGTCGAGCCCGTCGCCGAGGTAGTTCCGGAAGCCGTCGGCCTTCGGCTTCAGCGCCTCGAAGGAGCCGACGTCGGTCTGTTCGGCGGACGCGTCGGTCCGGCCCGGCTCGAAGGGGACTTCGACGTCGTGTCCGGCGTCGGCTGCGGCCCGTTCGATCGCCGCGTTACCGCCGAGCACGATCAGGTCCGCGAGCGAGACGCGAGTGTCGTCCGACTGCGCGGCGTTGAATTCCGCTTGGATCCCCTCGTAGGTCTCGAGAACGGTCTCCAACTCGTCCGGCCGGTTGACCTCCCAGCTCCGCTGGGGTTCGAGCCGGATGCGGGCGCCGTTGGCCCCGCCGCGCTTGTCGCTGTCGCGGTACGTCGACGCTGACGCCCACGCGGTCCGCACCAACTGCGGGACCGTCAGGTCCGAGTCGAGGATCATCCCTTTGAGGTCGGCGACCTGGGCGTCGTCGACGAGGTCGTGGTCGGCGTCCGGCAGGGGGTCCTGCCAGATCATCTCCTCGTCGGGGACCTCCGGGCCGAGGAACCGCTCGGGCGGGCCCATATCCCGGTGGGTGAGCTTGTACCACGCCTTCGCGAACGCCATCCCGAACGCCATCGGGTTCTCCTGGAACTCCTCCATCACCTCGCGGTAGTCCGGGTCACGCTTCAGCGCGATGTCAGTCGTGAGCATCATCGGCGTGACCTCCTCGTCGGGGTCGTGGGCGTCCGGCGCCGGCTCGACGAGTTCGCCCTCCTTCGGCGTCCACTGCCACGCGCCGCCGGGGCCCTTCTCGGGCTCCCACTCGTATTCGAGCAGGTTGTTGATGTACCCCATATCCCACTCGGTCGGCGAGGAGGTCCAGGGTCCCTCGATCCCGCTCGTGATCATCGCGCCGCTCGTTGCGCCCTCCTGTTCCCACCCGAGCCCCTGCTGCTCGATGGGCGCGGCGTTCGGTTCCGGCCCCATATTCTCGTCTGGGTCGTCGGCGCCGTGGACCTTCCCGAAGGTGTGGCCGCCGGCGATGAGCGCCGCGGTCTCCTTGTCGTTCATCGCCATCCGGTCGAACGTCTGCCGGATGTTCTTCGCCGACGCCATCGGGTCGGGCTGGCCGTTCGGCCCCTCCGGGTTCACGTAGATCAGGCCCATCACGGACGCGCCGAGGCCGTCCTGGATCTCCCCGGCCGCCTCGAAGCGCTCCTGGGTGTCGAGCTCCGTCTCCGGCCCCCAGTCGACGGCGTCGTCGCCCTTGAAGTCGTCCTCGCGGCCGCCAGCGAAGCCGAACGTCTTGAACCCCATCGACTCGATCGCGACGTTGCCGGCGAGGATCATCAGATCGGCCCACGAGAGCTTCCGGCCGTACTTCCGTTTGATCGGCAGCAGCAGGCGCCGTGCCTTGTCGAGGTTGGCGTTGTCGGGCCAGCTGTTGATGGGTGAGAACCGCTGTCGGCCGCCGGCCGCGCCGCCGCGGCCGTCGGCAGTGCGGTACGTGCCGGCGCTGTGCCACGCCATCCGGATGAAAAGCGGGCCGTAGTGGCCGTAGTCCGCGGGCCACCAGTCCTCCGAGGATGTCATCAGCTCCTCGAGGTCGTCTTTCACCGCGTCGAGGTCCAGCTTCCGGAACTCCTCGGCGTAGTCGAAGTCATCCCCCATCGGCCCCGGATTCCGGCCGTTGTCGTCGAGGATATCCAACTGCAGTTGATTCGGCCACCAGTCCTTGTCGGGCTTAGACATTACCGTGATCTTTGCTTCTTTGGCATATAATCTTGTTCACTCCGGTGTGAAACCCTTCTGCGTCCCCAAGATATGTGCAGCTTCCCCGAACCGTTACGTCGGCGGGCGGGCGGAACGGCCGGCGGTTTCGCGTCGCTGGACCGGCTCCGACCGCACCGTCGGGATCCGGCCGACCGGCGGGGTTCCGGAGATCGACGTGCGGTGGGGGAGTCTTTGGAACGGTAGATTTTCGTGTGCTCGTTCGTGGTGGAAATCCAGGCCGCTGTCACCAACGGGGAGGGCGCACCGTTCGAGATCGAGACCGTCGAACTCGAAGAACCGCAGGACAACGAGGTGGTCGGCGCGGGCGTCTGCCACACAGACGTGATCGTCCGGGATCAGACGTATCCGACGCCGCTGCCGGCGGTACTCGGCCACGAGGGCTCCGGCGTCGTCGAGGGCGACGCCACCCCCACGGAGTTCATTCCGGACCTGATCGAACCCTACCGCCGGGGGAAGTTCCCGTTCGACGAACTGGTGACCTACTACGACTTCGACGAGATCCGGGACGCCGTCGAGGCATCCGAGGAGGGCAGCGCGATCAAACCCATCCGCCGCGTGAGCGAGGCGTAACGACGCACTGAAAACGTTTATATCCCCTGTGGGGTAAGGATCGATGAGCGAACTCGTCGGTCCGGTCGGAGTCGAAAGGGCACCGCCCCGTCGGCACTCCGGTGGACGCGACCACGACTTCTGGTGGCTCCGACCTACGACGTTCCAGACACGTATGAGCACGAACGACACCGATCCGCTCGAAGCGGTCAGAACACGCCTCGAAGACGAGATCCCCGACGACCTCGTCGTCTCCCGGGTCGCCTACGAGGGCCCGAAACTCGTCGTCTACACGGAGACGCCGAAGAAGTTCGCCGAGCGCGACGGCCTGATCCGTCGGCTCGCGAGCATCCTCCGGAAACGGATCACGGTCCGCCCCGCGGCGGGAGTCCAACTCGACCCCGCGGAGGCGAAAGGCAAGATCCTCAGTCTGATCCCCGACGACGCCGGGATCACCAACCTGGAGTTCTACCCGGCGACCGGCGAGGTCCTGATCGAAGCGGAAAAACCCGGGCTCGTGATCGGCCGCCGCGCCAGCACCCTCCGGGAGATCACCCAGGAGGTCGGATGGACGCCCGAGGTGCTGCGGACGCCGCCGATGGAGTCCTCGACCGTCGACAACGTCCGGAACTTCCTGATGCAGGAACGCGACGACCGGCGGGACTTCCTCGAGCGGGTCGGCCAGGAGATCCACAGGGAGCCCGACGGCGACACCGAGTGGGTCCGGGTCACGACCCTGGGGTGTTGCCGGGAGGTCGGCCGCGCGGCGTTCGTCCTCTCGACGCCCGAAACGCGCGTCCTGATCGACTGCGGCGACAAGCCCGGCGCCGAGGGCGAGGTCCCGTACCTCCAGGTGCCCGAGGCCAACCCCATCGCCGACCTCGACGCGGTCGTGTTGACCCACGCCCACCTGGACCACAGCGCGCTGCTCCCCCTGCTTTTCAAATACGGCTACGACGGCCCGATCTACACCACCGAACCGACGCGGGACCTGATGGGGCTGCTCCAGCTCGACTACCTCGACGTCGCCGCCAAGGAGGGCCGGACGCCACCGTACGCCTCCGAGATGGTACGCGAGGAGTTGAAACACACGATCACCGTCGATTACGGCGACGTGACCGACATCGCGCCCGATATCAAGCTCACGTTCCACAACGCCGGCCACATTCTGGGGAGTGCAGTCACGCACTTCCACATCGGCGACGGCTTCCACAACGTGGTCTTCTCCGGCGACATCCACCACACCGACACCCGGCTGTTCAACGGCGCCGCCAACGACTTCCCCCGCGTCGAGACGCTGGTGATGGAGTCGACGTACGGCCGCCGGGACGACTACCAGACCGACCAGGACGACTCCGAACGGAACCTGATCGAGCTGATCGGCGAAACGGCGGCGAACGACGGCACCGTGGTCATCCCCGCCTTCGCCGTCGGCCGCTCCCAGGAGCTGATGCTCGTCTTGGAGGAGGCGATGCGGGAGGGGAAGCTCCCGACGATGCCCATCTACCTCGACGGGATGATCCGGGAGGCGACCGCGATCCACACCGCGTACCCGGAGTTCCTGCGGGACGGCCTCCGGGACCGGATCCTCCACGACGAGGAGAACCCGTTTCTCGCCGAGCAGTTCCAGCAGGTCGACGGCGGCCAGGAGATGCGCGAGGACGTCGCGGGTGGGGAACCCTGCGTCATCCTCTCGACGTCGGGGATGGTCACCGGCGGGCCGATCATGTCGTGGCTCGAACTCCTCGGCGGCGACCCCGACAACCGGCTGATCTTCGTCGGCTACCAGGCGCAGGGCACGCTCGGGCGGCGGATCCAGAGCGGCCGCCGGGAGATCCCCTTCTCCGACCGCGGCGGCCGGAGCGAACAGCTCACCCTCCGGCTCGACGTCCAGTCGGTCAGCGGGTTCTCCGGGCACGCCGACCGGCAGGGCCTGGAGGACTTCGTCGGGACGATGAACCCCCGACCGGAGGAGGTCATCTGCGTCCACGGCGACGAGGCCTCCACCGATCAGTTCTCCTCGGGGCTCTACCAGGAGTTCGGGATGCGGACCTACGCGCCGCGGAACCTCGAGACGTTCCGGTTCGATTAGGCGCACATCGCCACCCTTCTTATCGCCGACAGTCAACGGGGCGTATGGACTCGTGGGGCTCGCTGTTCGAGCGCGCAGCCGGGATCGACGCCGACGAGCGCGCGGTCCGCGAGGCGGTCGAATCGGTCCGCTCCGGGGACGGGGATCCACCCGACGCCGACCCCGCGCCGCCGGCCGACTCCGGCCCGGCCCGCGTCGTCGCCGACGCCGACGTGCTCGCGGCGGACCTCCTCGTCGGCGACGCCGCCAGGGACGCGCTCGACCCCCTCCGGAGCCACAGCTGGACCGCGTTGCTCGCGAGCGACCCGCTCCTCGATGACGCTGCGGCCACGATCGCCGACCTCGCCGACCCCGACCTCGCGGCGGCGTGGCGCGAGCGCCTCGCGGACTGGCGGGAATCAGTCACGCATCCCCCCGGCGACAACCCCGCTCTCGGGAGCGCCTACCGCGGCGGCGCGATGCATCTGCTCACGTTCGACGACCGGCTACTATCGACGCAGGCAGGTGCGACGCTCGGGACCGATCTCACGGTGAGCGCCCGCCACCCCGAGGCGTTCGCGGCGCTGTTCGACGCCGCGAGCCTGTATCCGGAAGTCGTCGGCGGGGCGTATCCCGGCCCCGACCGCGACCCGCGGGAATAGGGTGTCGCATCGGGGTCGGTGTCGGAGTCTCTCGTCGTCGGAGTTGCCCTCTGGAGTGAGACAGTCGGTAGCCGGCTATGTGATATCCGCGAGCGAACGAAGTGAGCGAGCGGTTCACGCCGACGAGCGGCCGGAGGCCGCGATGTCGGCGAATTTTTTGGTCCAGCTTTTTGCAAGGAGCGGTCGCGCTTCGCGCGACCCGACGCAGTAAAAAGGTGGGTGGGCTTATTTCCCGCGTCGCTTCTCCGACCCGATGCTGGGCCGGGTGTGTTCGGCGCCCTTCCCGCGGTTCTGAAGCCCGCGGTTCGAGCGGCCGGCGTTGGTGAGCCCGCGGAACGCCCGCCCCTTGTGGTCGTCGTCGCAGATCCACGAGAGGTCGTCGTCGGTTTCGATCGCGGGGTGTTCGGGATCCACGAGGATCACCTCGTGCCACTTCTGGGAGCCGTCCTCGCCGACCCAGTAGGAGGCGAGCGTCCGGAGGTTGGGGTACTTCCGGGCGACGCGCTCCTCGGCGATGCGCTGGATGCTCTTCCGGCGGCCGATGCGGTTGACGCCCTGCCGCTTGCTGCGGCGGCCGGCTTTGAACCGCTGCTTGCGGGCGTTGCCTTTCCGGACCGAGGCGCGGACGACGACGACGCCCTGCTTGGCCTTGTAGCCGAGTTCGCGGGCCTTGTCGAGTCGCGTCGGTCGGTCGATCCGGACGATGGCGCCCTCGTCGCGCCACTCCTGTTTGCGCTGCCACTGCAGCTCGGCGAGCTTGCCGTCACCGGGCTGCTTCCAGGCCTCCTTGATGTGCGAGTAGAAGCTTCGTGCCATTGGTTTCACCACGGGCGCTTCCGATTCGGGCGGCGTTCGACGCCGACCCACATTTCGTCCCGATCCCTCGGGTGCCCGCTGGCGTCCCGTTCGACCAGCGAGTTGTTTCTCCTACCGCCGTGGCGGTTTTAACCACTTCGAAACCGCGGCGGGCCGCGACGGCTGGCGTCCGGAGCCGACGATCCGAGCGTCGCGCCGCGCCCGCCCCCGACGGCCGGAACGAACGGCTTTTGACGCCGGGTGTCGGAGACGTACGTATGGCTACGGAATCGCAGGGCGGCCTCTCCGACCACCTCCGGGGGGTCACGGTCACCACGCTCGCCTGCCTCGCCGGGGTGATCGCGGCGCTGGTGTCGGCCCGGTTCGTCGGCACCGGCGTCGAGGACGCCGCCAGCAGACAGTCGCTGCTCATCGTGGGCGCACTGATCGCCGCGCAGTTGCCGATCCTGCGCGTCATCGGCATCGACGTCTCGGAGTTCGGTGCGAAGGACTACCTCTACGTGGTGTTTATGACGTTCACGCTGTGGTTCGTCACGTTCGGGGTCCTGTTGACCGAAGGCGTGGCGATCTAACGTATGGCCGACGACA
Organism: Halobellus ruber; assembly: GCF_014212355.1. Lineage (NCBI taxonomy): Archaea > Methanobacteriati > Methanobacteriota > Halobacteria > Halobacteriales > Haloferacaceae > Halobellus > Halobellus ruber. The sequence goes on from NZ_JACKXD010000003.1 coordinate 471,473, forward strand.
GCATCGCGGTCGTCGACCTCGACCGGTGTCAGCCCGATCGGTGTAACTACGAGTGTGCGAGCTACTGCCCCCCGAACCGGACGGGCCAGGAGTGCATCGTCACCCGCGAGGAGTATTACGACGACGACGAGCCGTTCGACGGCGACCCCGATCAGATACGGATCTCCGAGGAGATCTGCCTCGGGGAGTCCTGCGGGATCTGTGTCGAGAAGTGCCCCTTCGACGCGATCGAGATAATCAACCTCCCCACCGAACTCGAGGACGATCCGGTCCACCGCTACGGCGAGAACGCGTTTGCGCTCTACGGCCTCCCGATCCCCGAGCCCGGGACCGTGACCGGGATCCTCGGCCCCAACGGGATCGGGAAGACCACTGCGGTCCGGGCGCTGGCCGACGAGTTGGTCCCGAACCTCGGCGACTACGGAACCGACCCCGGCTGGGAACGCGTCCTCGACCGCTACCGCGGGACGGAACTCCAGACCTACATCGAGCGGGTCCAGGCGGGGGAGATCACCATCGCACGAAAGCCCCAGTACGTCGATCAACTCCCCGCGCAGTTCGGCGGAACCACCATCGACCTGCTCGAATCCACCGACGAGCGCGGTGCGCTCGACGATTACATCGACCGGCTGGGGATCCGGCCGGTCGTCGACCAGCCGCTGGACACCCTCTCCGGCGGGGAGCTCCAGCGGGTCGCGCTGGCGGCCACCCTCGCGCGGGACCGCGACTTCTACTTCCTCGATGAGGTGTCGCCGTACCTCGACATCGGCCAGCGCGTCACCGCGGCGCGGCTGATCCGCGAACTCGCCGACGAGGAGGATCGCGCCGTCCTCGTCGTCGAACACGACCTCGCCATCCTGGATCTGCTCGCGGACTCGCTGCACGTCGCGTACGGCGAACCCGGGGCCTTCGGCGTCATCACGGATCCGAAGTCGGTCCGGAACGGCATCAACGAGTACCTCACGGGGTATCTCTCCAACGAGAACATGCGGATCCGCCCCGACGAGATCGAGTTCCACGAGCACGCGCCGCGGGAGACCTCGAAGTCGACGCCGCTCGTCGACTACCCGGCGCTGTCGAAGTCCTACGGCGACGGGGAGTTCTCCTTGGAGGTCGAGTCCGGCACCATCTACGAGTCGGAGGTCCTGGGCGTGGTCGGCCCCAACGGGATCGGGAAGTCGACCCTCGCGAAGCTGTTTACCGGAGCGCTGGAGCCCGACGAGGGCGACCTCGACTTCCGGCTCGACATCTCGTATAAGCCGCAGTACATCGAGATCGACCAGCCGATGCGCGTCGACGCGTTCCTCTCGTCGATCACGAGCGACGTCGGCACCTCCTACTGGAACACCGAGATCGCGAAGCCGCTCCAACTCGAACGGATTATGGAGCGGAACCTCGACGATCTCTCGGGCGGGGAGCGCCAGCGGGTCGCGATCGCGGCCGCCCTCTCCGAGGACGCGGACCTCTACGTGATGGACGAGCCCTCCGCGCACCTCGACGTCGAACAGCGCGTGCAGGCGACGACGGCCATCCGTCGGTACGCCGAGAACCACGACGAGACGGTGCTCGTGATCGATCACGACATCTATATGATCGACCTGCTGGCCGACCGGCTGATGGTGTTCGACGGCAAACCCTCCGAGTACGGGCACGCGGGGGTCCCCCAGGAGATGCGTGCGGGGATGAACGACTTCCTCCGGGATCTGGACATCACCTTCCGCCGGGACGAGCGGACCAAACGCCCCCGGATCAACAAGCCCGACTCCCAGTTGGACCGCAAACAGAAGAAGCAAGGCGAGTACTACTACGCGCCGTAGCGGGATCGGGCGTTGACGGGGACCCGGGCTGCGACGCGCCGGAGCCGACTGCTGTTCGTCGCCGTCACCGAGCAGCCGCTCGACCGGCGACCGCTCGAACTGGTAGACGCGGACGTCGGCGAAAAGCAGCAGCGACCCGAACAGCACCCGGAGGCTGCCGACGGCCGTCGCCCACCCCCAGCCGGTGAAGACGCCGAGGAAGTGATGGGAGACCCGGGTTGCGACGCCGAGCGCCACGAACAGCGCACCGGCCGGAACGCTCGTTTCCGCGTAGGATGATCCGGTCTGGGTCATACACCTTACGACGAAATTACGTTTGATACAACCAACGCTCGGATTGTCGATACTGACAGCCGGCTGACTGATACTGGGGTACTGGCGGGAGGTGGACGGCACCGCTGTGAGGGCTCTCGGATCACCGCCGCGTCGGCGAGACGATCGACGGGATCCCGTCGCCCCGCGCCTCGATCGCGACGTCGTAGCCGAACGCGGAGACGAGTTCGACGTTAGTCCGGACGTGATCCGTGACCCGCGGGATCGGGACCGCCCCGCCGGCGATCGCGAGCCACACGACGAGCTGATCTCCGAGGTTGGCGTCGACCGGCGCGTCGGTCGCTTGCCACCGCTCGACCGCGTCGGCGGCCGTGTCCGCAAGCGACGACGGGGCGTCGGTCGTGTCGCCGTAGGCGACGAAGCCGGCGCGTGGCTCGGCCCGGCCGCTCGTACTCCCGGGGACCGCCGCGTCGGCGACGACGACCGTGAGCACCGCCCCGGTGGAGTCGGCCTCGACGGACGCGGTCGTCGCTGTGGCGTTTCCGGCAAGGTCGCGATCCCCGAGCGCCGTCACGGCCGCGTCGGCCAGCCGCCCGGCGGGGTCCCCGTCGGCGACGTCGTCGGCCGCGGCGGCATAGACGGCGATCCGGGGGTCGGTCACCGGGGCCCGAACCCCATCGTGCAACCCGAGTTCGATCGGTGCCAGCGACGACGGCCGGAGTCGGAGGTCGAGCCGCCCCCCGCCGGCGGGGAAGAACCCGCGGCGCTCCACGCTCGCGTCGGCGTCGAGTCCGAACGCCCGGAGCAGCGGCAGCTTGACCCGCCGCAGGTAGTCCGCCGACGGCGACCACCGTACGTCGGTCCCGCCGGTCACGCGGGCGTGGAGGGGCTCGTCGATCCGCGTCGCAAGCGGGAGCAGGGTGTCGGCGACGAGCGTGGCGCTGCCCGCGGTCCCGATGTCGACCGCGACCTCGTCGGGGGCGGCCGCGGCGTCGGGGCGGACGACGGGGTCGAACTGGAGCGTCTCCGACCCGACTGCGGCCCCCTCGACGTCGGCGTCGGTGAGGGCGGCGACCGCCTCGACGCACGCGAGGTGCTGACGCTTCAGCCCGGGGTTCGGCCGGTCGCCGCGGACCCGCTCCATCCGGAACGGCTCCCCGCCGAGCGCCGAGAGGGAAAGCGCCGTCCGGACCAGTTGGCCGCCGCCGTCGCTGCCGTCGAGGTCGATCACGCGGGGGTCTCCGGCGCGGCAGTCCGCTGGCTCACTTTACGACGGTCACCGGGACGGTGGCGTTCTCCACCAGCCCCTTGGCGACGCTGCCGACCATCCGTTCGACCTGGCTCGACAGCCCCCGGTGGCCGACGATGATCCCGGTGACGCCCTCGCCCTCGGCGTACTCCGCGATGCTGTCGACGGGGTCGCCGTAGAGCAGTTCCGTCTCCGCGGACAGCCCGGCGGCCTCCACTTGCGCTCGGGCGTCGGCTAAGACCTCCTCGCCGCGGTTCTCGGCGACCTCGATGTTCTCGGTGTAGATCCGCTCGCCGACCGCGGCGTTCGTCGGCTCCTCCTCGCCCTCGACGAGGATGCGCGGCTCGACGGCGTAGGCGACGCGCAGGGCGGCGCCGGCCTGCGAGGCGAACTCGATCGCGTGTTCGAGCGCGTGGGTGCTCGACTCCGAACCGTCGACTGCGACGAGATACTCCATCGGTGGTCGTGCGTACGGTCGGATTCGGGTTAAGGATTTGTTGCGTCGGTGGCGAGAGGCCGGTTCAGTACAGCGACTGGCTGCAGGAGCCACAGAGGTTCTCCTCTTTCACGTCGACCTCGCGGACGGTCGGGGAGAAGGACATCACGCATTTGCTGTTGTCGCAGTGTTCCAAGCCGAGGGTGTGGCCGATCTCGTGGACCACCTCTTTCCGGACGCGGTCGGCGAACACCTCCGACTGGGGTTTGGAGGTGATCCCGCCGTCGGAGGAGGTCTGGAGGCGGTGAGTAGAGATCACGGAGCCGTTCCCGTTGAGGTACGCGAGCCCGAAGACGTAGTTGCGCCGGCGGTAATAAAGGTCCTGAGCGGTGATCCCGATGTTCTTCTCGCCCGTTCCGGCCCGGCTCGCCAGCTCGATGAACTGCTCGGCGCGGTACTGGTTCCGGCTCCGGTCGAACGCGCCGTCGGGGATCGACTGCTCTTCGGCCACCGTGACCTCGCAGTCGTAGACCCCCCGTAGCGCGGCCGACGCCTCCCGTTTGACCTGTGCCGGGAGATCCCCGATCGGCACGATGTCGACGAGCATAGGAGGGCTTAAGCAGGGTGGCGTGATAAATATCCCGCCGTGGTTACGTGCCGTGATACCGCTCTCGTCCGCCGACTTTCGGGGTACGCCTCGGCGGTCGAGATCGGCGTCGGTCGCCGGGCTGAGGTGGTCGCGAGCCTCGCGGATGCCGGGGTCGCGGTCACCGCCACGGACGTCGTCGCGGCCGACGAGGTCGAGGTCCCGGCCACCGTATCGTTCGTCCGCGACGATGTCGTCGCGGCCAGCGAGCGCGACCACCCCGGAGCGACCTACGAGGCTGCCCTCCTGTACGGCCTGAACCTTCCGCCCGAACTCCACCGTCCGGCACGTGACGTGGCCGACGCGGTCGACGCCGACTTCCTGTTTACGACGCTCGGCGGCGACCCGCCGGCGGTCCCGGCGACGCCGACAGCCCTCCCCGAAGGCGGGACGCTGTACGTCGCCCGCGGTGACGACCGGTAGGCCATCCGCCCAGGTCCCGTGTACGACACGCCGCTACCGAGGTGCCGGAGGGACTGTATCACCATCAACACGCCGAACCCGACCCACAACGGGCCGTCGACGGACGGAAACGGCGACCCGCCGAACAGCGACGCGTGGATGACACAGAGCCCGGGTACGATCCCCCAGAGGACGGGGAGGGACCGAAACGCCCGGCGAAGCGGCGACTCGCTCGTCGTCCTGACGGGAATTTCCACGTCAAAAAGCCACTACCCGTCGCGGCGGCTTCGGGCGGGCTGCGGCGTGCCGAACCCGCCCGTCGCTACTCGACGTCGATCCGGTGGGAGCCCTCGTCGTCGGCGGTCCGTTTCGGGAGCGAGACGGTGAGGACGCCGTTGTTGTAGCTGGCCGTGGCGTCGTTGCTGCGAACCTCGCCGGGGAGCCGGATCGATCGGTGGATCGAGTCGGTGCGGCGCTCCTGGCGGACGTACCGGCCGTCGTCGTCGCCCCGCTTCGGCGAGACCGTTCCGGTGTCCCGAACGGCGTCGACGGTCAGTTCGCGGTCCGCGACCGCGACGTCGATGTCGGCTTTCTCGAAGCCGGGGAGGTCGATCACGATCTCGAACGCCTCGGGGTCGTCGCGGAGGTCCACCGCGGTGTTGCGCCGGAACGTCCCCGTGCCGTCGAACTGTCGTGTCATCGCCTCGAACTGCCGGGACATCCGGTCGAAGAGGGTGTCGGTCTCAACGCCGTCGAAATCGGGAGTACGGGTCATCGTGTGATAGTCACCGACAGTACATTCGACCTCTGAGAGCTTAAAGCCGCCAGGAGCCGTGATCGCAGGTCGCACGGCGAGGCCGTACTGATGCCCGACTGCGGCGGCGGCGTCGCTGCGGCGTACGGAGTATGACGTTCGCTTTGTCGTAGTTGGAGGGCGTCACAGCGGACTGTTCGTTCCGACGCAGGAATCGGTCAGGACCCGCTAACTCGATCAACGTCGTCGAATCCCGTTCCGAAGTTCACCGTGCTGCGGACGCGGTCGGATCGGCTACTGTCTGAACGTCAAAGAGATCGATGAGACGAGAGCCGACTGACTGCAGGACGCGAGCGAGCAAGGGCCCGGAGAGCCGGGGGTAACCGCCTCAGTTCCCGTTGTGAGTTCGGTAGCACCGCAACTCTTGACCCGATCTCGTGCTGATACTGTTGGCTATAACTACGTGAAGATTTTCCACACCCCGGGGTGTCGAAATCCGTCACGCGACTATCGCCGACAGTATGAATGCGGGGGCTGTATGCAACAGACGGTCGTCGTTCATTTCGCCTCCTCAGCAACGAAATAGCCGTCAGGTGAGCCTGCAGAGGTGTTACCGACCACGGACGTGGAGGCGATCAGAGACGGATCACAGTCACGCTGTGAGATGATTCCCTCTACTCCTCGGATGCATTGTCGTCATCAGGATCCTTTGCCTGGTTGCGCAGCGTTTTCGAGACGTGAACTGATTCGGGGTCTTTGGAGTCGAGAAGCTGATTAAGCGTCTCCAGACTGATCCGACCATCGAGATAGAGATCGAATACGTCCCGTTTGAACGCTTCTTGAGACTCAAGCTCCGTGAGGTGGTCTCGGAGCGCATCGGTCACGATCTCTCCTCGGCTTTTGTCGGTGATCTTGGCGACGACATCGGCCCTCTTGACGAGGTCTTTCGGAATCCGGAGATTGATTTTCGTCTTGCTCATTACTCAAGTGTATCTGAGGTCTACGTATACGATCTTTGTCCGTTTGACTGTGTCGCTCTACTCGGATCCGTTTGATAACACCCTCGTAATCGGGAAGGACGGTATGAAAGTTCCGGGAGCATCCGCGAGCGAACGAGGCGAGCGAGCGGGTCACCGACGAACGGCCGAAGTCACCGTGAGCCGAGGGGGACGGGGGCACCGGAGAGCTTGCTCTTCCGAAGGCCGTGAGTCGGGGTTTTTGATCCGCCGTGGGGCGCAAACGCCCCACGAGCTTCACTCCGCTGAGTGAAACGGATTTTTTCTGGGGGGTCGGGGCCACACGGAGTACGGCCGAGAACCTCGGATAAAAGGGTGGTTCTAGTAGAGCACGTGCCGCTTGTCGTACGATCCCAGCCGCTTCACCCACCCGTCCGCAGCGATCGTCTCGATGTCGTCGAGCGCCGCCTGCGCGCGGTCCTCGTAGAGCCCCGCCTCGAAGTCGATGTGGAAGAGGTAATCGCCCAGCCGGTTTCCGCTCGGTCGGGACTCGATCCGCGAGAGGTTGATGTCGCGGTCGGCGAACGCCTCGAGCAGTTCCAAGAGGAGTCCGGGGTAGTTGGCGTTCGGGTAGACCACCACGGTGGACTTGCCGCCGCCGGCCGACCGCGCGGAGACCGGCGCGACGACGAAGAAACGCGTGGCGTTCGAGGAGCGGTCCTGGATGTCCTCGGCGACGACGGTGAGGTCGCCGGCGGCGTTGTCGGGGTGACCGATCCCGGCGACCGTGGGGTCCTCGCGGGCGCGTTCGACCCCCGCGGCGGTGCTCGTGACGGCTTCGAGGTCGTGGTCGGGGTACTCGCGTTCGATGTAGGCGCGGCACTGCGCCAGCGCCTGGGAGTGGGAGGCGATCGTCTCGAAGTTCGGCGACTGCGCTAAAAGCGCGTGGCGGATCGGGGTGATGACCTCCTGAGTGACCGCGATCTCGGCGTCGGCGATGGCGTCGAGGGTCTCGGTGACGCTCCCCTCGATGCTGTTTTCGATCGGGACGACGCCGCGTTCGTGCTCCCCGGAGTCGACCGCGGCGACGATGGCCGACACCGACTCCCGGAAGACGACGTCGTCGTCGACCGCCCGGGCGGCTCTGTGGGAGTACGTCCCTGCGGGGCCCAGCGTGACTACCTGCATAGCGCGGTCTACTGCCGGGGATCCTAAAAGCCCTCGGTGCCCCGACTACCGGTCGGTACAGTACTCCACGAAGTTCCGCAGGATCCGTAGCCCGGTCTCGCCGGACTTCTCGGGGTGGAACTGCGTGCCGAAGACGTTGCCGGCCTCGTTCGCGATGACCGCCGGGAACGCGGTGCCGTAGTCGGTGGTCGCGACGACCGCGTCGGGGTCTTCGGGGCTGGCGTAGTAGGAGTGAACGAAGTACGCGTGCTCCCCGTCGACGGAACCACCCGCAGTGGTTCCGTCTGCCCGTGGGATCTCCGATCCCACGCTGTCGACCCCCTCGACGATCGGGTGCTCGCGCTCGACGTCGAGTTCGTTCCAGCCCATATGCGGCACCTTCAGGTCGGTGTCGAACCGGAGGTTAGTGCCCGGGACGAAATCAAGCCCCTCGACCTCGCCTTGGCCCTCGTAGTCGGCCTCCTCGCTTGTCGTCAGGAGCATCTGCATCCCGAGACAGATCCCGAACACCGGCTGGCCCCGGTCTGCGGCCGCCGCCAGCGGTTCCCGGAACGGCCCGGCGTTGTCCATCCCCTCGCTGAACGCGCCGACGCCGGGGAGCACGATCCCGTCGGCCGCCGCGAAGTCGTCGGGGTCCTCGGTGATCTCGACGGCGGCGCCGGCGCGCTCCAGCCCGCGTCGGGCGCTCCGGAGGTTGCCGAGGCCGTAGTCGACTAAAACGACGTCCGCTACCGTCTGGGCGCTCATACGTCGGCTTCGCGGCCGCAGAACAAATCGCTTCCGACGCCGCGCGGGTCGCCCGCTCGACGCGACGGCGGTTACCGCCGGATCACGAACCGGGCGCCGTCGTCGTACGCGGCGTCGACGTCGACCGTCCAGCCGTTCGCCTCCGCGAGCGTCCGCACCACCGGGAGCAACATCCCCGATTCGGCGTCGGGGACCGCCTGCCCGTACGCGAACGCCCGGTCGACGTCCACCGCCGACAGCGGCTGCCCGTCGTCCTCGATCACGAACGTCTCCGAGTTCCGTGAGGCCTCGACGGCCTCGGCGCCGTTCCGGAGGCAGAACTCGAAGAGGCTCTCGAACAGCTGCTCGGTACGCCGTCTGTCGGTACTGATCTCGCCGAGACCCGTCGTCGTCAGGCCGCAGTCCGCGCCTGCGACGGCGGCGAACGCACGCCGCATCGCCGCGTCGACGTCGACGGTCTCGGTCTCCTCGACCTGCCGGCCGAGCTGTGCGATCATCACCAGATCCGAGACGATGATCCCCATCCGGTCGACGGCTTCCGACGCCGTTCGGATCCGCTGTTCGGCCTCGGCGTCGGGGGGCAGATCCGCGGCCACCAGTTCGATGTTCCCCTGGACGACGTTGAGGGTGTTCCGGAGCTCGTGGGTGATCGCCTCCTCGAAGTTGTCGAGCTGGGTTTCGTGGCGGCGGACCCGCTGTCGCTGGCGTTCGATCGCGGTGACGTCGGTCAACACCAGCGCCCGGCCGACGGTCGTCTGCCCGACGGTCAGCGGCTGCATCGACAGCAGGTACCGCCGCTCTACGCCCGACTCCGAGACCCTGATCACGCGGGACTCCCCGGCCGGGAGCACCTCGGCGAGCTCCGGGACCACCTCCGAAACCGACTCGTCGACGCTGTCGGCCAGCTCGGGGAACAGCGTCCGGGCGGCCTCGTTGGTGTCCTTGACCCGCCAGTCGGCGTCGACGATGATGATCCCCTCCTCGAGTTCGTCGAGGAGCTGTTCACGCTCGAACCGCCGGACCGTAACGAAGCTGCCGTCGGCCACGTAGAGCACGCCCACGGCGAACAGCGCGACCCCGATGGGTTCGTAGTTGAGCGTGAGCACGGGGCCGTACCCGGAATACGCGATCAGGTCGAAGACCACCGGCAGCCCCGCCAACCCGACCAGGAGGCTCAGCCGGCCGGTGGTGTAGTTCGACCCCCGGAAGGTCTCGAACAGCATATAGAAGCCGATCGCCGACAGCGCATAGGCCAGCCCGGTGACGATCCAGTGGAGGGTGCCCAGCCGGATCACGAGGTGCGGAAACGGGGTGGTCGCCGGCGCGGTCGAGAAGTACAGCCCGTGGACCGGGCTGGTGAGCTTCACCGCGATGATCGTGAGGAACACGAACACCGCGACCCGCCGGAACGCCGGCGTCCGGTGGTAGGACTTCCCGGCGTACGCCGAGCAGAAGTAGAGCCACCCCCCGACCGACGCCAGTCCCGCGATGAGGCCGAGAAGGTAGAACATCAACTGAACCCCCGGAGCCGCGGAGAGGATCCGGCCGACGTAGAACGACGCCCACAGTCCGGTCGTCGCAAGCAGCGCGACCAGCCCGGTCCGCGCGTCGGAGTCATCCAGACGGTCGAGCGCGCGGCGGACGGCGGCGAAACAGATCAGCGCGGTCGCACCGAAAACGAGCGAGTAGCCCAACTGTATCGGATGCACCCCCGCCATACGGTATCGCGATGGTAGCCGACGGGCCGGTTAAGTCCTATCGGTCCAATTCAATCATTTGATACTCGGCGCGGGCGGTCCGGCGGTTAGAACGCCCCCAAACTCGACTGGCCGCCGTCGTCGCCGCCGACGCCCGCGAGGTCGGCCGCGCGGGCGATCGTCTCGAAGAACGTCTCCCGCTGGCCGCCGTCGTACAGCGTCGCCGCGGGGTGGACCGAGATCACGGCGCGGTAGGGTCGGTCGCCGACTCGGACGTCGGCGACGTCGCCCGCTTCCGAGGTGACCGCGACCGAGCGATCCAGCAGGTGTTCGGAGGGGACCTTCCCGAGCGACACGACGATTGCGGGGTCGACGGCGGCGAGTTCCCGAGCGAGGTGCCCACGGCAGTTGTCGAGTTCCTCGCCCGTGGGGTCGCGGTTCTCCGGCGGCCGACACCGGACGCAGTTGGTGATCCGGACGTCCGACCGGGCGAGGCCGGCCTCCCGCAGCGCGTCGTCGAGGACGCTCCCGGAGCGCCCCACGAACGGTTCGCCCTCGCTGTCCTCGTTCGCGCCGGGGGCCTCGCCGACGAAGACCAGCTCGGCGTCCGCGGGGCCGACGCCGTTGACGATCCGCGACCGCGACTCGACGAGCCGGGGACAGCGGGTACACGAGACGACGTCGACGCCCTCGGTCGTCGGGGGGTCGCTGCCGGGCGGGCCCTCGCCGCCGGTCGCGTCGTCGGGGCCGGAGGTCATACCGGAATGCCGGACGGGCGGGACTTACCCGTGACGGTCCGCGTCGGCGGCGCGCCACGCCTGTGCGCCCCGGGCCGCCAGCCTCGCCACCCGGACCGGTTCGGGGCGGCCGCCGCTCGGCGTGTACGCCCGGATCACCCGCGCCACGTCGTCGGACGCTGTCGGTGTCGAGCCGTCCCCGGGGTCGGCGGCTTCCCCGCCGAGGCCGACGCTTCTGACGAACACCGTTTCGTCGTTCACGCGGAGGCGTCGCCGCGGCGGCAACCGGTCGTAGACCGCCAGGCGTTCGGCGGCGGCTTCGCCCTCGAACGCCCGTTCGATCGCCGGCGCCAGCCCCGGACTCGCCTCATAGGAGAGTGCGAGCACCGGCCGGTCGGCCGCCGCGGCGACCCGGTCGAGGTCGAGGACGTTGAACCACGCGGGGGCGACGCCCGAAACCAGCAGGTACCGGACGTCGTCGCGGTCGAGCCGATCGAGCAGCCGCAGGACCGCGTCGGTCGCGTCGAGGCCGCCGACGGTCGCCGACGCGAAGCTGACGCCGTCGACGGCGCGGTCGGCGCGGACGACGGCACCGCAGAACAGGCAGTGGTCCTCGACCGTCGACTCGGCAACGCCCAGCGCCCGGGTCCCGGGTTTCACCGTCGCTCGATGCCGTTTCCGCGCCCGTTCGCCACCCGTGGGGTCGTCACTCCTCTTTGATGTCCTTGAGCCGGTCGAGAAGTTCGTCGTTCGATGCGCCGATCTCGAACTCGACGTCGCCGCCGTGGTCCGCCTGGGAGGTGGCAACGCCGTCCTCGTCGTCGAGGTCGGTGTCGAAGTCCTGGTTCTCCTGTTCGGACTCGTCGTAGCTCCCGAATCCCATACGTGGTACAGTAACACGGGCAGCGATAAAAAACACACGCAGAGTCGGGCCGCGGCACGACGCGGGAAGTCGGCCGGTACGTCGGCGGGGGAGCCGGCGGCTCCCCGCCCGCAACGGGCGATCGGGGGCCGTCCGCGGGAGCCGAACGGACCCACCCCGCGACTGCCGAGGCTTTTTGCGCGCCGCGGCGGTACCCCGGCGTATGGAGATTCACACCGTTACCGAGGGCGCAACGGAGTTCACCTGCAACGCCTACCTGCTCGCGGGCGACCCGCCGGCGCTCGTCGACGCGGGGACGATGCCGGGCGTCGACGACGTGATCGCCGACCACGTCGAGGACCTCGACGCCGTCTACCTCACCCACCAGCACGGCGACCACGTGGGGGAACTCGACGCGGTGCTCGACCGGTTCGACGCCGACCTCTACGCTCACGGCGACCACCCGCGCCGGACCGGCGGACTCGAAGACGGCCGGACGATCGATCTCGGCGGGGAGTCCTACGAGGTGGTCCACACCCCCGGCCACGCCGCGGACCACGTCTCGTTCGTCGGCAGCGAGCGGGTGTTCAGCGGCGACGTGGTGGTGTACAACGACGGCGCGTTCGACGACGGCAGTTTCGGGCGGACCGACTACCCCGGACAGTCGCGGGAGCGGCTGATCGGGAGCCTGCGGACCCTGCTCGACCGGCTGCCCGAGACGGTATCGGGGCTGTACGCCGGCCACGGCGACATCTACCGTGCGGACCCGACGGGGCCCGACGAGTCGGTCCGGGCGGTCATCGAGCGGGCGTTAGCGCGGGCGGAGCGGCGGGACCCGAAGTATCCGGACGAGTAGCGAAAGGCGGCGTTACAGTGGTTCGAGGCGAAAGCCCACGAGTTCAGTCGTGGGATGAATCCGACACCACCCGAAACGACTACGATGGTTATCGGTTGTGATGCCGAGTCCGAGGTGAGGATACCCACTCCACGCGGAGGTGGATGAAGCCCGCTATCTCGGTCGGGGGCCGCACTGGCACGGCCCACAACCCCACCGTCGATGAGTGGGGAACCTTCCGCCGTGGGACGCCCGGTCCGTGACCGGAAACCCCACGACTTCAGTCCCGGGAGGATGTCAGGCGGCGCGGCGTTCCTTCGACTTGGGTCGGAGGTTCTTGTAGCCGCACTTCCGACAGGAGTCGGCGCGCTGCGGGTTTCGGGCGTTACACCGCATACAGATCTGCTTCTCCAGTTCGCGTGCGACCGCGGCGTCGTTCTTGGGCATACCCGTGAGTTCCGGGTGCGGGATCATAACCCTTGCGAGACGGTCGACGCGGCACGGAACGAACCCGGGCGCGCCGCGGCCGGAACTTCAAACTTCAGGCGCCGGCGGGCTGTGCGGCCTGCTCCAGGGCGGCCTCGATGTCCTCCCGCTGGGTGAAGCCGACGAACCGGTCGACGATGTCGCCGTCGCGCTCGACGACGACCGTCGGCAACGATCGGACCTGGTACTGGTTTGCGACGTCCTGCTCGGTGTCGACGTCGATCTTCCGGAACTCGACGTCGTCGTACTCGGCCTCCAGCTCCTCGAGGATGGGGTCCTGCTTCTTGCACGGACCACACCAGTCGGCGTAGAAATCCAGTAGTCGGACAGTCATCGTGTGCGATGCCCCGTTGCGCCGGCCGTCGCATAAGCGTTTCCACCACCCCCGAACCCGGCCGGTAGCGCGATCGACCGCGCGGGACGGGACCGGACGAACCGAGCGGGTCCTCCCCTATACGTCGCCGTTCGTCGGGGCGGGGATCGAGCCCCGGAAACGAACCCGCCGATCCGAAACGTTTAGGCGGGAGACAGCCAACCCTCGGGTATGAGCAGCGGCCAGAACTCCGGCGGGCTGATGTCCAGTGCGGGACTCGTCCGCTACTTCGACGCCGAGGACCGCAACGCCATCCGGATCGACCCGAAGACCATCGTCGCGTTCGGCCTCCTGTTCGGCGTCGGCGTCCTCGTGCTGAACGCCGTCGCGATCTGAGGCGGAAACCGCACGGAACGGTCGCTTTTTGTCGCCGCAACTCGTCCAGTAACGTATGTTACGAGCAGGTGTCGTCGCCGTCCAGGGCGACGTCTCCGAGCACGCGGCGGCGATCCGGCGCGCGGGGGCGGCCCACGGCGAGGACGTCGAGGTCCACGAGATCAGGCAGTCGGGGACGGTCCCGGACTGCGACGTGCTGCTCCTGCCGGGCGGGGAGTCGACCGCCATCTCGCGACTCCTCTCCCGGGAGGGGATCGATCGGGAGATACGGGACCACGTCGCCGCCGGCAAACCCGTGCTCGCGACGTGTGCGGGGCTGATTGTCGCTTCCAGCGACGCCAACGACGACCGAGTGGATACCCTGGATCTCATCGACGCCACCGTCGACCGCAACGCGTTCGGCCGGCAGGTCGACAGCTTCGAGGCGCCGCTTGACGTCGCCGGCTTCGACGAGCCGTTCCCGGCGGTGTTCATCCGCGCGCCCGTCATCGACGCGGTCGGCGAGGGGGTCGAGGTGTTGGCGGCCTGGGAGGGCGACCCGGTCGCGGTCCGGGACGGCCCGGTGGTCGGCACCGCGTTCCACCCCGAACTCACCGCCGACAGCCGGATCCACGACCTCGCGTTCTTCGAGGACGTCGCGGTCGAAGCGTGATGGCACTGTTCGGGTGGGTGCGAACGGCGACATAGCGACTCCGGAAGCCCCCGCGCTCGCGACTCGATTGGCTCGCTGCGGTCCTCGTTGCTCGCTTCGTCACCGGCGGCTCGCCGCCGGTTTCCAGCGAGACATCCGGTCTCGCCCGGCTCGCTCCTGCGGTCCTTGCTTCGCCAGTCTTCGTCGAGACCGCGGCCCCTTCCAGTCCCGCCCGTCGGCGGTTGTTCGGTCGCCATCGCGTGGCTAAACACGAGCGACCGACCACTCCGGAGGTTTTTGTACGGAGCCGACCCCATCGAAGAACGTGACCCAGGACACGGCGGCGGTGGCGGAACTCACCAGACGGCTGGTTTCGATCCCGAGCCACGCCGACGAGGGGGCGGCCGGCGACGCCGTCGAGGAGTGGCTGCGCGCGGAGACCGACGCCGCGGTGCGCCGCGACGACCACGGCAACGTCCTCGCACGCCGGGGCGAGGGGGCGGCGTCGCTCGCGCTCGTCGGCCACCACGACGTGGTCGACCCCGACCCCTCGCAGGTGGTGTCGGGGACGCCAGACGACCCCGACCCGGAGTACCGCATCGAGGCGCGGGAGGGCCGGCTCCACGGCCGCGGCACCGCGGATATGAAGGGGTCGCTCGCGGCCGCACTGCTCGCGTTCCGGGACGCCGACCCGGCCGGCGAACTCGTGTTCGCGTCGTTCGCCGGCGAGGAGCGGGGCGGCGTGGGCGCCCGCGCCGCCATCGACGACGGGTTCGCGCCGGATTACGCCGTCGTCGGCGAGGGGACGACGGGGTATTCCGGCCCCGACACGACCGACGTCGCGGTCGCCCACCGCGGCCGACGGGGGTCGACCCTGACGGCCCACGGGACGGCGGCCCACGCCAGCGAGCCCGACGCGGGCGAGAACGCGGTCTACCGCGCCTGCGACGCGGTCGACGTCGTGCGGGACCTCCCCGCGCCGGAGACCACGGTCCTCGGCCACCAAGTTCGGGGAAGCGTCGCCGTCACCGGGATCGAGGGCGGGTCGGGGTGGAACGTGATCCCCGAGGACTGTTCGGTCACGGTCGACGAGCGAACCGTCCCGGGCGAGCGGGTCCCGCTCGACCGCGTCGAAACGGTCGACGGCGTCGAGTGGACCGTCGACCAGGACCTCCCCCCGATGGCGTGCGACGACGCCGACTTCGCCGACGCCGCGCTCGCGGCCGCCGACGCGGCACAGACAGGAACGCCCGACCACGTCGTCAAGCCGCACGCCACCGACGCCGGGTGGCTCGCGGCCGCCGGGACGACCTGCGTCGTCGCCGGTGCGGCCGAGCCGGGGGAGGCACACACCGCGACCGAGAGCGTCTCGCTCGATGTCTTAGAGCGGTGTCGACGGCTCTACCGGCGGGTCGCCGAGCGGTGGCCGGCGACGTGAGCGGGCGGTCCGCCGTCCCCGCACAGCCGTCGGGTTGATACCCGTACGACGCGTGCATCCAACGATGGCGACAGACGCATCCGAGGCCGAGCGGTCCGAGGAGGCGCCGGACGCATACCGGCGACTCCTCGAGGAGTACCGGCGCGTGGCGAACCTCAAGGCGGCGAGCGGCGTCCTCTCGTGGGACCAGCAGGTGATGATGCCCGAGGCGGGCACCCCGGCGCGCTCCCAGCAGCTCTCGACGCTGTCGGGGCTCTCCCACGAACTGCTCACCGACGACGCCGTCGCCGAGGCGCTCGACGAACTCGAATCCGCGGAGCTGACCCCCGAATTGTCGGCGTCGGTCAGGGAGATCCGCCGGAAACACGACCGCGCGGCGGCGGTCCCCCGGTCGCTGATCGAGGAGATGTCGACGGCGTCCTCGGAGGCGCTGCCGGCGTGGGAGGCGGCGAAGGCCGACGACGACTTCGAGTCCTTCGTGCCGCATCTGGAGACCCACGTCGAACTCAGCCGGGAGTACGCCGAGCAGATCGACCCCGACCGCGACCCGTATGCCGTACTCTTCGAGGAGTTCGAGCCGTGTCTCCCCTTGGAGCGCGCAGAGTCGATCCTCGCGACGCTCAAGGAGACGCTGGTGCCGATGATCGAGGAGATCCGCGCCTCCGAGGCGGACCTCGCGACCGACGCGTTCACCTCGCTGGGGGAGTATCCCGCCGACACGCAGGAGGAACTCTGCCGCGACGTGTTGACGGCGCTGGGCTACCCCTGGGAGCGCGGCCGGCTCGACACCGCCCCCCATCCGTTCTCGTCGGGGACGACGTTCGACGCCCGGGTGACGACCCGGTTCGACGAGTCGGACCCGCTGGGGTCGCTTTTGTCGACCGTCCACGAGTTCGGGCACGCGACCTACACGCTGGGGCTGCCGGACGACCACTACGCGACCCCGCTGGGCGAGGATCGGGACCTCTCGGTCCACGAGTCCCAATCGCGGCTGTGGGAGAACCACGTCGGCCGCTCGCAGGCGTTCTGGGAGAGCTTCCTCCCGACGGTCGCAGAACAGTTTCCCCAGGCGTCGGACGTGACCCCGCGGGAGGCCTACGAGGCCGCAAACCAGGTGTACGAGAACAACCTCATCCGGGTCGAGGCCGACGAACTCACCTACCACCTCCACGTCGTGATCCGCTACGAGATCGAGCGCGACCTGATCCGCGGCGATCTCGACGTCGCCGAGGTCCCCGACGTGTGGAACGACAAGTACGAGCAGTACCTCGGGATCCGGCCGGAGACTGATACCGAAGGCTGTCTCCAGGACATCCACTGGGCCCACGGCAACTTCGGCTACTTCCCGACGTACTCGCTGGGGTCGGCGATGGCCGCACAGCTGTACGCCGCCGCCGAGGCCGACATCGACGGCCTTGAGTCGTCGGTCGCCGCCGGCGAGTTCGACGCGCTCCACGGGTGGCTGACCGAGAACGTCCACCGCCACGGCGCCCGCTACGAGACCGACGACCTGGTCGAACACGCCACGGGATCGCCGTTCACCGCCGACGCGTTCGTCGACTACGTCACCGAGAAGTACGGCGCGCTCTACGACCTCGATACCGTCTGAACGGTCCATTTTAACGGTATTCACTTCGGTCGAACGTCCGTTTTCGGCCCGCGGAAATCGGCGGTACAACTAAGTGATGACAACGCATACCACAGGCCGTATGGCAGCGACACCAACTCCGGACGACGCCCTGTTCGACGAGTTCCTCGACGACCGCGGTCACGAGACCGAGCCGGTACGATGGGAGGAGTCGTATAACAAAAAGCAGTGCCCGGAGTGCGGTGCGCTTCACGACGACGACGCCGTCGACTGTACAGTCTGCGGGTGGAACCCCCAGTAGCTGCACACGAAAGCCCGGGCGGGCCGCCTTCTCGAAACAGGTGACTTATCACGGACAAGCGCGTGGAACGGTCCAATGACCGACTCGGACACCACAGTCACCCGGTTGTTCGGTGGACCGGGAAGCGGGAAGACGACCGCCTTGCTGGACCGCGTCGACGAGCTGCTGGAGCGCGAGGACGTGTCGATCCGCGACATCCTCGTCGTCTCCTACACCCGGGCGGCCGCCGCGGAGGTCCGCGAGCGCCTCGCGGAGCGCCGCGGCGTCTCCCCCCGAGCGCTGAAGGGGAACGTGGCGACGATGCACGCGAAAGCGTACGAACTGCTGGATCTCTCCCGCGGCGACGTCGTCGGCGAGGACGACAAACAGGAGTTCTGCGAGGAGTTCGGCATCGAGTTCGAAGACGAGTACAGCGGCGCGGGCCGGCGGACCGCCCGCTCGACCACCATCGGCAACAAGATCATCGCCACGAGCCAGTGGCTCCAGCGGACCCGCCGCGACGTCGCCGACTGGTACGACGTCCCCTTCCAGTGGAACGTCGAGGAGGTCCGACTTCCCCCCGAGGTCGACCCCAACGCCCAGGAGGGTAACAAGTACACGCCGACGTGGCCCTCCGACGACGACCGGATCGACGTGCCGGAGGTCATCCGGGCGTGGCGCGCCTACAAGGGCGAACACGGTCTGGTCGGCTTCGCGGACATGCTCGAACGGGTCAAACAGCGGTCGCTGGTCCCTCACGTCGACAACCTGGTGATCGACGAGTTCCAGGACATCACGACCCTGCAGTACGACGTCTACGAGGAGTGGAAACCGCACATGGACCGCGTGCTGGTCGCCGGCGACGACGACCAGGTGGTCTACGCGTGGCAGGGCGCTGACCCGAACCTGCTGCTGGACGCCGACCGCGACGAGGACGTGATCCTCCCGAACTCCTACCGGCTGCCCTCGCGGGTGCTCAGCGTGGTGAACCAGGAGATCCGTCACATCGACACCCGCCAGGAGAAGGACCTCCGGCCGCGGAAGGAGGGCGGCACCGTCGAGGGGATCGACTCCCCCTCGATGCTGGATCTCGCCCGCAACGTCCGCTACACCATCGAGAGCGGCGACGACGACGAGACCATTATGGTGTTGTTCCGGGCACGCTACCAGCTGTTCCGCTTTATCGACGAGTTCCTCCCGCTGGGGATGCCCTTTTCGGCGCTGACCGACCAGCGGATGTGGACCGACCGGCTGACACAGTACGTCCGCGCCGTGGAGGCCCTCGACGAGGGGACGGAACTCGACGGCCTCCAGGCCCGCCGGCTCGCGGATATGCTCCAAGAGTCGGCGTTCGGGACGAACGACCGCGACGAACTGTTCGACTACATCGACGAACTCGAAGGAGAGTCGAACGCCGACGACCTCACCGAACTGCGGGTCGACCCCGACACTATCGCGGAGTTCGCGCCGTTCGCACCCGACGCCGATTCCGCGGGCGATATGCTCCGGAAGGTCACGTCGTTCCAGCGCAACTCCGTGGAGGCGTACTTCGACGGCGACTATCGGAAAATGGACCCCGACCGCGTCCGGATCGGCACCATCCACTCCGCGAAGGGTCGGGAGGCCGACCACGTCTTCGTCGCCACCGACCTGACCGAGAAGGTGGTCGAACAGATGGCGGCGTCGGTCGACGATACCGAGGTGCCGGGCGTCGAGGAGTTCACCTCCAAGACCGATCCGGTCCCGATCCTCACCGACAACGAGCGGCGGGTGTTCTACGTCGGAATGTCGCGGGCCAGAGAGCGGCTCGTCCTCCTCGAAAATCTGGTGAGCGGCGCGCCGACCCTTCCGGTCAGCGTCCTCCTCCACAACGAGATCCGCGAGGAATCCGTCGAGGAGCTGCTGGACGCCGCCCAGGAGGCCGACGCGCCGGCGCCGGAGCCGGACGCGTAGCCGGCCGTGGCTTCCGAGCGGCCCGGCGATCCCAACGGGGACGCCGGTCGCGACCGAATCCTGACTCCGGAGCCACCGGGGATCGACTACGGCCCGGTCGACGCCGCGATCGACGACATCGGCGCCGCCGGCTTCGTCGCGGTCGGCGGCCGCTTCGATCCGGACCTCCGGTATCTGACCCGGTTCGAGGGCCCCGAACGCGGGTACGCGTTCGTCCGCGTTCCCGGCAGGAGCGTGTTGTGTGCGCCGGCCGGATGCGTCAGGGCGGCGGAAGCCGGGTTCGACGGCGAGGTCACGGTCGACCGCGTTGCCGACCCGGCGGGCGAACGCGCCGCCGCGATCCTCGACCGCGAACGCGGCGATGCGGCGCCGGGTGCCGTGGTCCTTGTGCCGCCGACGATCCCCCACGACGCCGCGGTCTACCTCGAATGGGCGGGCTACGAACTCCGGTCGACGACGGCGGTCGCCGAGGCACGCGTCGTCAAGTCGGACGGCGAGACCGACGCGATCGACGCCGTCCAGCGGGCGGCGACGGCGGGCGTCCGCGAGGCCGAGCGCCTACTTGCGGCGGCCGAGGTCGACGGCGACGAACTTCGGTCGGAGGGCCGCCCGGTCACCGCCGGCCGTCTCCGACGGGCGACGAACGCCGAACTCGCCCGGCGCGGCGTCACGGGCGGGGGCAACACCGTCGTCGCCGCAGGGGCGGGGACGGAAGCCGGCGGGATGAACGGGACTGACGGCCGGATCCGGGTTGACGACCCGGTCGTCGTCGCCGTCGCGCCGCGGGGGCCGTACGGGTACCACGGCTCCGTGACCCGAACGGTCGTCGTCGACAGCGACGGCGGGTGGGAACGCCGGGCGTACGTCGCGGTCGAATCCGCGCTCGACGCCGCGCTCGCCGAGGTCGAGGCCGGCGCCGTCGCGAGCGCGGTCGGCCGGGAGGCAGACGCCGAACTCGCGGCGTTCGGGTTCGATCCCGCGGCGGTGGCCGAGGAGGCAGCCGCGCCCGGCCACGGCGTCGGGCTCTCGCGGCGTGAGCGGCCGTTCCTCGACAGCGACGCGGAACTGAAACCGGGACACGTCGTGGCCGTCGAGCCGGGAGTGACGGAGCCCGATCGGGGAGAGGTCCGGCTGTCCGCCCTCGTTGTCGTGACGGCGGACGGTTACGACCGGCTGGGCGAGGGCGACCCGTCGTTCACGCCGCGACCCTGAGCGTTCGCGCCGGAACTACTCGGCGTCCTCGTCGTCGTCGGGCGTCACGACCGCCCGCCCCACGACCCCCTCGATGATCTTCATCGGGATCTCACCCGGGGTGGTGAGGTACTGCGGCAGCGCGACCATTGCGACCGCGACCGCGAGCAACCCGCCGCCCAGCAAGACGTCGCCCTCCGTGAGCCGGGTCAGCCCGAAGATGCCCACGGGTGCGGCGAAGATGACGGTCGCGGCCAGTTGGATCGTGCCGAGGATCCCGAGTCGCATCGTCCGCCGATCGGCGGCGACGGGGCAAAAGCGCCGCGGTCGGGGTAGTGGTTCGATCGAGTCGCCGCGACGGCTGTCGCCCGCCTACCGGTGGAGCGGGTCGGGCGCCGGCGGCATCGCCCGCTTGTGGGCGCTCCGCTCGTGGAGGTCGACCACGCGCTCGACGTGGCTCTCGTCGACGTTGAGCGCCCGGACCGTGGCGGCTTTCGAAAGCGGGCCGTCGACGTGGAGCGCGAGGATTGCGTCGAGGGTGTCGTAGTCCAGGCCCATCTCCGCCTCGTCGGTCTGGCCCGACCACATCTCCGCGGAGGGCGTCTTCGTCACCAGGTTCTCGGGCGCGCCGAGGTGGGCCGCAAGCTGGCGGACCTGCTGTTTGTAGAGGTTGCCGATGGGGTTGCAGTCGACCGCCTGGTCGCCGTACTTGGTGTAGTAGCCCGCCATCGCCTCCGCGCGGTTGCCGGTGCCGAGCACGACCCGGTTCTCGTGGTTGGCGACGAAGTAGTTCAGGACCGCGCGGGTCCGGACGTAGACGTTGCCCGCGGCCATCCGATCGTCGGCGGCCTCGGGGAACGCATCGAAGAACGCCTCCGCGATCGGCTGGATCTCCACGACGTCGTACTCGATGCCGAGCTCCTCGGCGACCCACTCGGCGTCGCTCATATTCTCCTCCGAGTTGGCGACGCTGGGCATCACCAGACCGTGGACGTTGCTGGGCCCCAGCGCCTCGACCGCGAGGTACGCCACGGTGGTGCTGTCGATCCCGCCGGAGAGTCCGATGACGGCGCCCTCCGCGCCCGCGTCGTCGACGACGTCCTCGATGAACGCTGCGAGATGGGCTGCGGTGGCGTCGAGTTCGGCGTCGGACAGCCGGAGATCGAGCGGTGCGTCGGACTGTAGGACCTGTTGATCCGTGCTCATCGTGTGTACGTACGGTTGCGTACACTAATACTCACCTGTGTCCGGAATTATCTGGACGAGCGTTCGGTTGTATCGCGGATCGGTGCCCGATCGACGGGGAACGGCGACCTGCGGTGGCCGCCGGCGCACCACGGCGAAGGACGGCCGCGTTTATGTCCGCCCGAGCGCAACCCACGGCACGATGCGGATCGTCATCTTCGGGGCCGGCAGCCTGGGAAGCCTGTTCGGTGCGCTGCTCGACGGCGCCCACGACGTGACGCTCGTGGGGCGGGATCCCCACATCTCCGCCGTCCGTGAGCACGGTCTCCGGGTGACCGGCGTCGACGACTTCGAGGCGTCGCCGGCGGCGACGACCGACGGGACGGAACTCGACTGCGACTTCGCGGTCGTGACGGTGAAAGCCTACGACACGGCCGGGGCCGCGCGGGACCTCGCCACCGGCGACGTCGGGGCGGCCGTGTCGCTGCAGAACGGCCTCGGCAACGAGGCGACGCTCGCGGCCG
The DNA here is from genome assembly GCF_014212355.1 of Halobellus ruber. Classification (NCBI taxonomy): domain Archaea; kingdom Methanobacteriati; phylum Methanobacteriota; class Halobacteria; order Halobacteriales; family Haloferacaceae; genus Halobellus; species Halobellus ruber. The sequence continues at coordinate 494,057 of NZ_JACKXD010000003.1, forward strand.
GGCTGGACTGTCCGGTCGTCGCCGGAACGACGAGCCACGGTGCGATGCTTTCGGAGCCGGGAGTCGTAGAGTGGACCGGCCGCGGGGACGTCGTCGTCGGAGCCTGGCGTGGCGACGGCGCGGCGGGTGAGGGCGGCGATGTCAGCCGGGAGGACGAACACGGAAGGGGGACCGCGGCCGACCCCGCCTCAGGGGTCGCCGCGGCGTTTCGGGCCGCGTCGATCGGGGCGGAAGTCGAGTCCGACATCGGGCGTCGGCTCTGGCGGAAGCTCGCGGTCAACGCCGCCATCAACCCCGTTTCCGCGCTCGCACGGATCCGGAACGGTCGGGTCTTCGAGGGCCCGACGGCCGAGTACGCCGCGCGGGCCGCAAGGGAGGCTGCCGACGTCGCCCGCGCCGAGGGTGTCGATCTCGACGCGGGGGCGGCGGTCGAGGCGGCGCAGACGGTGGCCCGTCGGACCGCCGACAACCGGTCGTCGATGTTCCAGGACGTCGCCGCCGGCCGCCGGACCGAGATCGACGCGGTCTCGGGGGTCGTCGCCGAGCGGGCCGACGAACACGGGGTCGACGCCCCGGTGAACGGGTTGCTGTGTGCGCTGCTCCGCGGGTGGGAAGCGGGGGAAGGGCTTCGATAGCGGACACAACCTATGGAGGATACGGCGACGACTCCGTCCTGTCGAGCAACGCCGACCGGTCCGATCTACGCGGGGACCGGAAGGGGCCGAGGGTGAGGGAGCTGCCGATGTCCGTTCAGTATTTCCGGGTCGTTCCCGTTCGATCGAAGCCAATTAGACCCGCTATCCGGCCTTTTATGCGCCGGCGCGTCCCACCTGTGGAGTATGCCGAGCGTCAGGGACATCGTCGGCCGCGACCCGGAAGCCGACCCGATCACGGTGTTGACGGCGTACGACACCCCGACGGCGCGGATCGTCGACGACGCCGGGATCGACGTCGTCCTCGTCGGGGACAGCATCGGCGACGCGGTCCTGGGACACGACTCCGCGCTTCCGGTGGCTCTCGACACGATCGCGACCCACACCGCGGCGGTCGCCCGCGGCGTCGACGACGCCCTCGTGGTCGCGGACTTGCCCTTCCTCAGCTACGGCGTGAGCGAACCGGAGAGCGTCCGCAACGCCGGGCGGATGCTGAAGGAGGCCGGCGCCGGCGCGGTCAAACTCGAAAGCGGCCCCCACACCGTTGATTTGACCCGCCGGCTGGTCGAACTCGGGGTCCCGGTGCAGGCGCACCTCGGGCTGACTCCCCAGCACATCAACCGCGTGGGGCTGCAGCGGCAGGGCACCGACGAGGAGGCCGCCGCGGAGATCCTCGACCTCGCGGCGGCCCACGAGGAGGCGGGCGCCTTTTCGCTGATCTTAGAACACATCCCCGCCAACCTCGCAGCGATCGTGACCGAGGAACTCGACATCCCCACCATCGGGATCGGCGCGGGCCCCGAGACCGACGGCCAGGTGCTTGTCGTCAACGACGCCGTGGGACTCTCCGAGCGCGCGCCACCGTTCGCGACGGCGTTCGGCGACGTCCGCGGGGAGATGATCGAGGCCGTCGAAGCGTATCGGGACGCGGTCACGACGGGAACGTTCCCGGGTGAGGAAGAGACGTATGTCGAAGAGGGACTGGAGTTGGATAACTGAGACCGGGAGGCGGACGACCGGTCCCGGCTCGGGGTGGGAGCGGCGGCTCGTCGCCGACTCCGAACGTTTTATACTCACACGACGACCTTGCCCGAGTGTAGCCGCGAGCGCGCCAGTGGTCCAGTGGTAGGACAGTGGCTTCCCAAGCCACTAGCCCGGGTTCAATTCCCGGCTGGCGCATCCCTATCCTTTCGCCGTCCTGCGGTTTTGGCCTGTGACGAGCCAACGATGACGCCACAATGCTGCGCCACAGGAATTCAGACGAACCGACGACCCCGACGCTATCGGGCGATTAGCGCTGTTGCCGCGCCACCCCGATTCGCACGAACGAAGGGGATACAGACCAGCCGAACACAGTCACATCCCCCGCGCGAGGTGACCGGGCGATGAGCGACCTCGATGAGGTGTCCCTCGTGTTGTCGCCCACGGACCGGTGTACCTCAATCTCAGGCAACTGCAGGATTACCGTGCCGAGCGCGAAGCCTGTATCCGGTGGCTGCTCACGTCCGGGAAGGATCCAGGACAGGAATCGGCGGCGAGAATGCGCGTCTACTGTTGGGGTTGATACCCAACGATAAGGCTTAACGCCTTTGCGTTCGCATCTCAACACAGGAGAATAATGCCTGCGACGGTCTTGTACCGGGACGAAGGCGAGAAACCGGATGGGAGCCGGTACGAGATGGTCGCGTGGCAAGTCCCGGTGAGCGAGGACTACCCGCAGGGATTGAAGTACAGCTTCCAGTATATGGACGCTGACGGCGACACGCTCCTGCGGTACGACAACTCGCCGTATCACCTGGATGTCGGTCGACACCACCGACATCCGCCCGAGGGTGAGATCACGAAGCTGGAGTTCGCGGGGCTCTCCGACCTGATCGACGACTTCCAAAACGAGGTGACCGAAATCTATGAGCAACGAACCGACTGACACCGAACCCACACACGACGAGTTCACCCCCGACCCGAGCGAGGTCGAGTACCCATCGACGCTGCGTATCACGTCACTCCCAGCGGAGCAGGCCCAAGCGGCGGCGGTCAAGCGCGCCGAGCAGTGGGAGCAAGGCGAGGAAGTCCCGCACGTCGTCAACTTCGAAGATCGGGCACGGCTTCGACAGCTGCTCACTGACCGGCGGATGGAGCTCCTCGAAACGGTGATGGAACAGCCGCCGGAGAGCATCCGGGCGCTGGCCGGTCGCCTCGATCGTGACGTGCACGACGTTCACGACGATCTTCACCTGTTGGCCGAGTACGACATCATCCACTTCGAAGAGGATGGTCGCACGAAGAAGCCGTACGTCCCGTACGACACGGTCCGGATTGAGGTCGAGTTCGGCCTGCCGCGTGGCGAGGAGTCAGAGTCGGCCGCATCCGCGTAGTCCCTGTTTGGAAGCTCGATCGCTTCGCTTCAACCCTTCAGGGTAAGCCCCGAAATCCCAGGTTCTTGCTGCTCTAAATCCCGGCCTCGTCAAAACCGTCGTTAATCACCGACTCGCTGGGAACATTCTGGCTCTGAAACCAGCTACAGCCTTCATCCGAATCGCTAGTGTCCAAGCGCCACGCTCCCGGGTTTTATAAGTAAAGCCCCGCAAATCACGGCTGTAACAGGCCAAAATCCGGGATATGGCGCAGGGATTCGGGGGTGGTGCCGAATCCTGTCGTTCGGACGGAACGGGCTTCCCAAGCCACTAGCCCGGGTTCAATTCCCGGCTGGCGCACTCTCTGCGGTCGTTTGCCAGCCGACCTCACGCTCGTTGCACTCGCGTGACTCCCGGCTGGCGCAGTTTCTGCCGAGCGAAGCGAGGCGAAAATCGCGACGAGGGAATTGAACCAGGAGCGGCAGCGACCGTGGTTCAGTTCCCGGCTGGCGCACTCCCTGCGGTCGTTTGCCAGCCGACCTCACGCTCGTTGCACTCGCGTGACTCCCGGTCGGCGCAGTTTCTGCCGAGCGAAGCGAGGCGAAAATCGCGACGAGGGAATCGAATCAGGGAGCGGCAGCGACCGTCTCGACACGGGAGGCCGAGCCGCCAGCCGGATCGTCGCAGCCGAATCCGCCCGACGGGGCGCAAGCCAGCGACGGTCATCATTCGATCAGTACACCGAAGTACGCCGGCGCTGAACTGCCCTCACGGTACAAGAGGACCCAATTCGTGCAACGATTCCTCCGGTTTCTCGTCGGTGTCGCCGTCGGGGCGCTCGTTCTGGGCGGCTATCTTTACACGGTCGGCGTCGGAACCGTCATAGATCGGTTGGCCGTCGTCGGCCCCCGGGTGGTCGCGGTCGTGTTCGTCCTCGTTGTGCTTGAGGGCGTGGCGGATGCGATCGGGGTGTGGGCGTCGATCAAGCCGCTGGGCGAGGGGCTTTCGGGTCCGGACAGCGTCCGGTTCGCGCTCGCGGGCGACTTCTTCGACGTGCTCAGTCCGGCGGGTCCGGTCAGTTCGGAACCGATTATGGCCCGCTTTTTCAGCGTCGCGACCGGGGCAGGGTACTCCGACGCGCTCGGCGTCCGCTCGACCGCGAAGTACGTCAAGTCGGGAACACAAGTGGGCTGTTCCGGCCTCGTCGGCCTGTTCGTGCTGGCTGGCTCCCCGGAGGTGACGCGGATCCTGCTCACGCTGGGCGTGTCGGCCGTCGGGCTGGTGGCACTCGGCGGCGCGTTGCTCAGGTCCCGGCGGGTACTCTCGACGGGGCTCGTTGCGGGACTCACGCCGGTCGTCGGACGCGTGTCCGGGCTCTATCGTGACGAGTCGTACGGCCGTGCGGCGGTCGTCGACGCCGTCAGTCGGTACTGGGAGCGCATCGTGGCCTTCCGCGAGACGCCGGGGTTGGTGGCCCTCATCGCCGCCGGCGGACTCCTCGAACAGGCGTTGACCGCGGCCGCGCTCTGGGTCGCCCTCTCCGGGGTCGGAGTCGGGGGCGCGTTCCTCCCGATTCTCGTCGTCGTTCCCCTCCCGCAGGTCGCGAGTGTCGTGCCCATCCCGGGGAGCCTCGGGGCGTACGACCTCCTGTTAGGTGGGGCCTTGGTCGCCGTCACCGGCGCCCCCGTCGCCGGGGCGACGGCGGCGGTCCTGCTCGTTCGGACCCTCGCGCTCCCGTTCGGCACGGTCGCCGGCGGGATCTGCGTCGCCTCGTTGCGCGGGTGGCGGCCGACCGCCGGGTGAACACCTCTGAAGGGGTCTCGGTCGGCCGCCGTCCGTCGGCGTACCCCGGATCTCCAGCAGAAACGGTGCCCTGATCGGTATTGTGGGCTATATAGATCGGCTCCGGCGGCGCTGCCCGGATCGAGTTCACGGCGTCGGTCCGCCGGCCCGCTTTCGGGTCGCCTCGGCACCCGGGACGGAGTCGTCGCTTACTGGCGGTTCTCACGGCGTCGCGCCGACGCGACTACGACAGGTCGTAGACGGCAACGTCGCCACCGCAGTTCGGACACCCCTCGGCGTCCCTCGTGAGATTCGTCCCGCAGTCACGACACTCGACGTGTGTGCGCTCGTCGGTCGCTGAACCGCCGCCGCCGGTTATCAGGATCGGGAGGACGTCACGAACTCCCATCACTTCGTATGGTAGGCGTTGTCACATATAAGCGTCACGCCTGTTGCGACGTCCACGCGGGGCCACCGTCGGAGGCTCCGGGGGGGCCACACGGCGGGATGTCCACGTTACCAGCGCCGGAGGATCCCCAGCAGCCGGTAGTCGTGATCCGGGGTGTACCGCCGGAACAGGAGGCTGTTCGTCAGCACCGACACCGACGACAGCGCCATTGCACCCGCCGCGAGGATGGGCTGCAGCAGCCCGAGCGACGCCAGCGGGATCATCGCCGTATTGTACCCCAGCGCCCAGAACAGGTTCTGCTTGATCTTCGAGAGGGTGCCCGCCGAGATCCGGATCGCCTTCACCACGTCCGTCGGATCGTCGCGCATCAGCGTCACGTCCGCGGCCTCGATGGCGACGTCGGTGCCCGAGCCCAGCGCCGTCCCGACCGAGGCCGTCGCGAGCGCCGGCGCGTCGTTGACGCCGTCGCCGACCATCATCGCCGCTGTCCCCTCGGCCTGGATCGACTCGATCACGGCGGCCTTGTCGTCGGGCAACACCTCCGCGCGGACGTTGTCGGGGTCGATCCCGACCTCGTCGGCGACCGCGCGGGCGGTCCGTTCGTTGTCCCCCGTGAGCAGGTGGACGTCGAGGCCGCGCTCGCGGAGGTCGCGGACCGCGTCGGCGGCGGTGGGCTTGACCGTGTCCGCGTCGGCGACGACGCCGACGACCGCGCCCGCGTCGCTCCCGGCCCCGTCCGGGGCGTCACGCGGGATCCGCCCGACGAGCATCGCGGTCTTGCCCTCCGATTCCAGCCGCCGCAGTTCCTCCTCGGCGGGCGCGGTGTCGATGCCGGCGTCGTCGAGCAGCCGGCGGTTGCCGACGAGGACGGTCGCGCCCTCGACCGTCGCGCGGACGCCCTGCCCGGGGACGTTCTCGAAGTCCGTCGCCTCGGGGACGTCGATGCCGCGCGCTTCGGCGCCCGCGACGACGGCGCGACCGAGGGGGTGTTCGCTGTTCCGCTCGGCCGCCGCGGCCAAGCGGAGGACCTCGGCCTCGGCATCCGGACCGGCTTCGGGCTCGCCACCGGACGCCGAACCGTCGTCGTCGCGGAGTCGGCCGCCGTCCGGCGCGCGCTCGATGGCGACGACGTCCGTCAGCGACATCTCGCCTTCGGTGAGCGTGCCCGTCTTGTCGAAGACGACCGCGTCGACGTCGCGGACGCGTTCGAGGACGTCGCCGCCTTTGAACACCACGCCGTTGTTCGCCCCGATCGAGGTGCCGACCATCGTCGCCGCGGGGGTGGCGAGCCCGAGCGCACAGGGACACGCGATCAGGACCGCGGAGGCGAACACCAGCACGGCGAACTCGACCGCCGAGACCGTCCCACCCGCCGCGGCGGGGCCGCCGACGATGACCGCCCACACCGGGAGCGCCGCCACGAACCCCGCGAGCGCGGCGGGCGCGAGCAGCCAGGCGCTCGCCCACAGCAGCGCGTTTGCGATCACCGCGGGCACGAAGTACGCCGAGATCCGGTCGGCGACGGTCTGGATCTCGGGCTGGCGGGACTGTGCCTCCTTCACCGTCCGGACGATCTGCTGGATCGCGGTGTCTGCGCCGACCTTCGTGGCCTCGACGACGAGGACGCCGTTCCGGTTCACCGTCGAGCCCACCACCTCGTCGCCCGCCGTCTTCGAGACCGGCACGGACTCGCCGGTCACCATCGACTCGTCGACCGCGGACTCGCCGTCGACGACGACGCCGTCGGTCGGGATCTTCTCGCCCGGCCGGACCTTCATCCGGTCGCCGACCGCGACCTCCTCGACCGGGACCTCCCGTTCCGCCCCGTCCGCGTCGACCAGCGTGGCGGTGTCGGCCTCCATCTCCAAAAGCGACCGGAGCGCGTCCGACGCCTGGCCCTTCGAGCGGGCTTCGAGGTAGTTGCCGAGTGTGATGAACACGAGGATCAGGGCGGCGGTGTCGAAGTACAGCCCCGCGCCGGGGAGGATCCCGACCAGGGCGACGACGGAGTAAAGGTACGCCGTCGTCGACCCCAGCGCGATCAGCACGTCCATGTTCGCGGTCCGGTTCCGGACTACGGCCGTGTAGCTGTTCTCGTAGAACTCCCGGCCGAGCACGACCTGCACGGGCGTTGCGAGCGCGAACGCGACCCACCCGAACGGGACCCGAGTTCCGGGGATCGTCGCCGGGACCGCGCCGGGCGCGAACAGGTGGAGCGCAAGCATCGCAACCAGCGGCGTCGAGAGTGCGGCGCCGAACAGGGTGAGTCGCTTCTGCCGTCTGATCTCGTCGTTCCGGGCCACGTCGCGGGCGTCGTCACCGTCACCAGCACCGGCGTCGCCGCCGTCATCCCCGGTCTCCCGGACGGGCGTGTAGCCCGCCGCCTCGATCGCGTCGTAGAGCTCCTCGATCGAGACCTCACCGGGGACGTACTCCACCTGCGCCTCGTCGGTCGCGAAATTCACGTTCGCGCGGATTACGCCCGGCGTCGACTCCAGGGTCGACTGGTTCGTCGCCGCGCAGTCGGCACACGTCATATCGGTGATGCCGACGGTGACGCTCTCGGCAACCGGGTCGTAGCCCGCCGACTCGATCGCGCCGTACACGTCCGCCAGCGACGTTCGCTCCGGGTCGAAGGTCACCGTCGCCTCGTCGGTCGCGACGTTGACCGACGCGGCCTCGACGCCGTCGAGCGATTCGATGGCGTCCTGTACCGTCCCCGCGCAGTTCGCGCAGGTCATCCCCCCGACGTCGAGGTGGATCGTCCGTGTACTCATTGTACGCCAGTGTAGGAGTCCCACTCTTACCTCGATTGTCCCTTTCGAAGCAGTCCTCGCGGGGGATCGAAACCTTCGAACGAAAAGTGGGGGTCCGGCTCGAAGCCTCACCCGGCACCGGCTTCGAGTTCCTCGTAGCGCTCGCGGAACTGTGCCAGACACGACGGACAGCAGAAGTGGTACTGCTCGCCGTCGAACCGTTCGCTTCGCCCCTCACTGGTGACGGTGTTGCCGCACTCCGCACACGACAGCGCGAACTCCGCGCCCCCGAGCGAGGGGGTCCACTCCGCGTCGCTGACGACCGTCACCTCGTAGTCGTCGACCAGAGAGAGGTCGACGAGCCGGCCGAGCTGCTCGCGGACCGCGTCGGCGCGGAACCGCGCGTGGAAGACGACGTCGCCCTCGGCGGTCACGAACGCGTGTTCGACGGCGTCAGCGGCCACGACCGCCTCGCGGACCTCGCTTACGACGTCGGCGGGGAGCGCAAGCGTCACCAGCACTGGCACGCCGGCCCGGAGCTGCGAGCGGTCGAGGTCGACGGTGAACCGGCGGATCACGCCGGACTCGCGGAGCCGATCGATACGGGCGGAGACCGCCGGCGGCGAGAGGTCGACCTCCGCAGCGATGTCGCTATAGGGGCGTCGCGCGTCCGCGACGAGGAGTTCGAGGATACGGACGTCGGTCTCGTCGAGCGTGGACATACCGGCCGTTCGATCCGGAGGCTAAAAACCGCTGCCCACGACAGTTTGGATTCGAAAGTTTGCGGACTCATCAGCCACAGCTTTCGAAGGCTTGCCGCCGCCGACCGTCAGTCCTCGTCGGCCTGGGCGGCCTCGACCGTGTCAGCGTGTGAGTTGAGTGCGTCCGCCAGCGTCCGCGCTTGGTCGGCCGACAGCGTCGCCTCGTCGGCGTGGGCGGGAACCGAATCGAGGTGGCTGTTGTCGATCTCCAGTTGGAACTTCACGTGGTCGGGGTTCTCCCGCGGGGAGGTGACGTTCAACACCGCCACGCCCGACTCCTCGAAGTCGTGGCCGCGGGCGGTGGCGTCGACGAGATCGAGCGTGGTGTAGGCGTTCACCTTGAGCAGTCGGTTCGGCATTGGCGTATTGTGACGTGTCGGTGGGAAGTCGGTGTCGGTAGTCGGATCGGACGCGCGGAACGCGAACCCCGCCGGCGACCTCAGTCGTCGGCGGGGGCGGGCGGACTCGCGTCCAGCCCGTCGTCGTCGGCGTAGGGGTACCACGTCATCTTGGTGTTGTGCATCATCGGGTCCTCGTAGTCGGTCTCCTCGGGGTCGACGAGGTCGTCGAGTTCCTCGTCGTCGTGGCGGGCGACGAACTCGCGGAAGCCCTCTCCCTCGGCCCGCCGCTCGGCGAACCCCTCTATCAGGTTCGCGAGCGCGCCGGGAACCTCGTCGACCGGGACCCGCTGGGTGACCCACCGCGCGAACTGCGGGTCGTCGCCGAGGCCGCCGCCGAGGCCGACATCGAGCGCTTCGACGGCCTCGCCGTTCTTCCGCGTCTTCATACCGCGGAGACTCACGTCGGCGATCTGCGGCTGGGCACACGACGCCGTACACCCCGAAAGGTGGATGTGGAACTCCTCGACGTCGTCGGGGAGGGCGACGTTCTCCTTCAGCCACCGGGCGTAGCGGACCTGACGGTTCTTCGTCTCGACGATCGAGAGCGAACAGAACTCCGTGCCGGTACACGCGATCGACCCGCGCATGAACGGCGAGGGCTCCGGGGAGTAATGCTCCAACAGCGGCTCCGCGAGGAACTCGTCGAGTTCGGAATCGGGGATATCCGTCACGATGACGTTCTGGCGCTGGGAGAGCCTGACCTCCCCGGAGCCGTACTCGTCGGCGAGGTCGGCGAGTTCGAGGACGTCCTCGGCGCCCATCCGGCCGACCAGGACGTTCAGGCCGACGAAGTTTTTACCGTCCTTCTGGTCGTGGACGCCGACGAGGTCGTTGCGCTCGCCGCCGCCGGTGTTGTAGGTGTACTCCTCGCGGACGTCCCGGCCCGCGGTGTGAAGCTCGAAGTCGACGTAGTCGTCCTGCAGGGTCTCCCTGACCGCGTCGGCACCCCACTCGTCGACGAGGAACTTGATCCGGGCGTTGTACCGGTCCTCGCGGTCGCCGTGGTCGCGGAACAGCGCCGAGAGGCCGCCGGCGACGTCGGAGACGCGGTCGGGGGAGACCCACACGTCGATGTCGCGGGCGAACCGCGGCTCGTTGCGGGCGAGGCCGCCGCCGACGCGGACGTTGAAGCCGACGACGTCCTCGCCGTCGCCGGACTCCGTCCGGCTGCCCGTCGAGGTCCCCTCGACGCTGTCGATCTCCTTGTACGCCGGCTCGAAGGCGAGGTCGTTGATGTCGCCCTGGCCGGAGCCGTCGGCGGAGCCGGTCACCGACACCTTCCACTTCCGGGGGAGGTTCGAGTGGTCGTCGTTGCCTTTGAACTCCTCGTTGAGGCTGCGGATGACGGGCCAGGCGTCGATGACTTCCTGTCCGTCCTTGCCCGCCACGGGGTTGCCGACGATGTTCCGCCAGGAGTCGCCGCAGGCCTGCTGGGTCGAGAGGCCGTGTTCCTCCAGTTTCTCGAAGACCGCGGGCACGTCGGAGAGTTCGATCCAGTGAAGTTGGATCGACTGCCGCGTGGTGAAGTCCGCGTAGGAGTCGCCGAAGATCGGGTTCACGCCGGGACCGCGGGCGTACTCGTCGGCGATCTCGCCCACGACGCGGAGCTGGCCGGGTTCGAGTACCCCGTTCGGGGTCCCGATCCGCATCATGAAGTATCCCTCCTGGCCGTTCCGCTGATGGTACAGCCCCCACCATTTGAAGCGCTCGAACCACGCGTCCTGCTCGTCGTCGGGGATCGAGTCGTAGCCTTCCTCCGCAAACTCGAAGAGATGTTCGCGGATCTCGTTCCCGTAGACCTCCGACTTCCAGTTTTCCACGTCCGTTGGCATCGTTGTCGGGTACACACCCTCCACCCTCAAAGAAGGGCGTATGGCGTCAACCCTCCCCGCTGCTCCCGCTAACCGGACCTTCTTTCCGGTTCCTCGGCGGCAGCCCTGTCGGGGGTGCTTCCCCGCACGCTGAGGACGCCTTCGCGGTCGATGTGGACGAACTCGCCGTCGACGATCCGGCCGACCGGAACCCACTCGACCGTCGATTTCGTGCCGCAGGCGATGCACTGGCCGTAGACGCGGGCCGTCACGGTCCGGCCGTCGACCCCCACGTCGAGGAAGTTCTCGACGACCAGATCCGCGAGGGCACACTCACAGAAGTCCGGCGCGTCGAGCCGCCAGAGTTCGCTCACGCTCACCCGGCGCGTATCGTCCACAGAGAGCCACGCGCCGTCGTCGAGCACGCGGAGGCGGGTCGTCATACCCTCCGGTACGGGCCCGAGGCCCTCGGCTCTGACGGCGTCCGCAAGCCGCGACGGCGTCGGCGACACGCGGGAGCCGTGTGATCAGGCCGTCGTGGTGCGGTTTTCCGGGGATAGCGGCGTCCGCGGTGCCGGCGGTTCGTTCCGGTATCCGGGAGTAGTGGTTCGATTTACTCCGGGGACGACTCTTAAGCGGGACCGGTCCCAGTATCGGTGTGATGACAGACTCGGCTTCGACGCGCGACGTGCTCGCAAGGGATTCGGGAGCGCGGCGGCAGCACGCCCCGGCTGACGTGGCCCCGGAACTGTACGGCGCAGCGGACGACGCGGGCGCGGATCCGCAATGAACACCAGGATGGACGGCGAACCGAACGACGAGGGGACGGACGCGACCGAGGAGCCGGCGACGGCCGACGAGCCGGCGGACGCGGACTCGACCGGCGACGACACCGAGGTCGACGACGCCGCCCACCTCGACAGTCTTCCGGACGGCGCGGGGTGTACCGAGGTCTGGGAGTACCTTTCGGAGAGCCGCGGCGACGAGTAGTCCGAGTTCGCCGTGCGCACGATGCGCAAGCGGGAGGAGGTTTTTACTCGCCGCCCGGTTACGTACGCTTGAATGGCCGACGACGACGCCGCCGACTATCCCGACCGATTCCCAGTCGACCGTGAGCAGCCCGTCGGCGAGCCCGTCGTCCGTGCGGATCCGGCAGTCACCGGCGAGCACGCCGAGCGCGCCGTCGGCTTCGATCCCGACGACCACGAGAGCGTCGTCGAGGCCGCGGACACCGTCCGCGCGTTCTCGGAGAACACCGTCGGGGGCGCGGACAACGTCTATATGCTCCGCGGCGCGGCGGCCTGTGCCGCCCTGGTCCGGGGCGTCGGCTCGTACAAGGAGGCGGTCGAGCGTGCCGGCGGCGACGTGTCGGTCTCGTTCGTCCGGAAGTGGGCGCGCGTTCACGACCTCCCGCAGGCGATCCGCCGGCACGTCGCCCGCGGGGACATCGCGCCCACCGCGGCGAAGCACATCGCACGGGTCTCCGGGGTCGACCGCTACGACCTGGCGTGGGCGGTGGTGGACGCCGACCTCACGGTCCGGCAGGTCCGGCGGCTCGCCGGCGCGGTCGACGGACAGACCTCCGCGGCGGCGGCGCTGCGCGCCGAGGGGATCGAACCCGGCGGGATCGAACTCTCCCTGCCGCTGGAGATCTACCGCGAACTCCGGCGCCGCGCCTCGATCGAGAACAGGGAGCCCGACGAGATGGTCGCCGAGGCGCTGGAGGCGTATCTCGTGGAATGAGGCGCGGACGGAGAGTAAACGCTTATGAACGACGCCAGGTTAGTGACGGGTGTGGGCCGGTAGCTCAGTTCGGGAGAGCGTCTGGCTTTTAACCAGACGGTCGGGGGTTCAAGTCCCTCCCGGCCCGTGAGCCGTCTCCGAACGAAGTGAGGAGCGGCGAAACTACCCGGGGGGCTTGAACCAGGGAGCGAACGGAGTGAGCGACCGTGGTTCACGTCCCTCCCGGCCCGTAAGAACCCGACGAGCGAAGCGAGTCGCGGGCCACAGTACGTCGGAGGGCTCGAACCAGGGAGCGAGCGACGACTGCGCCGTCTCTCTGGACCCGCTTGCACCCGAACGACAGCCGCACCGATCCGTCGCGACTCCGGGCGACGTCAGTCGTCACACGGGAACGGCGACTCGGCGGGTCCCGCCGGATCCGTCCCGCGTCGCCGGCGTCCGGACTGCCGGAGCCGACAGACCTCCCGCCGGATGGCGTCGCGCTCGACCAGCGCGAACCCGACGAAGACTACGGCGAACCCGGCAGCGGTCACGGCGGACACGCCGGCCCCGAGCAACATCCACCCGAGCACGGCGGCAACGACCGGAACCGCGTAGGACACCAGGTTCGTTCGGACCGGACCGATCCGCTCGATCAACTCGAACCGGATCGCGTACGCGACCGCAGTCGAAGGCACCCCGACGACCAGCAGACTCGCGAGGGTCGGGAGGCTCACACCGACCACGGCCGTCGGTGACTCGCCGGCGAGGGCGCTTGCCCCGTGGAGAGCAACGGCACCGACGGCCGTCGCCCACGCGGTCAGCGGGAGGCTTCCCATCCGCGGCTGTACCCGCTTGAGCAGCACGCTCCCGATCGCGACGGCCGCCGCCGCTCCCAGGATGAGCCCCTGCCCGACGGTCCCGGCGCTCGTAAGCGTGGCTGGCGACGGCCGGAGGATGACGACGACGCCGGCCAGCGCGACGCCGATCCCGAGCGCGCCGACCCCCGACAGCCGGTCACCGAGGAGCCACCACGCGAAGACGGGTGCGAGAACCGGGTTCAGCCCGTACATCATCGACGCCATCGCCGCCGTGGTCGATCCCTGTCCCACGAACAGCAGCGCGTTGTTCAGCGCGATCAGGAACACGCCGGCGACACCGATCCCGAGCAGGTCGCCCCGGGTTCGCGGCAGCCACGCCGACCGGGACCGCGCGGCAACGACGTAGCTCACCAGCACGACGGCAGCAACGTCGAACCGGAGGCTGGCGAAGAGAAGCGGCGGGAGTTCCCGAAGGCCCGTCTCGATTGCGACGAACGAACACCCGAATAGTATTGCAACCGACACGAACAACGCGGCGTTTCGATATCGTGCGAGGGACGGGGCCTGGCCGATATATGTACGTATCTGGATAGGTATACTCAGCGTAACCACCGGCTCGATATCGTTTCAGTCATACTGGGCTTTACGCGTTTCAGAGGGAAGAATACGGCGGTATAGGCAGTGCCACGGGACGGACTATCACGGGAGGAAAACGCCGCAAGACTCCGATATATGTTGATATTTCGTTAAAAATTATGCAGTCGCGGTCGGCCGATCGCGACCGTTACGAGCGGGAAATATATTGTATGTAATACAAAACCACGCGGGTTGTTCGACGCGGACCTATCCGGTCGGCCAACGAGTCACGAAGCAGTTACCCTACCGTTTCGAGCGGCCGGACTCGCGTGTCACCGTCGGGGGGTCCGGACGGTGAGCAGTGCGGGCTTCCTCGCCCGGGTTCGGCCCTGTTCCGGCGTCTGCCTCGCCGGGCGTCACTCCGTGGTCGCCGCGGCATCGCCGCGCATCGAGCCGTGTACCGTACAGATGTAGTAGTCCAGTTCGGCGGCGAGGTCCTCGGTCATCGTGAACGCGAGGGTGTCGCCGTCGTCGCGCCACGCGACAGCCTCACTACCCTCGTAGGTCCCGTCGGCATCCTGTGAGAGCAGCGGGGTATCGTCCGTGCGCCGGAGCGCGAACGGGTGGGCGCTCCACCCGTCGTTTTCTACCACGTATCGCCTCCCGACGGTGAAGGTCATCGTCGGATTCCGCTCGTCCGTCGGCGCGACCGCCCTGCTCCCGTCTGCGACGACGACCCAGGCGCTGATCCCCTCGTTGTCGATCGTGAGGGGGACCTCCTCGGGCGGCGCCGGCGTCGGGGTCGCCGTCGGCGTGGGCGTCCGAGTCGGGGTCGGGGTCGCCGTCGGCGTAGGAGTCTCGGTCGATGTTGCGGTGTCGGTCGGTGTCGCGGTGTCGGTGGGCGTCGGGGTGGCGGTGTCGGTCGCCGACTCCGTCGCCGTCGACCCCGCGTCGCTCCCGGCACAGCCGGCGAGAACGGCCACGAGCGTCGTCGCCGCGGCGCGGAGCGCGGCCCGTCGGTTATGCGCCATCGCTATTCCGACTCCGATCGATCCTTGTAGTCCGGTTGTGGGTGCATACGTCATACGCTACGGCTCCGGACGGATGACCGTCACGCCGGTCGGGTGCGTCCTCACGGCCTACTCTAAGGTCCCGTTCAGCACCTTCGCGGCGACCAACACCGGATCCCACACCGGGCTGAACGGCGGGGCGTAGCCGAGGTCCTGCCGCTCCAGTTCCGCGACCGTCAGCTCCCCGCCGAGGGCGGTCGCGACCGTGTCGATCCGGACCGCCGCCCGGTCCGCGCCGACGATGCTCCCGCCGAGGAGGCGACCGGTGTCGCGGTCGGCAGTCAGCGTGACCGTCGTCTCGGCCGCGCCGGGGTAGTAGCCCGACCGCGACCCCGCGGTGACGGTCTCGGAAACGGGGTCGAACCCCGCCTCGCGGGCCCGGTCGTGGTCGATGAGTCCGGTCCGACCGCACTCCAGATCGAACGCCTTCACCATCGCGGTGCCCGCGACCCGCCCGACCGGCGTCGGGTCGCCGCCGACCGTCGACCCGATCGCCCGGCCGGCGCGGTTCGCCGGGAGCCCCAGCGGGTTCCAGGTCGGCTCGCCGGTGACGGTGTGGTGCATCTCCGCGACGTCGCCCGCGGCGTAGACGCGCTCCGCGGAGGTGCGGCCGTACTCGTCGGTGGCGACCGCCCCCGACTCGCCGAGTTCGACCGGTGTCCCCACAAGGAGGTCGGTGTTCGGCCGGATCCCGATCCCGACGAGGGCGGCGTCGACTGGCAGTTCCGCGCCGCTCGCAGGGACCACGCGGTCGACGTGGCCCGCGTCGCCGTCGAGTCGATCCACTTCCTCGCCGAAGTGGAGCGTCACCCCCGATTCCCGGAGGTGCTCGGTCACCGCGTCGCCGACAGCGTCGCCGAAGCCCGGCACCGGGCGCTCGGAGCGCTGGAACAGGTGGACATCGAGGTCCCACGCGGCGAACGCCTCCGCCATCTCGACGCCGACGTAGCCCGCGCCGACGATCGCGACGGTTTCGGGCGGGTGCATCGCGCCGTACCGCTCGGCAACCGCCTCGTCGAGGGCGTCGCCGCCGCCCAGGTCCGCGACCGCGAACTCGTCGGGCGGCGTCAGGTACGACCGGATCGCGGCGGCGTGATCCAGCCCGTGGAGGGTGAAGACGCCGTCGAGCGACGACCCCTCGATCGGCGCCGAGACGGCGCGGGCGCCGGTCGCGACAAGCAGGTCGCCGTACGGCTGCTCGATCGTCTCCCCGTCACGCTCGACAGTGACGGTCCGGGCGTCGGTGTCGACAGCGACGACCTCGTGGTCGCGGCGGAGGTCGATCCCCCGCTCGGCCGCCTCCGCGGGCGACAGCGACAGGAGATCGGTGAGGTGCTCGACCTCGCCTTTCACGAAGTACGGCGTGCCGCAGTGGGCGTAGGAGACCCACGAGCCCTTCTCGAGGACGATCACGTCGCGGTCGGGGTCGGTGCGGAGACATTTGCTCGCGGCCGAGAGGCCGGCGGCGTCGCCGCCGATGGCCACGAATGGATCGGGCATAGCCGCATCTCCGACCGCACGGGGTAGATAGTTTTCGACGGCGTGAACGACGGATGCACGACCGCGGGGGGCAGCCGTCGCTGCGAGGGTTCATATCCGATACCGGGACCACGCCCCGCGTGACCTGACCGTCGCCCCACGCCGGCGAGCGGGTGTCCGGTACACCGGCGTGGGGGCTGTCGTACCGGCTGTTCGCCCCGAAGGAGTCGTCAGCTTCCGGTGGGTCGCCACGGCCTACCGCCACCGCCGTCCCCGACTCCCGGTCAGCCCCGGACGTTCTCCCCGACCGCGTCGCCGACGAACGCTCCGTCCTCGTAGACGACGGTTCCCCGGACCATCGTCAGCGACGGGAAGACGCCGGTCATCCCCTCGAACGGCGTCCACCCGCACTTCGAGTGGAGGTCGTCGCCGCGGATCTCCCGGGTCCGCTCCGGATCGACGAGCACCAGATCGGCGTCGTTCCCCGCCGCGATCCGGCCTTTCGCTGGAAGGTCGAACACGTCTGCGACGTTCGCGGCCGTGACGTCGCGGACGCGTTCGTAGGTGATCTTTCCTCGGCGCGCCCGTTCGAGCAGGAGCGGCAGCATCGTCTCCACCCCGGGGACGCCGCTGGGGGCGTCACATAGCGAGGTCTCCTTCTCCGCGATCGTGTGCGGCGCGTGGTCGGTGGCGACGATGTCGATCGTCCCGTCTCTGAGCCGCTCCCACAATGCCTCGCGCCTGGCTTCGCTCCGGAGCGGCGGGTTCATCCGGCCGTAGGTCCCTAGTTCGGTCGCGTTCTCCCGGGAGAGAAACAGGTGGTGCGGCGTCGCCTCGCAGGTCGCCCCGCCGTCGGCCGCGGCGTCGACGCCCTCAGGCGTGCTGGTGTGGGCGATGTGGATCTCCGCGCCGGCGGCCGCGCCGATCTCGACCGCCTGCTCGACGGCCGCTGCCTCCGCCGCCGCGGGCCGGTACTGGCTCCAGCGGGCGGCGTCGGCGTCGCGGCCGACCTCCCCCGCGTCGCTGTCACGAGCCGTCTCGTCGAACCGGGTCGCGTCCTCCGCGTGGACCGTCACTGTCACGTCCGCGTCGGCGGCGCGGTCCACCGCCGCCGCGAACCGGTCTGTGTCGATCCCCATCCCGCCGGTCGAGTCCGCGAGGAACACCTCCCCGAGCGCGAACAGCGGCCGGTCGAGGAGGCTGTCCGGGTCCCACTCCTCGGTAACGCCGCCGTTGATCCCGTAGTCGACGTGTGAGGCGGCCGCCAACTCGGCCTTCCGGTCGAACGCCTCGCCCGTGATCGTCGGCGTCGCGGTGTTGGGTTGGTCGACGACGGTCGTCACGCCGCCCGCCGCGGCGCTCCGGGAGCCGGTCGTCCAGGTTTCCTTGTGAGCGTCGCCGGGCGCCCGAAAGTGGACGTGCGCGTCGATCGCCCCCGGTAGCAACAGCCGCCCGTCAGCGTCGACGACGCGGTCTGCCGGGGCTGGATCGGCGGTGTCGGCGACCGCGGCGATCGTTCCGGACTCGACCCGAACGTCGCATCGGCGGCCGTCGGCGAGCCGCGCGTCACGGAGGAGTGTCGACATACCCGGGCCTCAGCGGGCGGCGACCTAAACGCGGCGGTTCGGGTCGGTGCCGGGGAGGGGGTTATCCGTCGTCGAGCAGTGACGTCACGTCGATCGGATCACGTTTCAGCCCGCTACAGAAGGCGTCGAGGAGCGCGTCGACGACCGGGTCGGGAGCCGCGGTGCTGCCGCTGCGGGCGACGCTGCCGACCGAGTCCGGATCGAACGGGACGCCGAGCGCCTCGTAGATCGGATCGAGGACGGCCGCGATCGCCTCGTGGTCCGTCGTGATCACGATCCCGGAGACGAGCGCCGCGTCGCGGCGAACGCGCTGTGCGATCCCGGCGATCTTCCCGTGTGCCTGGACGGAGTGCTCGCCGGGACAGAACGCGGCGTCGGGCTCGCCGCGGCGGGCCGGGACGCCGAGCGTCCGGAGCGCACGGACGACGCCGGACGTTGCGGCGTCGTACCGCGCGCCGATGCCGCTCCGGGGGTCGGGCGTCGGGATGGCCGCGGCAAACGCCACCGTCGTGCCGCTGTAGGCGACCGCCCGACCGCCGACGCTCCGCTCGATCGGCCGGTAGCCGTGCTCTTCGGCCGCAGACCGGGCGCGATCGTACCCCTCCTCGCGCGCGTCGCGCCGTCCGAACGCGACGTGTCGGTGTGGCTTCCAGGCGCGGACGACAGGCGTGGACTCCCCCACGGCCACCCGGAGGGCCGCGTCAACGGCCGCCCGGTCGGCGTTCGGATCGGCGGCGCGCCCGCCGACGACACGAACCCGTTCGGTCTCGGGACGGATCTGCTGGATCACGTAGCGTCGCGTAGGGGCCGACGCATCTAAGCGCTCCCGGTCCGCGGACCCGGTATGGCCGGTGATCGGGAGTGAATCCGGACGGTGCCGAGGCGGGTCAACCACGGTCGCAGGAGGCGGCGACCCGGGATGGCACGATCCGGCTCCCGCCGTCCGTGGTCCACGGGTACCGGCGGTTCTCGCTGTACAACTCGCCGTACCCCGCCCACGATCGCGGCTGTGCGATCGACCTCTACCCGGCGGACAGTCGGGGGCGTTCGCCCGTGGCCGGCGAGGTCGTAGCGACCCGGACCGTCCGTGCGCCGCCGAAACCCTACGCGGCCGACGAGGAGTTCCTGATCCTCGTCGACATCGATGCCGACCGGACGGGGCTCCGGGTCGACAGACCGATCGACGAGGGGATCGTCGCGCGAATTCTGCACGTTCGACCGGAGGTATCTCCAGGCGACGTCGTCGACGTCGGCGACGACCTCGGGCCGATGGTCCGGTCGGGGTTTTTCGCCCCCTGGGTCGGGAACCACGTCCACGTGGGGTTCCGGCGATCCGAGCAGAACCTTCTCCGTGCGGGCGGGTCCCTGCCGGTCGAGGCGGCCGTCGACGTCGAACCGCTGACCTGGGACGGCGTCGGAACGGTGACCCGGACCGGCGACACGTACGCGGTGCTCGACAGCCCCACCCATCCGGCCCCCGGAGAGCGGTTCGCCGGGATCGCCGGGCTGGTCGGTGGGGAAGCGGGAGCCGGGACGGCGGGCGAGGAAACGCTGACGGTCCTCGACGGCGGACTCGCCCACTACACCGGGGGTGGACTGCCGGGCCGGACGGTCGCAGCCGGAGCCCCGGAATCCACCACTGTCACCCTTCTCGGCCATCACCTCGGGGACGCAACCGGCCGCGACGTGGCGTGGCGCGACGTCGACGTCCTCGCGAACGGCGACCGGATCACGGGACTCTCGCTGTTCGCGGCGCGCGACCCGGCGTTCGGCGCGAAGCTCGTCTGTCCCGACCGCGAGTTCGACGTCGGCGACGCGGTGAGGGTAACCGTCCGCGACAGCGACGAGCCGATCCGGCTGGGGTGACCGGGGGACGGCGTCGGACCCTCACTCGAAGGTGATCTCCTCGCGCCGGGTGACCTCGCCGAACAGCCACGCGGCGTGATCGAGGGCGTACTCCCGGTGGTCGGGGTCGATCGCGCCGATCGCGTCCTCGACGAGCACCGGCCGGTAGTCCCGAAGCCCGGCGCTGCCGGCGGTGTGGAGCACGCAGACGTTCGCGAGCGTCCCACAGACCAGGAGGTCGTCGATCCCGCGCGCGGAGAGCCACCCGTCGAGTTCCGTCTCGTAGAACGCGTCGTAGGTGTGCTTCTCCACGACGTGATCCGACGGCTCGACCGCGAGGTCCTCGACGATCTCTGCCTCCCACGACCCGTCGAGGACGTGCTCGCCCCACCGCTCGAACTCGTCGTAGTAGTGGGCGTCCTCGAACTGCTCCGGCGGGTGGACGTCCCGCGTGAAGACGACCTGTGTACCCGCCTCGCGGGCGTCGTCGAGCAGCGCGGACACGTCGTCGATGGCGGCCTCGCTGCCCGGCGCGTGGAGGCTCCCGTCGGGATGGCAGAAGCCGTTCTGCATATCGACGACGATCACCGCGGTTCGCTCGGGATCGAACGGATCCGGGCTCATAATCGGGAGTCGGGGTCGGATCGACAAATGGTTTCGGTCCCCCGGAGCGGAAAGCTACTTGCCCGTGTGGCCCATCACGCGGACAATGACACACCGACGCGGGCTCGTCGCCGTCGCGCTGGCTGCTCTCCTCGTGCTCGCGGGGTGTAGCGCCCCCGCGTTCGAGCCGCCGACTGCGTCGGCACCGGCCGGCGGCGAGGCGATCGCGACCCCCAACGCCGACTTCGACGACCCCGAGAGCGACGTCCTCGGGTGGGAGGACGGCTACTGGTACAACGAGTCGATCTCGGTCGACCAGTCCGACGGCCTCACCGACGCGGAACTCCGGGCGTTCGTCGGGCGGGCGATGGCCCGCGTCGAGTACATCCGCGGGAAGGAGTTCCGGCAGCGCGTTCCCGTCTCGATCCTCTCGCGGGAGGAGTACCGGAACCGCTCCGGCGGCTCCGGCAGCTCGGGCGGACAGAGCGACTACCAGCGGTGGAACGACCAGATCTGGGAGGCGCTTTTCGTCACCGGCGAGTCCCAAGAGAGCGGGGAGGTAATCAGCGACACCAGAAGCGCCGCGGTCGCGGGGTTTTACTCCGCCCGTGACAACGAGATCAAGGTCATCACCGACGCCCCGGAGTCGCCGACGATCAACAACGCGACGCTGGTCCACGAACTCGTCCACGCGCTGCAGGACCAGCATTACGACCTCACGAGGCCGAAGTACGGCGGCGACACCCAGGACAAGCAGCTCGCGGTCGACGGGCTGATCGAGGGCGACGCGAACTACGTCGAGCGGCGCTACGCCCAGCAGTGCGGCGCGGCCTGGGACTGCGTGGCGACCCCGGAGCGTTCGGGCGGCGGGGGCGGCGGTGGCGGCGACTCCAACCTGGGGATCCTGCTGACCATCTTCCAGCCGTACTCCGACGGCCCCGTCTACATCGGTAACCTCGTCGATCTCGGCGGGTGGAACGCCGTCGACGAGGAGTTCGAGACCCCGCCGGAATCGACCGAGCAGATCATCCACCGCACCGACGAACAGCCGGTGCCGATCGAGTACCGCGACCGCGCCCGCAACGGCTGGGAGACCTTCCCCGGGCAGGGCGTCGATGGCTCCGACACCGTCGGCGAGGCGTCGATGTACGTGATGTTCTGGTACCAGGCCCGGACCGCCGGCGCCGACACCATCGGCCCGCGGTCGATCAGCGACACCGAGGGGCCGTACGACGTCTACAACTACGCCGCCGAGCCCTCCGCGGGCTGGGGGAACGACCGGCTGTTCCCCTACCAGAAGGGCACCGGGTCGAGTGCGGAGTACGGCTACGTGTGGGTGACCGAGTGGGACTCCGAGGCGGACGCCCGCGAGTTCCGGCGGGCCTACCGGGCGATCCTCGAAGCCCAGGACGCCGAGCAGCGCGCGGAGAACGTCTACGTGATCCCCGACGGCGGGTTCGAGGACGCCTTCAGAGTCACCCGGTCGGGCACGCGGGTGACGATTGTCAACGGGCCGGCGACCGAGGACCTCGACGACATCCGGCCGCGGCGGTCCTGACCCGGGAGCGACGCCCTCAGAGCGGTCCTGCCTGGAAGCGACGTTCCGGACCGCACCGCCACTGTCCCGAAGCTGTTGAAGACGATTGGCTTTCGGAGCATCGCGACGAACGAACGCGTTTTTCAATCCACCCCGCGAACGCGGGCGTATGGAGTTCGACATCGTCGGTCCCGACGCCATCCGTGAGGGGTCGGCGACCGACGCGTACTTCGATCGGACGGAGACGACGCTCCGTCACGCGGGGCGGAACCCGAGGGTGATCGCGGAGGTGACCGCCGACCAGTTTCCCGACGGGTGCTACGAGCTGCTGTCCGGGGTGCGGGACGCCGCGGCGCTGCTTTCCGGGCGGGACCTGGCCGTCGACGCCGTTCCGCCGGGGCGGCTGTTCGACGGCGGGCCCGTGATGCGGATCGAGGGCGACTACCTGGAGTTCGCGCGGCTGGAGACGTCGCTTCTGGGGTTTCTCTCCCACGCCTCCGGGATCGCGACCGCCGCGCTCGACGTGCGGCGGGCAGCCCCCGACTCCCTCGTGCTCTCCTTCGGCGCGCGGCACGTCCACCCCTCGATCGCGGCGGTCGTGGAACGCGGCGCGCTCACAGCCGGGCTCGACGGCTTCTCCCACGTGGCGGGTGGCGAAGTCCTGGGTCGTGAAGCCGGCGGGACGATGCCGCACGCCCTGGTGCTCTGTTTCGGCCGCGGCAACCAGGAGGAAGCGTGGCAAGCGTTCGACGAGGCGGTCGGCCCCGAAGTCCCGCGGGTGGCGCTGTGTGACACTTTCGACGACGAGGCCGACGAGGCGCTCCGGGCCGCCGAGACGCTCGGCGACCGGCTCGACAGCGTGCGGCTCGACACCACCGGCTCCCGGCGCGGCGACTTCCGGCACATCATCCGGGAGGTCCGGTGGACGCTCGACGCCCACGACCACGACGGCGTCGGGATATTCGTGTCGGGCGGGCTCGGCCCCTCGGACCTCCGTGACCTCCGGGACGTCGCCGACGGGTTCGGTGTCGGCGGCTACGTCTCCAACGCCGACCCGGTCGACTTCGCGCTCGACATCGTCGAGATCGACGGGGACTCGGTCTCTAAACGCGGGAAACTCCCGGGCGTCAAGCAGGTCTACCGGACGCCCGACGGCGGCCACCACGTCGGGCTCGCCGGGGAGGCGGGCCCCGACGACGCCGAGCCGCTCCTCCGGCCGCTGCTCCGGGACGGCGAGGTCGTGGCCGATTTCGACCTCGGGATCGACGCGGCGGCCGAGCGGGCCGCCCGCGATGCGGAGTCGTGCGGGTACGGGAGCGAGTGAGGGGCGGCGCGGCTCAACGCGTCGCGAGGTCGGTCGTGTTCAATTACGCGATAGCGGGTGAAGGAACCGCTGGTGGGCGGGAACGGAAGGGGTCGCGCTCTCGACGTTGACGCGCGACGTGAGGACCACAACGGAGTGAGGACCGTCGTTCGAGAGGGCGAAGTCCTCTCGTGACCACGAAAGACGCTGCGTCTTTCGAACGACAGCGAGGGCATCGAGTCGAGAGCACGGGGGCTTCCGCGGTCGTCACGTCGTGCGAGATTGTGGCCGTTCGTGAGCAGTAGCTACAGTTCCTCGACGCTGCCGCCGTCGGCGCGCTCCCGGAAGACCTGTCCCTCGAAGAGGGTGACGGTCGAATCGTCGTCCTGCCACGCCAGCGGCGAGAGCCCCGCCTTCCGGCAGGCGTGGGTGAGGAACTGCTGTTCGTTCCACCCGTTCTCGGTCGGGATCGTGGGGTAGAGCCACCCGTGGCTGCCGTCCTTGTCGATAACGACGCCGTGTGTCCCCAGTTCGATGTCGTCGAGGGGGTCGTCAGTCTCGGCGTAGTCGCAGACGATGCAGACCGACACGGTGAGGTTCGAGAGCTCGGGCTGTTCGATCTCCGAGCCACAGGAGTCGCCGGAGGCGGCCTGGATCGCGGCGTCGACGACGGCGTGGCCCAACTGGTCGTTGCCGCGGTAGGCGCCGGCGCAGCCCCGGAGTCGGCCCCGACCGCGCGTGGATCGGATCCGGACGAACGCCCCAGTCCGGGCGTAGAACGCGTCCCGCATACTGCCGGGCTGTTCGCGTTGGCCGTGTAAGACGTACGATTCGACCGACTCACGCGCTAGCTCGACCGCTCTCGCCCCATCGTCGTACGTAAGACGAACGGTCTGCGCCTCGGACATACCCGTATTCAGACGCTCACACGACTTGAACGCTTCCCTTCCATTTCGGGGGTAGACGGCCGCAACGGTTGGTTCGGAGCAGGTACAGTCAGCCGACGGTAGCAGTTGCGTACGCGCCGTTATGCGCTGCATACGCACACCGGAGCCGGCGTGGACGCACATCGGGCCCGATGACATTGTATCCCGGCGACCCGACGTGAAATCCGACCGCGGGGGCCGCGGAGCGACCGGCGTTACGTGTCGGCGTAACATACAATTCGCTGGCGGTGGTAGTCCGACAGCGATGCTCGACGACACCCTCCAGTATATCGTTGCGACCCTCCTGATCGGCGGCGGGATCGTCGGAGTCCTCGCCGACCTCGTCGGGGTCGAGACGGTGCCGCCGGCGTACTTCGCCGTCGCAATCGGCGCCGGCAGCGCCGCGATGCCGGGGTCGTGGTCGCCGGTCTGTTGGGTCAGGTCGCAGCTCTCGGCGCTGCGCCCGTGACCGACCGAAGGCTTATCCGACTCTCCCGCCTCTGATCGATCGGCAGAGAGAGCTCGGCTCCCGTCGGTCCCCGGACCGATGAGGAAAGTCCCCCCACCGTCCGGACGGGCGACCCGGCGCAAGCCGGGAGTCGGAGACGGCTGGCTCTGGAACAGAAACGACACCCCTCGGCCCGACCGATGAGACGCGAGCGGCCGACGCCGCTCGGCGCAAACGGGGCGACCCGCGAGCGCGCGACCCGACCCGCAAGGGGAGGAAGCTGACCCGTCGAGGGCCGCGCGGCCGCGGAACGCGAGCGGGCGACCCCGCCCGCGAGCCGACGGCCGAGAACGGATGGAACGGCGAACCCTCGCCGGTGCAAGGCCGCGCCGCAAAGGTAGTCCGGACAGGGCGCGGCTGCTCAGCCGAATGCCGAGCCGAACAGAAGGGGGCTTACTCCTCTCAGCCGCTCACGTCGCGAGCGGCGGCGCCGTCCGTTCCGACCCCGATCGGGGTCCGAACCTTCTTTCCCCGGTCGCGCCACACTTCCGTTATGTGGAACCGATCGCCGTCGGTCGCCGCCGCGGTGGCGATCGCGGTCGTGGTCGTCCTCGCGGGGTGTGCCGGCCCCGCCCTCGACGCGCCGGGGACGGCCCCGGCGCCGACCGGCGTCGACGCGTCGACCGAGGCGTCGGGGGCGGCCGCGGCGACGTCCGCCCCGTCGACACCGACACCCACGGGGGCCGGGGAGCGGGCAAACCCGTGGGGCTCGGAGCCGGTGGTGATCGCGATCGCGGACCGCGCCGGCACTGATCGCGAGTGGGCGCCGCTGGTGCGCGAGGCCGCGGCGTTCTGGGAGGCCAAATCCGAGCGGTTCGCCGGGTTCCCGACCGACTACGAGGTCCGCCCGGACGCTGCCGACCCCGACCTCGTGATCGAGTTCGTCGACACCGTTCCGGAGTGTGACGGCGCGAGCGACGCCGCGGGGTGTGCGCCGCTGCTCACCGACAGCCGCCAGGTCGACCGGCCCGAGACGGTGTCGGTCCGGACCGGCTTCGCCGACGGTTCCACGGTGACCGTGATCGAACACGAACTCGGCCACACCCTGGGGCTCACCCACGACGACCCCCCGGCGGCGGTGATGGCCAGCCGGATGGTGCTCTACACCGAACCGCTGCCGAACGCGACCGAACGCGAGTTCGCGTGGGACGACGCCGAGTTCACCGTCTACGTCGACGCCGAACGCGCCGGCGACCCCGCGGGCTTCCGCGAGCAGGTCCGGCAGGCGCTGGAGTACTACGAGGACGACCCGCCGGGGATGCCCGCGAACCTCACGTTCACGCCCGTCGACGACCCCGAGGACGCCGAGATCGTCGTGCGGCCGGTCGAGACATCGCCGTGCGGGTCGGGGGCGGCGTCCTGTGGCGGCACCGCCGGGTGGGATCCCGACGGCGACGGCGAAGTCGAGACCTACTCGGAGCTTCGGGTTTCGCTCGTCGACCTCGACAAAGACGCCGTCGGGTGGCACGTCGGCTACTGGCTGGCGTTCGCGTTCGGCGCCGAACCCGACTCCGAGAAGCCCCCGCCGTTCCGCGACGCCTCCTACGAGGAGCGGCGGAGCGCGTGGTGGGAGTAGCGGGGAACGGCTGGCCGCCACGACCGGAACGGCGGCGCCGACACACACCGGCGGCGGACTCTTGGCCCTGGGCCGCGAACGTCCAGGTATGAACGGCACAGGTGACAGCGACACGCCGCTCGAAACCGCCCCGTTCGGCGCCGAGGAACTCGTCGAGGCGTTACGCGCGGCGTTCGACGGCGAGGACGCCGAGCACCGGGTCGTCGCGAGGCAGGCGCGTGACCTCGCCGACGCCGGGATCGTCGCCGAGGACCGCGGGGAACCCCTCACGGTCGCGGAGATCGTCCGGAACCTCGGTGACGCCCCCGAGGACTCCTCGGTCGCCGACCGGTGGAACTGGTGGCTGGGCGCGCTGGACGCCGCCTACGGCGGCTACCGGGAGTTCGAGGTCCGGGCGGTCCCGCGGGAGGAGTAGGGTCGGTGGGACGCACAGGAGCCTCGCCCCGTTGTCCCGCTACCCGACGGTGATGGTCTCCCCGACGTCCGGCGCCGCCGTCGTGAAGCCCTCCCCGCTCAGTTCGGCCGCAAAGTCGACACACCGGTCGCCGTGGTTGACGACAATCTCGCTGTCGGCGTAGTCGGCGAGGAACGACCGAATCCCCGCCCGGTCAGCGTGCGCAGAGAAGTCGTACTGTTCGACCTGTGCGGCCACCGGCATCACCCGGCCGTCGATCTCGGCGCTGCTGGTTTCGAGGAGGCGTCTCCCCGGGGTGTCCTGGACCTGATACCCCGTCAGCGCGACCTTGTTCGTCGGGTTCGACCGGATCTCGGGGATGTACGTCATCGCAGGACCGCCGGAGAGCATCCCGCTGGTGGTGACGATCGCCGCCCGCTGGTCGGTGATCCGCGTCCGTTGCCCGTCGCGGCCGGTGACGAACCGCGCGTGAGAGGTCGCCCGCCGGAGCGCCTCGGCGTCGCGGACGAACTCGGGGTACCCCCGGAGCATCCGCGTGACCCGCTTGCCCATCCCGTCGACGTAGCAGGGGATGTCGTGGGCGTCGCAGACGAGCAGCAACTCCTGGGTGCGCCCGATCGCGAACGCCGGGACCACGACGGTGCCGCCCTCCCAGAGGGTCTCCTCGACGCTCCGGGCGAACCGCGCCTCGATCTCGTCGCGGGAGTCGTGATCGACGTCGGAGTAGGTGCTCTCACAGACCACCACGTCGGCGTCGGGGCGGGCGGTCGTCCCCGTGACGAGCCGCTGGCCACGGATCGGCTCGCCGGAACGATCCGTGCGGCTCGCGAGAGCGTCGCTTCCGCCGCGGTCGTCGGTGTAGAAGTCGCCGGTGTAGAGCAGCCGGGTGTCGCCGTCGTCGACGAGCACGTGGGCGCTGCCGGGGATGTGGCCGGCGTTGTAGAGCGTGACCTCGTGGCCGGCGGCGGTGAACGGCTCCCCGTAGCCGTGGGCCTCCGAGACCCCGCGGACCCGCCGGAGGTCGGTCTCGGTGAACGGACACTGCATCGTCCCGCCGTGGAGCTTCAGGGTGTCCTCCGCGAGCGTCACGGCGAGTTCCCGGGTCGGCGGCGTCCAGTGGATCGGCGGCCGCGACTCGCCCGACAGCAACGCGGGAACCGCGCCGGCGTGATCCAGGTGGCCGTGGCTCACCACCACGGCGTCGGGGTCGGGGTCGGCAACCGGAAACCGCGGGGGCGTCCCCGCGAGCATCCCGTAATCCAGAAGCAGCGAGTCGTTGACGAGGATCGCGCTCCGGCCGACCTCGCGGGCGCCGCCGAGGAACTGGAGGTCCATCGTCCACACTACCGGTTCGGGACGTTTCGATTCGTCGGTTCGGCGTGGGCGTCACGGCAGGCACCGACGGAACGCGTGGGATGTGTCAGCGAAACACACTTGATTCAGAGACCCACAGTAGACACTACGATGGCCGCGAAGAACGTCACGGCACCGGGCGGAACGAACGGGCGCGCCGAAACCCTCTCGACGGGGCAGGAAGTCGACCTCCCGCTGTCGACGCACGCGACGATGACCGGGGTGGTCCTGTCTGCCGACCGCGAGGCCGTCGGGGAGCTGCTCCCCGAGGGGTTGACGCCGATCCGGGCCACGCCGGATCGCGCCGCGGTGACGTTTCTGTGCGTCGACTACGATCGGATCGGTCACGGCTCGGGCATCGAGCCGTACAACGAGTTCGGGGTGTTGCTCCCGGCCGTCCACGACGACTCCCGGACGCTGCCGTACGTCTCGGTGTTCACCCGCGGGGTGACCGGCTACGTCTGGTATCTCCCGGTCACCTCCGAGCCCGCGAAGGCGCTCGGCGTCGACATCTGGGGGTATCCGAAGGAGGTCGCCGACATCACGCACCGCGACGACGGCTCGACGCGCCGGACCTCGGTCACCGTCGACGGCGAACACCTCGTTGACGTGACGGTCGATCGGCCGCCGGCGTTCAGCCAGACCGACTCCGGGGTGAGCTACACGACGATGGACGGGCGGCTCCTCCGCGAGGAGCTGGAACTCGACGGGGAGATCGGCGTCTGGCCGTACAGCAGCAGTATCTCGTATACGCTGGGTGATCACCCGCGGGCAGAGCGGCTGAAACAGCTCGATCTGAGCGACCGCGCCCTGCTGCGGTTCGCGGCCGACACCGAGTTCGTCATCCACGAGGGCCGGCAGGTCGACACGCTCTGAGGCGCCGTCGGCCTCGTCAGTCGGTAGGGTCGCCGTCGCGTCCCTCGCCGGAGAGGTCGTCCGCGCGGAGGTCCGAACTCGCCTCCCGGACCTCCCGCATCACGCTTGAGATCCGCTCTTCGGCCTCCATCTCCTCCTCGACCGAGAGGTCGACGCCCTCGACCTCCAGCAGGAACTTCGCGATCTCGGTCACCTCGTACATCAGCTCGTCGAGCTCCTCGGCGGTGAAGAAACCCGACATCGCGCCGTAGAGAAACGTCGTCCCCGACATCCGGACCTTCTCCTCGAACGACGACCGGGCCTGGTTCACCGCCTGCGGGGTGTAGGTGTCGGTCATAAACGGCACCAGTTCGGGGAGGTTCTCGCCGATCTTGGTCATCTCGACGCCGGTCTCGGTTCGGAAGTCCGCACACAGCCGGGCGATCGCCCACTCGCGGGCGGTGATGTAGGTCCGATCCCGGAGGAAGTCGTTGACGCGGTCGTACTGGGCGCCGTCGACCTTCTTGAACCGGGCGTACTTCCGCACGTCGGTGGGGGTGTCCGACGGGGTGGGGCCGTCCCCGCTCGGCGTCGCTGAGTCGGTCGAGCCCGCTCCCGCGGAGCTTTTGACCCCGACCGGCGTCGACTCGTCGCGCGGGTCCGCGTCCGTCCCGGAGCCACTCGCCGATCCGGCGTCCTTGTCGGAACCGCCCTCCACTCCGGCGTCCCCGTCGGATCCCCCATTCGATCCGGCGTCCGACGCCGACGCGTCGGCGTCGGTCCGTCGCGGCTCCCCCGTCGACACCTCGGCGTCGTCGTCCATACTCCGGGGTGTCGCCCGGACGGCAAAAAGCGTTCCCTCGTACGGGGTGTAGCGAATTGCCGGGCATCGCCCACGCAGTTCGACGATGACCGGTAAGTGACTACGACCGTCCGTATCACGACCCCGACGCTTTTTCTACTCCCGCACCGAGGTCACGACGTAGAATGAAGGTCCTCCTGGGAATCAACGGCGGCGACGACTCCCTCCGGGCGTTGGAGCAGACGGTGTCGCGTGCGGCCGAGGCGGGCGACGACCTGACGGTCGCGATCGTCGACGACCCTCGCGCCGAGGGCTCGGTCGACGACATCGAGACCGAGGTCGATCGGGTGCTCGACGCCGAAGGGATCGGCGCCGAGATCCGGCACGTCGACGGCGACGCCGGGAGCGAACTCGTCACCATCGCCGAGTCCGAGGGGTTCGACCGGATCGCGCTCGGCGGCGGCACCACCAGCCCGATGGGAAAGATCCAGCTGGGCGCCACCGCGGAGTTCGTCCTCCTGAACTCCCACGTCACCGTGTCGCTGGTCAGATGAACCGGGACCGCAGCTACCCCGAGACGGTCGCGGGGCCGTTCGAGACCCCGCCGTCGACCTTCGAAGACCGCGAGGGACGCGAGATCGAACTCCGCCCCTACGACGGCGGCGACGACGAGTTCGAGGCGCTCGTCGAGATGTACGTCGCGTTCGACCCTGCCGACCGCGCACAGGGCATCCCCCCGGGCGACGAGGAGCGGATCCGGTCGTGGCTCGACGGCCTCATCGAGAAGGAGAGCCTCAACGTGATCGCGTGGGACGACGACACCGTGGCGGGCCACGCCACCCTGGTTCCGGACGACGACACCTACGAACTCGCGATCTTCGTGCTCCAGGCGTACCAGGAGGCCGGGATCGGAACCCGGCTGATGCGCGGGCTGCTCGGCTACGGCGGGGCCAACGGCGTCGACCGGGTGTGGCTCAGCGTCGAGCGGTGGAACAAGCCCGCGATCGGGCTCTACGAGAAGCTGGGGTTCGAGATCAGCGGCTCCGAGAGCTTCGAGATGGAGATGCGCGCGCGGATCGCGACAGAGGACTGAACGGTTCGGTGAGCTGTGAGGGAGCTACAAGTCGCAGTTAACGGGTCGGAACCGACTCCGGAAGCCCCCGCGCTCTCGACTCGATGCGCTCGCTGTGCTCCTCGTCGCTCACTTCGTTCGCTCCTGCGGTGCTTACTTCGCGCGTCTTCGTCGAGAGCGCGGCCCCTTCCAATCCCACCCACAGAGATTCTCCGGCTAGCATACGTGTAACTAAACACGAACGCGCTGAGCGGAGAAGACCGCCGACCCCGGCCTACACCGACAACACGGGCTGGCTGGCGTACAGGAGAACGTACTCGGCGGCCTTCGCCAGGACGCCGGAATCGGTCCCGGCGAGGGACTCCCGGGGGACCACCAGGAAGTCGGCGGCGACCTCCTCGGCGGTGTCGAGCACGACGCTACCGGGGTGTCTGAGCTTCATCGACGTTGAGAAGCCGTACGCGACCGACGTCGACACCGGGACGCCGCAGTCGTCGGCGAGTTCCCGCGCAGTCTCGACGATGGCCTCGCCGTCGGCGGCCACCCGGTCGTTGTCGACGTCCCCCGCGTCGATCGCCCGGACGATCTCGGCGTCGAGCACGCGGACGACGTGGAGGGTCGCGCCGTACTCGGCGGCGATGGCGGCGGCGTACGCGACCGCGTCGGTCGACTCCTCGCTCCGGTCGACGGGCGCGAGCACGACGTCGATGTCGAGCGGTCGGCGGGTCATATCCGCCCTTCCGCGGCCGGAGACAAAAAGCCCATCTCGTCGGTCGCAGTCGTGGAGCGGGCGACCGTTCGACGGGCTTTATTTCCCGTCGGCCGCAATTCCGGGGTATGTTCGAGACCATCGTGGTCGCCACCGACGGCTCCGGGAGCGCCCGCCGCGCGGTCGACGTGGCGCTGGATCTCGCCGAGCGGTTCGACGCGGCGGTCCACTGTCTGTACGTCGTCGACGAGGGGGAGGTGGCGTCGTCGCCGGAACGGCTCCGCGAGGAGATGCGGGCCGCGCTAGTGGACCGCGGCCGGGAGGCGGTCGCGACGGTCCGGGCGGCGACGGACCGCGCGGTGCGGACCGAGATCGAAACCGGGCGGCCGGCGTCGATCATCGAGGAGTACGCCCGGTCGGTCGGCGCGGATATGGTCGCGATGGGGACCCGGGGGCGCCACGGCGAGAACCGGTTTCTGGTGGGGTCGGTGGCCGAGCGCGTGGTCCGGACCTGTCCCGTGCCGGTGTTGACCGTCCGCCAGCTCGCCGCCGACGAGGACGCCGAGGAGCCGGTCGGGGAGCCCGGCCGGGCGTAACCCCACCCCCGGTCGACCCTCGCGGGTTTATCCGTCCGGGCGCGCAGGCCCGTAGTATGGAGATCAGCCAGGGCCGGCTGCGGGCGGACATCGAGGCGAACGCGGCTTTCGGCGCGGTCGACGCCGACGAGGGGCGGGGGCGGACGCTCCTGACCGGGAGCGACGCCGACCGGCGGGCGAGAGAGCGCTTCGTCGACCGGCTCCGCGACGCCGACCTCGACGTGCGGGTCGACGCCGTCGGCAACGTCGCGGGGCGGTGGACGCCGCCCGGATGCGACCCCGGCGCCGCGCCGGTCGCGATCGGCAGCCACCTGGACTCGGTGCCCCGCGGCGGGATCTTCGACGGCCCGCTCGGGACCTACGCGGGCCTGGAGGCGGTGCGTGCGATGCAGGACGCCGATGTCGCCCCCGGCCGGCCGGTCGACGTCGTCGCCTTCACCGAGGAGGAGGGCGCGCGGTTCGGGATCGGCACGCTCGGGTCGTCGGTCGCGGCGGGCGGCCGGGACGTCGCCGACGCGCTCGACCTGGTCGACGACGAGGGCGTCACGCTCCGGGAGCGGCTCGACGCGATCGGGTTCCGCGGTGACGACGGGATCGACCCCGCGTCCTGGAGCGCGTGGGTCGAACTCCACATCGAGCAGGGGACCCGACTGACCGACGCCGGCGCGGACGTCGGCGTGGTGGAGGCGATCACCGGCATCACCAACTGCGAGGTCGCGGTCGCCGGCGAGGCCGACCACGCGGGGTCGACGCCGATGTACGAGCGGACCGACGCCCTCGCCGCCGGCGCCGAGTTCGTACGCGACGTCGAACGCGCCGCCGAGGAAGTCGCCGCCGACCGGGAGTCGGCGGTCGCGACCGTCGGGCAGGGGACGATCGAGCCGAACGCCCGGAACATCGTCCCCGGCGAGGTCCGGTTCCAACTCGACCTCCGCGACACCGACGCCGGAACGATGGACCGGCTGGTCGAGCGGTGCCGAACCAGCCTGGCGCGGTTGGAGCGGACCCGGGGGGTCGAAACCGACATCGACCGGTACCGGACCAGCCCGCCGACGCCGATGGCCGACCGGTGCGTCGGGGCCGCCGACGACGCGGCCGCCGCCCGCGGCGCCGACGCGGTCCGACTCCACTCCGCGGCGGTCCACGACACCGCGAACCTGGCCGACGCGACCGACGTCGGCCTCCTGTTTGCGCCCTCCGTCGACGGCGCCTCCCACTCGCCGCGGGAGTGGACCGACTGGGAGGACTGTGCAACGGCGGCGGGGGTCCTCGCGGCGACGGTCCGCCGGCTCGCGGCGGGAGACTGAACCCCGAACCACGCCGGTTTTCACCCCGGCGGCCGTCGGAAGGCTATGGACGACGAACTCATCGACAGCGGACAACTGTCCGTGACGCGGAAGTCCCGACTCCCCGGGACCGGCTTCTTCTACCCCGACTCCCTCGACGACGCACGGACCGAAGAGCGGGTCGCCGAGGCGGTCGACGGCGCCGAAGCCGTCGTCGTCGCCGACACCGACGCCGACGGGCTGGGGTGTGTGGCGTTGCTCCGGGAGATGTACGACGCGACGCTTTCGTGGGGCTCGTTCGCGGACGACGTCGCCGACCGGGTCGATCGGTGGAACGACCCCGCGGGCGGCGACGAGGACAGCGGTGGCGACGAGACGGACGAGAGCGACGGAGCGGACGAGCGCCCCCGGTCGACGGTCGCCTTAGTCGGCGCCGGGCCCTACTCCCTGGACGAGGCACTGGCGAACGTCGTCGAGTACGCCCCCGAGGGGATCGACCTCTACGTCTGCGACCTCTGTCCCGACGAGTACGACTGGATCGCCGCGGAACTCGACGCCGCGGTCGACCTCGCGGCGTCGGTCGCGTGGTACGACCACCACCAGTGGGACGACGACACCGCCGAGGCGGTCCGTGCGGCCGGCGTCGACCTCGTCGTCGGCGAGTCCGACGCGGAGTGTTCGACCGACGTGACGCTCCGGTCGCTGGACTACGACTTCGGCGAGCGGTGGGCCGAACTGGCGGCGGTCACCCGCGATCACGACCTCTGGCGGAAGGAGGACCCCCGGAGCGACGACCTCGCGGACTACGCCTACTGGACGGACCCCGAGGAGTACGTGACGATGGTGGGGACCTTCGGCGTCGATCTCCCCGACGCCGTCGCGGAGTACATCGACCTCCGGCGGGTCGAAAAGGAGAACCTGATCGACGCGGCAGTGTCGCGGGCCGAGCTCAAGCGGGTCGGCCCCTGGACCGTCGGCGTCACCTACGGCCGGTGCTCGCAGAACGAGGTCGCGGAAGCACTTCGCGAGCAGGGTGCCGACGCGGCGATCGTCGTCAAGCCGGCGGGCAGCGCGAGCATTCGGGGCTCGGAGGGCTTCGAGCGCGCCCACGAGGTCGCGGGCCGCGTCAACGGCGGCGGGCATCCCCGCGCTGCGGGCTGCAAACCCGACATCTACGACGATATGCTCGACTACGCCCACCACTGGACGACCGGCGGCGCGACCGCAAAACGGGTGATCCTCCGGGCGTTCGAGGCGGTCGCCGACGAGATGCAAGCGGAGACCAAAGCGGACGCCGAAAGCGCCACATCGGACGAATAGCCAGGGGGCCGACGCGCTCCGGGGCAGTCACGTCGCCGTGCGGATGGGACATAGCCGACGGTTAGCGGCCGCGTCCGCGGCCGTTACCGCCCCTGTTTCCGTTGTTGCCGTCCTCTTCATCCTCGTCCTCGTCGCCGTCGTCATCGTCTTCCTCGTCGTCGCCGCGCGGCGGCGCGCTCTTGTCCTCCCGAAGCAGGAGGTCGAAGCCGGGCGCGTCGCCGGGGGTGAGGTATCCGACCGCGAAGGCTGTGTAGGTGCTGCCGGCCTCGAAGGTAACGCCGTCGAGTCGGAGCACCGGGTCGCGGGGCTGATCTCGACGCCGTAGTCGCACCCGCGGTTGCGTAGCCGCTCGACTCCCCGAACCCGATGTCCTCGAGGACCGTGATCGCACCGTCGTTGACTGTCACGTCCACCCCGGGAGCATCGGGCGAGGCGTGGATCGCCCGCACCCGGAACTCGTCGTCGAGGGTCGCGCCGTTGGTCTCCTCGGCGCTGCTCGCGCCGACGGGAGCCGGGAGCAGGGCGGTTCCGGCGCCGACGCCTTGCAGTACTGATCGTCCGGTTGCGTTCATATCCACACCGGGAAGGAGTACCGGATTTTTGACAGTAATTCGGTGAAGTTCGGCTCAACGGAGGCTGGAATTCGACTCAACCGGCGCGATAAGTAGCCTTAACAGACCGTTGAACGGGTCTCTAAGACCTTCTGAACCTCAATTAACTTCTGCCGAGTGGGACAGCGGGATTCCGAGGCCAGCCGAAATAAAGATACATTATTCGATATTTTTCGAGTCAGTCAACGGATCGACTGCGCACGGGGACAGGGTGCCCAGCGTGGTCCGGCTACTCGCCACCCGACACCCGACGCGGCAGCACCTGCCCCCAGACGTACTTGTCGAGGAGGCGGACCGTCAGCGGTTCCTCGACCGCGATCTGACACGAGAGCCGGGGGTAGCCGAACCGGACGGCGGCGGCGTCGTGCCAGTGGGTCGGTTCCGGCGCGGGGTCGACCTCGACGGTGCAGGTGGCACACAGCCCCCGCCCCCCGCAGTTGGCGTGCCGGGAGACTGTCCCGTAAACCGGGAAGCCGTGCTGCAAGAGCGCGTCCCTGAGATTTCGGCCCCGCTCGACCGCGATGGTCTCCTCGTCGTCGCCGGAGCGGACCGTGACGTCGACCGTCTCGTCCATACGGGTCGTCGGGGCGTGTCGCAGGTGAATTTGCCGGCTGGCCGGTGTCGCAGGCGCCGGGGTCACTCGGTCGCTTCGACCGGCTCGAAACCGCCGGGCTGGACGCCGGTTTCCCGTTCCTCGCCGACGACCCACTTGTCGGAGTAGCTCGCGCCGCAGGCGCAGTGGGCGTAGGCGTGGATCACGTCGCCGCGGGCGTACAGCCCGCCGACCTCTGCGTTCCGTTCCTCGGAGAACGCGAAGACGAACTCGACCTCGTGGGACGATTCGGCGTCGGCCTCGCGCCGCGGACACTCGCCGCCGTCGAGGTCCCGGGAGACGTGACCGCGGGTCTCCATCGCGCCGCGGGCGAACTCCATCGCCTCCATTCCCGTCCCCGCGGCGAACGCCCGCCGGCCGTCGTCGCCCGGGACGACGAGGACGTACCCCGAGTCGACGGACTCGCCCATCTTTGGAAGCTTCCCCTGGCTGTCGAGATAGGATTCGGTGAGAAACAGCGCGACGTCGTCGTGACGCTCGCCGTCGAGGAACGCGGAACGATCGCCCATACCGTCGGATGGCTCCGGAAGGTCAAAAGCCGCCTGATACCGAGTACTCCCCGTTGGTACCGCCGAGCGCCACCTCCGGTGACTGCGCTCGGCGGCAAGAGGCGGGCGTAAGCGTTCCGAAACGAACCGCGTCAGTGCCTGGTCGCGCGCGCTTCGCGGACGTCGGCACCGTCTCGAACCTTGTCCTCGCAGTTGGGGCAGACCCGCGGACTGTCCATCCCGTTCGGCGCAAACACCCGGACGTACTCCGCGGTGACGAACGAACCGCAGTTCTCACACGTCGGCATCGACCGGCGTTTAGGAACCGAATAAAATAATCTTTCGGGAGCGTCTGACAGGGTCTACAGCGCGGAGGCGTCGAATCGAGGGCCGAAAAGCGGTGCCAGCGGGGTCGGAGGTCCGGCGCGGTCAGTCGCTCACATCCCCCCGCCGGTGTCCTGCGCGAGGACGAACTGGAAGGGGGTGTCGGCGGGTTCGTCGTCCGGCGTGAGGTATCCCGCCGCGAAGACCGTATACACCTGGCCGCCCGCCAGGCTCACGTCGGTGTCGGCGACTACGTCGCCGTCGTTGCTCTCGGTGTCGCCGCGAACCTGGACGGTGTAATCACCGCCCGGGGCCTCCGTGTAGCCGAAGCCGCCGTACTCGACCCCATCGAACAGGGTGGTCCCGGCCTCGGCGGTGATGTCCACGGCCGGCGCGTCGGGCGAGGTGTGGACGGCTCTGAGCCGCGCGGTGTCGCCGCCGGGATCGGAGTTGTCGTCCTCCAGCACCAGCGGCTCGAACGCCTGATCGGCGTCGTCGCCGATCTCGCCGATCGCGGCGATCGTGTAATCCGTCCCTGCCTCGACGGGCACGTCGCCCTCGAAGACCGACGCGTCGGCGTCGCCCGCCGCGGTGATCTCGATGGTTCGGGTGCCGGCCGGGACGTCGAGGTAGCCGGAGACGGCGCTGAACGCCACGTCTTCGAGGGCCGCGTCGCCGTCGACGTACACGTCCACGTTCGGGGCGTTCGGGGACAGGTGCGCAACTCGTACCGACGCCATCTCGGTGCTCATCCCGCCGCCGGTGTCCTGCGCGAGGACGAACTGGAACGGGGTGTCGGCGGGTTCGTCGTCCGGCGAGAGGTACCCCGCCGCGAAGACCGTGTACACCTGGCCACCCGCCACGTCCACGTCAGTTGTTGCGACCACGTCGCCGTCGTTGCTCTCGGTATCGCCGCGAACCTGGAGGGTGTACTCGCCAGCGGGGACCTCGACGTAGCCGGATTCGCCGTACGCGACGCCATCGAACAGGGCGTCGCCGGAGGACGCGGCGGTCACGTCGACCGCGGGCGCGTCGGGCGAGGCGTGGACGACCCGGACGCGGGCGGTGTCGCCGCCGGGATCGGAGTTGTCGTCCTCCAGCACCAGCGGCTCGAACGCCTGATCGGCGTCGTCGCCGATCTCGCCGGCCGCCGCGACCGTGTAGTCCGTGTCGGCCTCGACGGGGACCGGCCCCGAGAAGACCAACGCGTCGGCGTCGCCCGCCGCGGTGATCTCGACCTCGCGTTCGCCCGCGGGAACGTCCAGATACTGGCTCACTGCGCCGAAGGCGACGTCCTCGAGGACAGCGTTGCCGTCGACGTAGACGTCCACACTCGGCGCGTTCGGCGACAGGTGCGCCACCCGGACCGACGCGGTTCCGGCCGGAGTCTCGGTTTCGGTCGGGGTCGCGGTCTCCGTCGGCGTGACCGTCTCCGTCTCTGTGTCCGTTTCGGTCCCGCCGCCGCCGTTGCCGCCGCAGCCGGCGAGTCCGGCGATCGTTCCGGCGCCGATTCCCAGAAGCACCCGTCGTCGTGTGGTGGAGTTCGTGTCTCGTGACATCCACTCGTGGCGACGAATGACAGAATCATAATGCTTGTCGCAACTCGGACTCAATTCTCCCTCAAGTCCGTATGAACTGGGTCGTCAGCGCCTCTACCGCTACTCCATACTGAACCAACGAAACTGTTTTACGCGCTATTCTCGGAATAATGAACTGTGGGGTGACCACGATCGCTTCGCAGACACGACACGGGCGGCTCCCGGTGAGCGGAGAGCGTCGCGACGGTTCAACGGGTGCTCGGGCACGGCGCCGACGGCGCAAGGACCGGTCACGGCACCGCGGTGGTCCGTCGCTGCCGGCGCCGACTGCGACCGTCCGTCGAGGGTCGGGATATCGACGGGTCGGAGGATTCATACTGACCGCCGGAAAATCCCCGGGCGGATGGAAACGGTCCTCTGGCAGACGCTCGCCGGCACGCGCGGGGGGCCGAACCGCGCCCGCATCCTGCGTGCGCTGGACAACCGCCCGCGGAACGCCAACCAACTGGCGGAGGACCTGGATCTGGCGTACAACACGGTCAGACATCACCTCGACGTCCTGGAGGACAACGGCGTCGTCACCAGCAGCGACGCCGACTACGGGACGATCTATCTCCCCAGCGACCGCACGCGGGCACACTGGGACACCGTCGAGACCGTGTTGTCACAACTCGAAGCGTAATATGACCCACACCAACCCACATTCGGCACCGTCGACGACCCGGCCAGGAGTGATCGTATGAGCGTGATGTTGGACGCCGCCCGCGTCGCTGCGGGCCTCAACGTCCTGCTTCTGCTGTTCGTGATCGGGATCTGGGTCAACACCTACCGGGAGATCCGCGCCCCATTTACGCTCGCGTCGATGGTCTTCGCGGGCTTTCTGCTGGCGGAGAACGTGGTCGCGCTGCTGTTCTACTTCAATGCGCCGGCGATGCCGACGGTCGCCGTCCGGGTGATGATGATCCTGCAGATCCTCGAGACGGCCGGTATAAGCGTGCTCGCGTACGTCACCTGGCAGTAGTCGGGTTACTCGGCGGACGGACGCCAGATCGCGGTGACGACCCCCGCCTCGACCTCCGCGGTGCGGTATTCGATCCCCCGCTCGTCCAGTTTCGGGAAGAGGAACTGCGGCACCCGGTCGTTGAGCTGGACGAACACCGTCGGCTCCTCGAGGTCGGCGACCCGGGTCATCGTCTCCTCCAGCGGCTTCGGCGGCGGGAGGTCCCGTGCGTCGAGGAAGTCGACCGGGCGATCCGTCGACAGGTCGACGGCCGCGAGGTACGGTTCCGGATCCATACCTCACGGTATGGGGGCCGGTAAAGGGTAGTCGACGCCGAACACGTTCGGCGTACGACCTTGGAGAGGGGGCGCCGTACCGTCGACGCACGATGTCAGGACCGCCGCCACGCGTTACGACCGGAGACGACGGGGGGTCGCCGCCGGAGTCGGTCGGATCCGACGCCGGCGACGCGGCCCCGCCGGATCCCGGCCGGATCGACACGGACCGTCGGCCCTTCGTGCTCGTGTGGGAGGTCACGCAGGCGTGTGACCTCGCCTGCGATCACTGCCGCGCGGACGCCCAGCCGGCGCGGCACCCCGACGAGCTCACGACCGCGGAGGGCAAACAGCTCCTCGAAGACGCGCGATCGTTCGGCGACGGACAGCTGGTCGTGCTCTCCGGCGGCGACCCGCTGGTCCGGCCGGACCTGCTCGAACTCGTCGAGTACGGCACCGAACGGGGCCTCCGGATGACGCTGACCCCCAGCGGAACGGCGTCGCTCACGCCGGAGACCATCGCGGCCCTCGCCGACGCCGGGATCCGGCGGCTGGCGCTGAGCCTCGACGGGGCGTCGGCGGCCGCCCACGACGACTTTCGGGGCGAGTCCGGCAGCTTCGAGCAGACCGTAGCGGCCGCGCGAGCCGCACGGGACGCCGGGATCCCGGTGCAGATCAACACCACCGTCTGTGCGGCGACCGCGGGGGAGCTTCCCGACCTTCGCGATCTGGTCGCCGACCTCGGAGCGGTGCTGTGGTCGGTGTTCTTCCTCGTTCCGGTGGGTCGGGGGCGGGTGCTCGATCCGGTCCCGCCGGAGCGTGCCGACGAGATACTGAACTGGCTCTCGGACGTCGGCGAGGAGTCACGGTTCGGAATCAAGACGACCGAAGCGCCGCAGTACCGCCGGGTGGCGATCCAGCGCCGCCGGGACGCGAGCGACGCGCCGGAGGGGGACGGCATCGGCCGGCGGCTCGGGATCACCGCCGGCGACGGGTTCGCGTTCGTGAGCCACACCGGCGAACTGTACCCGTCGGGCTTCCTGCCCGAGTCCGCGGGCTCGGTTCGCGACGGGGATCTGGTGGGACTGTACCGCAACAGCGACCTGTTCCGGTCGCTTCGGGACCCCGACGGGTTCCGAGGGAAGTGCGGCGCCTGCGAGTTCCGACACGTCTGCGGCGGGAGCCGGTCGCGGGCGTACGCCCACACCGGCGACCCGCTCGCGAGCGACCCGCTGTGTCCGTACGTTCCGGAGGGGTACGACGGGCCGATGCCGGCGGGCCGGGCGGACTGATACTGTTGGCTATAACTACGTGAAGATTTTCGACACCCCGGGGTGTCGAAATCCGTCACGCGACGATAGCCGACAGTATGAGAACCGAGTTTTCCGCGCGGCGTCTCGGGGCGAACAGTCGGCACACGCAGCACCCGCGTCGACGTGCCGAGCAACCGCTGCCCGACGCGGGGTGAGTTCTACGTCACGGGGGCGGTGGTCCCGTGATCGTATATAAACGCTCGCCGCCGAATCGAGGAGGGACGGACGGCGACGCTCAGTCGTCGCCCAGCACGCCCTCGGCGACCGCCATATCCTCGACTGCGGGGTCGTCCTCGGAGCGTCTGAGCACGAACCGCTTTCTGAGCAGGTCCGCGGCGTAGATCGCGGTTCCGAGGATGATCAGCGTGTCACCCGGGGCCCGCGCCCAGAACAGCGTCTGAACCAGCGGCCGGTTGTAGAACGCCAGGCTGCGGCCCGCGTCGTACCCCTGGGTGAACACCGCTTCCAGTTGGAGGAACCCCACCGGGAGCACGGAGACGAACACCATCAGCGCGAGCCCGACGTTCCAACACCAGAACGCCGCCCGGAGCCACGACCCGTCCCACCGGCTGGGGCGGATGGAGAGCTGGAGCATATACGTCACCATCCCCAGCGCCAGGAACCCGAACGCGCCGAACATCGCCGCGTGGGCGTGGCCGACCGTGAGGTAGGTGCCGTGCTCGTAGTAGTTGATCAGCGGGAGGTTGATGAAGAACCCCAGCACGCCCGCGCCGACGAAGTTCCAGACGCCGCTGGCGACGATGAACAGGAACGGCAGCCGGTAGGGGAACTCTTCGCTGGACATCGCGGCGTACTGTCCCAGGGCCTCATAGAGGATGAAGACGAGCGGAATGAGCTCAAGCGTCGAGAAGGCGCTCCCGATCGGCACCCACATATCGGGCATCCCGACCCACCAGTAGTGGTGGGAGACGCCGATGACGCCGGTCCCCATCACGAGCAGCGCTTGGAGCATCACGGCCTTCTCGGCGCTCCGCCGGGAGAGGAGATTCATCGACACCAGCGTCAGCCCGATGATGGCGACGATGAAGAACTCGAAGGCGCCCTCGACCCACATGTGCACAACCCACCACCGCCAGAACTCGGTGACGGCGATGTTCGTCGAGGGCGTGAACAGAAACCCGGCAGTGAAAAGCAGCGCGATCGACCCGCCGGCGTAGAGGATCATATGCGCCAACCCGTAGACGGGCTCGCGGTCGAGAAGCGGCTTCAGCCCCCGGATGGCGAGGACCGCCCACGCCCCGAACCCGGCTAAGAGCCCGACCTGCCACACCTTGCCGACCTCCAGGTATTCGAGCCCCTCGTTGCCGAGGAGCCACCAGAGCTGGCCGTCGAAGTAGCCGTTGGAGCCGAGCCAGATCCCGCCGAGCCCGCCGACCGCGACCACGACGATCGCGGCCAGCAGGCCGTTGACGTACGTCGACTGCCGCTTCGGCTCGTGGCCGGTCAGAAGCGGCGGGAGGAACAGTCCCGCCCCGAGCCACGTGGCCGCGATCCAGAGGATCCCCAGATCGATGTGCCAGGTCTTCGCGATCGCGAACGGCAGGAGTTGGAGGATGTGTATCCCGAAGATCCGCTCGATCCCGAAGAAGCCGGCGCGCTCGATGTAGAAGTGCGCCAGCAGGCCGCCGAGCAGCACCTGTGCGAGGAACAGCCCCGCGGCGACGGGGACGAACCGGAGGGCGGCCCGCTGGCTGGGGAACACCGACACGTCGCCGGGCTCCGGCACCGAGAGCCCCGCCGCGGAGGGTTCGGGGAGTTCGACGGACCGGTACAGCCAGATCCCGGCGCCCGCGCCCGCGACGAGCAGCACCATCGCGATCACGCTCCAGGTCATCGCGGCGGGCGTGGCGTCGTTGCCCGCGCCGGGCTGGTACGGCCAGTCGTTGGTGTAGGAGTGAGCAGCCTCGGGGCGGTCGGTGTGGGAGAACCACGCGGTCCACATCGCGAAGTCGGCGAACCGCTCGGCGTCGGCCGCGGAGTCGATCATCCCCGCGGGGACGCCGCGCGCGTGAGAGCCCTCGTGGTACCGCCGGACGTACTCCTCGCGGACCTGCTCGTGGGCGTAGAGTTCGGCCGCGGAGTAGCGGATCGGGCCGCCGCCGTAGGAGCCGTCGAGATCCTGCCGTACGACGTCGGCGACGGCGGCCTGCCGCTCGGAGCTGAGGTCGTCGTAGGGCTCGCCGTAGCGCTCCCGCGCGTAGTAGTCCCGCATATGCCGGACTTTGAGTTCGAGGGCGTCGGCGGTGTAGTCGACGCCGTAGTACGCGCCGTTGCCCAGGATCGATCCGTGGTTCATCAGGCCGTTCCGCTGGAAGGTCCGCTTGCCGTCCCTGATCTCTGCACCCGTGACGACCACGTCGCCGTCGGGGCCGACGACTTCCTCGGGGATGGGCGGCGCCTCCTTGTAGGCGAGCCACGCGCCCCCGCCCATCACCACGAGGTTGAAGACGAACACGACGGC
Organism: Halobellus ruber; assembly: GCF_014212355.1. Lineage (NCBI taxonomy): Archaea > Methanobacteriati > Methanobacteriota > Halobacteria > Halobacteriales > Haloferacaceae > Halobellus > Halobellus ruber. The sequence continues at coordinate 537,588 of NZ_JACKXD010000003.1, forward strand.
GATGAGTTTCGCGATCGTCCTGCGTTCGACTTTCATACACGCGGGGCTACGCGCGTAGATCCCGGAAAAGGACCGCCGATTTTCGGTTCGCCGTGGCGGCGGCGAACATATTCGGCGTGGCTCGGACGGAGTGAGGGTGTCGGGTGGGGATCGGTCGCGGCCGCGGCTACCCCTCGAAGCCGGCGTACTCCATCAGTTGCGCGAAGATGTCCGAATCCATCACGCTCTCGTAGACGAGCCCGGTGAGCATCCCGCCGGGGTAGAAGTTGCCGTTCATCACGTGGTTCACCTTGTGGCAGTGCAGCAGGTAGACGCCCGGGTCGGCGTCGGCGGTGAAGTCGATGGCGTACCGTTCCGCGGGCGCGACGTTCACGATGTCCTGGCCGTGGCGGGCGGCCTCCGGGACCCGGCCGCCGTCCTTCGCCGACACCTCGAACCGGTGGTTGTGGATGTGCAGCGGGTGGCTCATATACCCCGCGTTGACGAAGTGGATCCGGACGTCGTCGCCCTCGCTGACGATGAGCGGCGACCCCTGTTCGGGGTGGAGCGTCCGCGGCGCGCTCTTGCCGTTGATCGTGAAGACGTCGGGGCGGCGGTTCCGGGGGTCGTACTGGACGTCCTCGCCGGCCATCATCCGCGGGAGCCGGGAGTCCCAGTCGCGGACGCTCAGGAAGTACTCGCGGTCGGCGGGTTCGTACCCCTCCGGGTCGACTCGGAGGATGCCGTACATCCCCATCTCGACGTGACGGTTGGTCTGGTAATGGCAGTGATACAGGTGCGTCCCGGGGACGTTCGCGGGGATGGTGTAGGTGTGGGACTCGCCGGGGCCGACCTGGATCCCCGTCGTCGTGGGGACGCCGTCGTTCTCCCAGGTCTTCCGGACGCCGTGGAAGTGGAGCGTGTGGGGGCGCTGGCCGCTGGAGTTGTCGAGGGTGATCTCCATCTCGGTGCCCTCGGTGGCGCGGATGATCGGGCCGGGGACGCTCGGCTCCCCACCCTCCGCGCTGAACGCCCACACCTGCGGGAGTTCGACGGGACCGCCCATCGTCTCCAGCGGGTGGACGTCGTGACGGGCGGGCATCGATTCGAGCGTGATGGAGCCGCCCTGCTCGTTTGCGTCGATGACCTCCGGGGGGCTGGTCGTGGGCAGCGACCCCTGCTGTGTCGCGGCGACCCCCGTACCCGTGTCGGTCTTGGTGATCCGGTTCTGTGTCGGGGCAGCACAGCCCGCGAGTCCGAGGAGGCCCGTGCTACCGGTCGCAGCCAGGAACTGACGGCGGGACATCCTCGAACCGGGAGCGCCAACATAGTCTGTCATACAGTCGGGGCTCGGCCCGGTAAAATCGTATAAGTTCGGCGTCGTTCCAGCGGCTCGGGAATCCGTCGAATATGTTCGGGACAACCGCGAGGGGACGGGCGGCCGAATCCCCACACCGGCGGGCGTGGTATCGGAGCGTTTACCACTGTCCCGCGGATGCTCCCGACGCGACGGATTCCCGTCACGATGGCCTCGAACCCCCTGTCCGACGCGGTCTCGCCCGACGTCGAAACGGTGTTCGACCTGCTGAAAAGCGAGCGCACCCGCCGGATCGTGCGCGCACTGGAGGGGCCGATGACGGCCGCGGAGGTCGCAGAGGCGTGTGAGGTCCCCCGGTCGACCGCCTACCGGAAGCTTCAGGCGATGGCGGAGGCGGGACTCCTGCGGAAACAGGAGGGCGACGACGCCGCGCGCTACGCGGTCGACTTCGAGGCGGTCGTCGTCCGGAACCCCGACGGGGACCTGGATCTCGAACTCGAAGTGCCGACCCGGTCGGCGTCCGAGCAGTTGTCGGCGCTGTGGGGTGAAGTTCGCGCGGAGGCGGACGGGGACTGAGCCGCCGTCAGCCGACGATCCGGCGCGGACGGTAGCCGGTCGTGACGGGCCTGCCGGCACGGCGGCCGGCTTACGTCTCGTCGTCGGGTCGCTCGTTCCCGCGGTCGGTGAGCCAGAGGAAGGCGCCGAACAGTCCGGGCGACGCCAGCGCGAGTCCGAAGACGCCGCCGAGCGCGAGGCCACCCAGGCGGCGGGCGCCGGCGTCGCCGAAGGGCGCCGCGACCGACTCCTCGGCGGGACCGAGCGTCTCCTCGGCGGCCGCCTCGCTGTCGCCGCTGGGCGTGCCGGTGCCGCCGCCGTCGCCCGCGCTTTCGGTACTGCCGCCCTCGGTGCTACTGCCGCCGCCCGCGTTCACCGCGACGTCGCCCACGACAACGGCGCCCTTCATCCCGAGCGTCTCGTGGGGCGTACAGACGTAGGTGTAGACCCCCGCGTCCTCGAAGGTGTGCTCGAACGTGTAGTCGCCGGAATCAGTCAGTTCCGACTCGAAGCCGTCGCCGGCCACGTTGTGGCTCCCGCCCTTGCCGGTCCAGGTCCAGGTGACTGTCGTCCCCGGGTCGACGCGGACCGCCGCGGGCCCGAACCCGAAGGCGCCCCCGTTGGCCTCGACGCCGACTTCGACGGTGACCGAGCTGCTGCCGGTCTCGTCGACGACCCCGTCGTAGTTCGAGACGCTCTCGAACCACGACGCCAGATCGGGGCCGTCGGACTGCGCCCGGACCGTCGTGGACGCCCCGCTGAGCGCCGCGCCGGCGGCGACCCCGCCGCCGATAGCCCGGAGCGCGCCGCGCCGGGAGACCGCGGGCCCGTCGCCGCGGCCGTCGTCCGTCGGTTCCTCGCCGTCCGTCGGAGCCTGTCCGGAGGTGCACATTACACCCGGACGGACGGGATCCCGACGAAAATCCGGCCCGCTCGTTCCCACCAATCGGCGTTCGGGCCGAACATATTCGTGGGTACTTTACTCTCCGCGCTCCAAGTACCTTCGAATACCGATGCCTCGCGCGACACTCTCCCTACAGATCCCCGAACAGGTGTGGGTCTCGACCCTCTCACAGCAGTACCCCGACGCGGCGTTCACCGTGCTCGCGGCGATGCCCGCCGACGACGACGGGGTCGGGCTGGTGGAGATCGCCGCCGACGACGTGGAGCCGATCGTGACCGCGATCGACGGCCACGAGTCGGTGACGTCGGTGACGGTGCTGGAAGCCCAACCCGGGGAGGCGCTGGTCCAGTTCGAGACCACCCAACCGCTCCTGATCCGGTCGATGAGCGAGGCGGGGATCCCGCTGGAGCTTCCCATCACCATTGAGGACGGAGAGGTGACGATAGAGCTTGCGGCCCCGCGGGAGAAGCTCTCCGAGTTGGGGACGCTGCTGGAGAACTTCGGGATCCGCTTCGACCTCCTCTCGATCACCCAGTCGATCGACACCCAGTCGCTTTTGACCGACGACCAGTACGACCTCCTGGAGGAGGCGGTCGAGCGCGGCTACTACGACACCCCGCGGACGTGTACCCTCACCGACTTGGCGGAGACGGTCGGGCTCGCAAAGTCGACGACGAGCGAGAAGCTCCACCGCGCGGAGGGGAAGGTGCTGAAGCGGTTCGTCGGCGGCGACGACGACGCCGGGCTGACGTGAGAGGGCGGGATCGTGGCGTTCGGGCCCCGCTCACTCCCGGCGGAGCAACGCGACGAGCACGCCGATCAGGGCGAGTTCACTCGCCATCGACGCCGCCGCCCACGGATCGCTGGTGAGGTGGCGGACGACGTTCGCAACGGGCGAAAGGCCGTGGAGCAGCGGCTCTCTCCCGGGGAGAAACCCCCCGTGGCCCGTCAGATGCCACGCGAGATACCCCACCACGTACGTGAGCGCCAGGGCGATCCCCGCGAGGTAGTAGGGCCGCCGGTTCGGGGCGTTGCGGCTGAGCGAGACGCCCACCAACAGCGCCGTCGCCGAAACCACGAACGCGGCGGGCCGAGGGTCGAAGACGAGCAACCCGGGGTTGGTGTAGAGCAGGTCGAACAGTTCCAAAAGCCCGTGGCTCGGGTCCAGGAGGTGCAGCAGCGCGACGAGGGTTGCGAGCGTGGCGCCGAGATACCGGAGGCGGCGCGTGGTCACCGCTGACGCGCCGTCGAGCGAGGCCGCCGCGGCGGAGTCGTCGGTGGACATCTACCGGGCTTTCGGCGACGGCCAGTCTTGAATCTTCGGCGGTACTGTTTAGATGGGGGTGAAACCGATGGGAACTGGGGAGTGATGCTGTTGGCTATAACTACGTGGCGGTTTTCGACACCCCGGGGTGTCGAAATCCGTCACGGGACGATAGCCGACGGTATGAAGCCCTCGGAAGCCCCCGGGCTCTCGACGACGGCGGCTGACGTACGGACCGCAGGAGTGAGCCGGGCGAGACCGGAGGTCTCGCTGGAAACCGGCGGCGAGCCGCCGGTGACGAAGCGAACGACGAGGACCGGAACGAAGCCACCGAGTCGAGAGCGCAGCCCCTTCCGGTCCCACCCGAGGGCGGGTTTCGGGCCGGCTATCGCTCAACTAACCACGACCGCGTCGCCGGTGTACCCCTTGAAGGCCGCACGTGAGGAGCATATTCGGGACAACGGCCCTCCGTGGGCCGGTCGAACCTGCAGGTACGTCCACCGACACGGACGACCACGACGTCGAGGCCGGTCCCGTTAAGCGTGTCCACGACAACTCGTGGTCGGCCGACCTCGAAGGGCCCGACCACGCCGCGGACCGCGAGTTTCTCGTCGAACAGGCGCTGTCGGCCGTCGATCACACCACCCCGGGTGAGCACGGCCACCCGGAGACGTACCTCTACGACGCCTTAGCCCGGGAGTACGGCGACGAGATGGAGTGGGAGTACGTCGATCAGTGCGGGTGCGGCGGCCACGTCGTTCGCGTGTACGCCTGAGCGACCGTCGGCCGAGCGCCGCCTCTTGGCAGCGAACGTGTACCGGCGGCGACGGTTCCGGACTGGTGCGGCCCAGCCGGCCGTCCGAACGGGTTTTGACTGACCCGCCGGAACGTCGGCGCCGGGAAGCTCGACCGTGCGGGTCGGCCGCGGAGTTCGCGGCGAAAGTGACGTTCTCGATGCTGTCGGGGCTCCGTGGTCGCGTTCGTCTTCACCGGGCCGGTCGGGGGCCGCCGTGATCCCTCGCGGCGCTCGGGGTCAGCCGGATGCCGGCGGCGTACGTGTGGTACTGCCGCGGGACGTGGCAGAGGGGTCGGCGCGGGGCCCGACGCCCGCCGACGATTAGCGCCGGTGGACCCTACAGCGTGTCCTCGTCGAGGTCGCCGGGGTCGGAGGCCGTATCGAAGAGGTTGTTCTCCGCGCCGTCCATGAAGTCGTCGCCGGGCTCGCTGTCGTCGACCACGTCAACGTTGTAGGCATCGATGCCCATCGTAAGCAGTTCCTCGACGGCCTGCTCCTCGGTGACGAACTCCTCGTCGACCAGCTGTTCGAACTCGCTCAACAGTTCGTCGGGGAGTGTCACTTCGACTACTGGCATTGCAACGCCGTTCGGGCTCCTGGTACTTGAGTGACCTGCTTGGGGGGGGTAGCTCACGCCACCCGGGCGCCGGCGTTGATCTCGATGGTGCCAAAGACGTGTCGCGTGGTCTCGACGGCGTCCATCCGGGCGGCGAGCGCGTCGCGGGAGGCGTCGGTCCGCGTTTCGAGCTGGGCCAGGGCGTCTCCACCGGCCGCGTCGAACAGCCGTGCGTTCAGTCGGGTGAACCCCCACAGCGCTGCGTTCGCTACCCTGTTTCCCCGCGGGACGAAGTTGGCGACGGCGACGCTGTCGGCGACGTCACACCACCGGTCGACCACGCTGCCGGCGTCCGGGAACAGCGAGGTCACGAACGTGGCGAGCACGCCGTCGGCCGTCGCAATCGGCGGGGTCGCGGCGTCACCCCGGACCAGCGACACGTTCTCCCACCCGCGGCGGTCGACGAGCCCCCGGGCCCGGCGGAGCATCGGCCCGGTGATGTCGACGCCGACGACCCGGCCGTCGGGACCGACGGCGTCCCTGAGTACGGGGAGGTTGACGCCGGGACCGCACCCGAACTCGACGACCGTGTCCCCGGGGTCGAGGCCGAGCGCCGCGACGCACCGGCGGCGGACGCCGCCGACCCCGGCCGTCGCCCGCGCGAACCAGTCGTAGAGGCGGGCCCACCGGCCGTACCCCGATCGGATCCGGTCGGCGCGACCGGCGTCCGCCGCGAGGGCGACAGCGTTGACACCCCGCGTTGCCGGGGCGGTCACGGCGTTCCCGCCACCGCCGACGGCGGGGTCTTCGGCCACCACTGCTCGTCGCCGTCCCGCGTGACAGTCGAGTAGCACTGTTCGGATCCGGGGCAGTCCCGCGGTCGCTGGTAGTCGATGCCGCGCTCCGCGAGGTAGGTCACGTAGCCGTCGTCGACGCGGTCCAGTTTCTCGTGGCAGACCCACTTCTCGCCGCACCGGTCGGCGGCGACGTTCCGGTACGGGCAGGTGAACGTCGTACGCTCGCCGCCGGGGCCCGAGTCGACGTCGTCGATCCGGACGCCCACCGACCGGTAGGCGACGCGGAGCCGCCGCACCACCTGCTCGGGCGAGGAGGCTCCGAGGAACAGGCCGTGGGCCAGCGCGTACCCGAAATCGTGGAGGACGCGTTCGAGCAGCGAGCGGTTCTCGGGGCTGTCGACGAGCAGCGCCCGCAGGTCGCGGTACCACGTCGAGACCGCCGCCAGCTCGTCGACGTCCGCCGCGGCCTCGGTCAGCGCCGCCCGCCGGTCGGGGAGCGGCGCGGCGCCGTCGGTCAGCCGGAACGCCGGGACCGCCTCGACGTGTTCGAGCACGTCCTCGCGAAGGATCTCGCCGTCGGCGTACGCCGACGCGCGCCGGCGCAACTCGGGGTACCACGACTCCGCGATTCGACTGTACGCGTTGCCGAGGCGGTCGTCGGCCGCGGCGATCCGGTCGTCCGCGGGCGGCCGCGGGAACCGCTCGACGACCCGGCGCAACTCCTCGGGGTTCGGACCCGCCATAGCGGGGAATGCCGCGGGACGCCCTTGAATCTGCGCGTGGCGGAGGCTGCTCGAAGGGCGGCCCGCCCCCGAGCGGCGTCACTCCCCGGCGAAGTAGCTGGTGAAGAATCCTGAGAGGAACGCCGACACCGCGACCGAGAGCAACAGCTCCGTCCCGGAGTACCCCTCGTCGTCGTTCAGGAAGGGGTACGTCGCCGCGACGCTGATCACGAGCGAGACGATGCCGTTGACGGTGTCCTTCGACAGGCCCATACCTCCAGTTGCGCCGCGGGCGTAATGAGTGTGACCGCCGTCGGCCGTGGAGCCGTCACGGATTTATACTCGACAGTCGAGAATCGGAGGTGTGCTCACCCTTCAGACCGCGTCCGCGGAGCTCGGGTCCCAGCTTTTCACCCTGATCGTGCTCGCGCTGTCCGCCGGTCTGATCGGCGCCATCGGCGGGGCGGTCGTGCGGCGGTTCGAGGACCCCGCCGGTAAGTACCGGCTGCTGTACGTGCTCGTCCTGCTGCCGGCCACGCTCGGGGCGTACGCCTTCCTCACCCTCGCGGAGTTGGGGCCGTCGGCCGCGGCGTGGTTCGCCCTGGAGTCGGGGTTCGTCGCCGACGCCTTCGCGAACCTGGTGGAGTTTCTGGCCGCCGGGATCGTGTGGCTTACAGCCTACGCGCCGACGATCCCGAACATGCGCGACGACCGCGGGCTCGACAGTTCGGCGTCCGACGTGTTCCAGCGGATGGCGCGGTACGTCCTGACTGCGAGTGCGATCCTCGCGGTCGTGGTCACGCCGTTCGTCGGCGCGGGCCTGCCGCTGCCGGTGTGACCGCGGCCGTTGATAGATTTAACCGGGCGAGCGCCGAACGCCGGGTATGGCCGACGAACCCGACCCGACCCGGAGCAAGGTCGGACGGCTCATCGACGAATACGGGATGACGGGGCTCGGACAGGAGCTCGAAGCCCGGTGGCTCGGCCGCGGCCACGAGGAACAGAGCCTCCGGTCGCTGGCCGACTGGTTCAACGAACGGCTCCTCGGACGGCGGCTCGCGGCGGCCGGCCACGACCCGCTCGACGGCGAGGCCGCCAACCTCTACCGGCTGCTCTCCGATGCGGACGTCACCGCGGGCAGCCGGGTCGACGCGGAGGCGACGCTCGAGGAGTACGGCATCGACGTCGAGACGCTCCGCCGGGAGTTCGTCTCCCACCAGGCGATCCACACGTATCTGACCGACTTCCGGGGCGCCTCGAAGGACCGGTCGGCGGGTGACCGTTCGGAGAGCGTCCGGGGGACGATCCAGCGGCTCCGGAGCCGGCTCGTCGCCGTCGCCGAGAACAACCTCGATCACCTCCGGTCGGTGGGCGACCTCACGATCGGGGAGTTCACCGTCCTGCTCGAAGTCCAGGTGCTGTGTGAGGACTGCGGGGCGAGTTACCCGATCACGGAGCTGATCGACCGGGGCGGCTGCGATTGTGCGTCGGACGGCAACTCGTGAGTCGGGTGACTGTACCGGGTTCCGCCCACCGCACGGAGGGGTCGGCGACTGCGGTCGTCTACTGGAGCTGATTCCCTCGAGGCGGCCGGAGCCGCAGTTTCGGCGGTAGTCGCCCAGGGAGTGAACCGGCGAATTTCTATGTGATTTTTACGTTCTTCCGGAGTACCTTCCGAAACGACCGGCGGCCTCGCCAACAGTTTCCAACGTCGCCCCAAACCCTCCATCCGCGTTGACAGGGGGTAGTGTGTCGTCTGACATCCTCCCACGAGTGAAGTCGTGGGGTTCCCGGTCACAGACCGGGCGTCCCACGCCGGGAGGTTCCCCACTCGTGGCGCCGCGCGGTGGGGTTGTGGGCCGTGCCAGTTCGGCCCCCGGCTCGGATAGCGGGCTTCATCTACCCCCGCAAGGGGTGCATATCCTTACCCGAGACTCGGCAACATCACCTACAACACGAACCGTCGTAGTCGGTTCGGGCGGTGTCAGATTCATCCCACACATAAAGCCGTTGGCTTTCTCCTCGAACCATTGTAAGGAAGCAATCAAAGCGATCCAACGAATCGACCGCTGGCTGTCGTCAGGTCGGGACGCCCTCCGATGGTTCGTTGCCGCCCTTCGGGCCGGTATGCACTTATCCGCGCCGACGTTGGATCCTGTATGCCGACCGTTTCGTTCGGGGACAGCGAGATCGACTGCGAGGAGGGAGCGGTGCTTCGGGACGTCCTGCTCGACAGCGGCGTATCACCGCACAACGGGACCGCGGACACGCTCAACTGCCGCGGTCACGGAACCTGCGGGACGTGCGCGGTCGAGATCAGGTCTGAGGCTGCCGACACCGCCGACCCGCCGGTGAGTGCTGTCGGGACCGTCGAACGCGGCCGACTTTCGATCCCGCCGCACGATTCCGGCTCGGGACTCAGACTCGCCTGTCAGACGCGCGTTTACGCCGACATCGAGGTGACGAAACATCCCGGATTCTGGGGTCACCGAGTGGGCGAAGAGTAGCCCCGGGAGTCCGAGGCTGTACTGTCGGCTGCAACGGACGGCCGATGACGACCGACCGCTTTTCTGTATAGCATACACTGGTTTATTTCTCGCACTGCCGTGAAATCGAGGATCCCTACCTGCCGAGTCCGCCCAGCAGGCCGTCGTTGGAGTCTTCGTCCGGGTCATCCTCTACTTCGGCGTCGGGCTCCGCCGCCTCGTCGTCCTCCGAGGCGGAAGGCGTCTCCGCGTGGCACGTGACGGTGACCGGGTCACCCTCGTAGGTCGTCTCGACGGCCCACACCCGACCGCACCCGAGTATCGTCCGCCACTCCTCGCCGTCGCGTTGTGAGACCGACACCAGAATCTCGTCGGTCTCGGTGTCGCGGCCCGCGTACTCCACCCGGAGGAGCTCGCCGTAGACGTTGAGTCCGAACGGCGAGTCGAGCCGGGCCGGGGTGGTGTCGATCCGCCCGGTGGGCCCTTCGACGACGATGTGGATCGCCGGAACGTCCTCGTCGGGCGTGGCGAACGTGACCTCCAGGGTCGTTCCGTCGACGGCGACTTCCTGTACGTCGACGTAGGATGCCGAACGGTCGGTCGCGTCCGCCACCCGCTTTCGGAGCGGTTCCAGCGGGATCCGGACGGTCTCGGGTGAGTCTGCCATCGGTTCCGACTGCTACGCCGGGCGAACGTATGACTTCTCCGGCATCGGCCGGAGGATACAGTTTATGCTGCTATACAGAATCCGGTGGTTCTCGGTGCGAGGGGTTCACCACCCGGTCTCCCGGAGGCCGGCCAGGAGTCGGTCGACGTCCTCAGGGGTGTTGTAGACGTGTAGCGACGCCCGAACGGCGCCCGGGGGGTCGGGCAACGACCGGACCACGACGCCGTACTCCTCGCGGAGGCGGTCCACCGTCGACTGGGGGTCGTCGACGCGGACGGTCACGAGCCCCGACTCCGGGTCTGCGGGGGTGTACAGTCGGTCGGCCGGGACCCCGTCGACGAACCGCTCGGCGAGGTCCTCGATGTGTGCGTCGATGGTGTCGAGTCCGACGTCGTCCAGCAGGTCGATCGACGCCGACAGCGCGGCGTAGGGCGCGGGACTGGTGGTCCCGACCTCGAACCGGGCCGCGCCGGGTTTCAGTTCGTATGCGTCCGCCTCCGGATCCGCGACGCTCCGGTAGCCGATCCCTCCGGGTTCGAACTCGCCGACCACGTCGCCGTCGACGTAGAGAAAACCCGCCCCCCAGACGCCGAGCATCCACTTGTGGCTGGCCATCGCGACCGCGTCGGCCCCCCACTCGGTGACGTCGAGCGGGGTCTGCCCGGGGATCTGCACGGCGTCGACGAGCACGTACGCCCCGGCGTCGTGGGCCTCCGCGACCAGTTCCGACACCGGGAGGTACGTCCCGTAGTTCCAGGTCAGCGCGCTCAGACAGACGAGTTTCGCGTCGGCGACGGCATCGCGATACGCCTCGCGGTCGATCCGGCCGTCGGTAGTGGGCACGACCCGCACCTCACATCCCCGTCGCTCCAGTCGCTGCCAGGGCAGGACGCCCGCCGGGTGTTCGAGGTCGGTCCGGACGATGGCGTCCCCCGGCTCCCAGTCGATCCCGCCGGCGATCCGCGCGATCCCGTCGCTCGTGCTCTGTGTCAGTGCGATCTCCTCGGTATCGGCGCCGAGGAAGTCCGCGACGTGGGCCCGGACGTCCTCGTAGAGATCGAAGGCGTGCGGGTACGGTCCCGGGTCGCTCGCCGCACCCCACTCGTGGGCCTCGATCCCGCGCTGTGCCGCCTCGACGACCTTCCGGGGACTGGGGCCGCTCGCACCGGTGTTGAGGTAGCGGACGTCCTCGAACACCGGCACGGTGGCTCTCACGTCTGCTGGCGTGGTCATCGTGTCGTCGTTGAGGTACGAGTGCATATAGAACGTGCGATGCGGGTGCCGAGCGCGTCGTTCACGGGAACGTAGGCGGTAGACGAGGTGGCTGTTATCGTTTCACGCGCAGGTGCGCGACGCTTATATCCTGTCGGACCGACGTGAACAGACGTGTTTGTCGGCCACGGGCTGTTGGTGTTCGCGCTCGCGGTGTTCGCCGCGGAGTGGCGGGGCTGGTCGTCCCGGCGCGCGTTGACACTCGGCGTCGCGGCGGGGACGTTCGCGACCCTGCCCGACGTCGACGTGCTCTACGCCGTGATCGCGATCGACGGCGGCCGGGTCCTCGGCGGCGGCGTCACGGCGGAGGTGTTCTGGAGCGCCGCGAACTCGGTCCACCGGTCGATGACCCACTCGCTGATCGTCGCGGCGGTCGCCGGCCCCGCGCTCGGCGCCTGGAGCAGCCGGGGGAGCCGGACGTGCCACGGCCTCGCACTCGTGGGACTAGTCGGGCTCGTCGCGGTCGCGGTCGTCGTGAGCGGGACCCTCGGCGGGATCGTGATGGGCGCGTTCGTCGTGGTCGGTCTCGCGACGGCGACCGCGTGTCGCCGGTGGACCGACCTCCCGCCGAGGCTCGTCGGCATAGCCGCCACCGCCGGGCTGGCATCGCACCCGTGGGGCGACCTCCTGACCGGCCAGCCCCCGCAGCTGTTCTACCCGTTCGACACCGGCGTGTTGAGTGCCCGCATCGCCCTCCACAGCGACCCGACGCTGCACCTGCTGGGGGCGTTCGCGGTCGAACTCGCGACCGTGTGGCTCGCGGCGATCGCGGTCATTCGGGTCACCGACCGGTCGTGGCGGACGTTTTACCGCCCCAGCGGCGGGCTGGGGGCGACGTACAGCCTCGCCGCCCTGGTGTTGCTCCCGCCGACGCTCGAGACGTCGTTTCACTTCGTGTTCTCGATCGTCGGGCTCGGGGTCGTCTGCGCCGGGCTGTCGTGGCACCGCTCCGAGCCGGCACCGTCGGCGGTGGCGGCCACTGACGGCGGCACCGAACGGTCGGGGTTCGACTTCGGCGCGGCCGGGCTGACCGGGATCACCGTCGCGCTGGTCGGCTACACGGTGATCTACCTCGTCGCGTAGGCCGGACGGGTCGCTCGCCGTGTAGCGTCCGAAAAATGTCCAGCGAGCGACGCCCGCCGTGCGTTCGTGTACCCCTACCCGAGACGCCCGTCGGGGTGTCGCCCGTAACCGTACCGGAACGTTTCACGAATCGGGTAAAAATCTTGTGTGTGGCGGTCCGCCCCGAGTAGGGTGAACCTACCGACGGAGTGCCGCGGCGGTACTCGGGCGGCTATTCGCGCCGGACCGTGGCCGGCGCCGGTTACGCTCAGCGCTCACTGCGCCCGCCCGAACCGGACGTCGACTCCCGAGCGACCGACGCCAGGTGGTCGGCCACGCGGGCCCGAACCCGCGCCTCCCGCCGCCGCTCGCCGAACACCGCCGCCACCGACGCCGACGCCTCGGGGTCCCGCTCGAACGTCAGCCCCGGATACGAAACGCCGGTCAACAGAAGCGGCTCGGGGGCGGCCGTCGGAACCCCCTCCGGGCCGTCGAGGGGGTCGGCGCCGAGCAGTCGACGCACCCATTCGAGGGGGCGGCTCCCGGCGCCGACGCCCCTGACGACCGAGGCGATCCGGCGGACCAGATGCCGGGGGAACCCGTCGGCCGCGGCGCGGATCCGCAGGAAATCGCCGTCGCGGTCGACGTCGACCGAGAGGTCCCGAACCGTCCCCGCGGTGTCGGTCGTGAGGTTGTGGAAGTCGTGTTCGCCCCGCAAGGCCGCGGCGGCAGCGCGGGCACGGTCGTCGTCGAGGGCTGGCCCATAGAGGTGGTAGACGTACGTCCGGCGGGTCGCGTCGTGAGTCGCGTGGAAGCCCTCAGGCGCCGGCGCCGACGCCCACGCCCGGACGTCGGCCGGGAGTTCGCCGTTCAGCGCCCGCGGGGTACACCACTCGGGGCACTCGATCGCGACGGTCTGGGCCGTCGCCGACACGCCGGCGTCGGTGCGGCCGGCCGCGGCGTACCCCTCGGGGCGGTCCTGCGCCGACCGGTCGAACACCCCCAGCCGATCGAGCGCGTCGAACAGCGCGTCCTCGACGGTCGGGACCGTGGGCTGGCGCTGAAAGCCGTGGAACGGCCGGCCGTCGTAGGCGAGCCGGAAGGCGCGCAGGCGGTTCTCCCGGCTACTCATCGGCCGAGTCGACGCTGTCGGGCTCCCGGTAGTCCAGTTCCTCGCCGGGGAGCACGAGCACCGGGACCGGCGAGAGCCTGAGCACGCGGTCGGTCGTGCTCCCGAGGAGCGCGCGTGCGAGCCCCCGTCGACCCCGACTCCCGAGCACGACCAGATCCGCGTCGACGGCGTCGATCCGGTCGAGGATTGCCTGATACGGCGTCCCACGGAGGACGGGGGTTTCGACGGCGACGTCCGCCTCCCGGGCGCGGTCGGCGACCGTCTCGACGTGGCGTTCGGCCTCTGTCTCGTAGCCGTCGAGTAGGGCCTCGCTCGAGTTCGGCCGCCGAGAGGGTGCCGACGTCGACGACGGAGATGACCGAGAGCGTGGCGCCGGCGTCCCGCGCGAGTTCGACGGCGTGGTCGGCGGCCGCGTCGCTCGGTGCGCTCCCGTCGACGGGGACGAGGGTGGTCTCGTACATACCCGTCCATACGCGAGCCACGGCAAAACGTCGTCGTGCGCAGGAGCCACGGCTACGGCGGGGCGGGCCTCACTCGAAGTCCGCAAACGTCGGCGATCGGGCGTCGCCCGGGAACGACTCGGCCGGGACGGTGGTCTGGTCGCCGGAGGCCATATCCTTCACCGTCACCTCGCCGTTTTCGAGGTCGCGCTCGCCGACGATCACGACCGTCTCGGCGTTGACCCCGTCGGCGTAGTTCATCTGCGCGCCGAAGCTCCGGTCGGAGACGTCGACCTCGACGACGTTGCCGCCCCCCCGGAGGTCGCGGGCGATCCGGGCGGCCACGTCGCGGGTGTCGCCGACGGTCAGCACGTAGTAGTCGGTCGCAAGCGACTCCTCGGGCCAGACGCCGGCGCGCTGACAGAGGAGCGACAGCGGCGCCAATCCGGGGGCGACGCCGACCGCAGGGGTGGGCTGGCCGCCGAAGCTCTCGATGAGGTCGTCGTACCGGCCGCCGCCGAACACGGATCGCGAAACCTCGCCGGTGGAGTCGAAACACTCGAAGACGACGCCGGTGTAGTAATCGAGTCCACGGGCGGTCGAAAGCGACACCTCGCAGAACTCGCCGGCGCCGAAGTCCGCGGCCGCGTCGAGGACGTTCCGGAGGTTTCCGACCGCCGCCTCGACCTCGCTGCCGCCGAACTCGGCGATCTCGTCGAGGTCGGCGGCCGTCACCAGGTCGTCGAACGACTCCGCCTGGTCGTAGGAGAGCCCGGCGTCCGAGAGCAGCCCCAGGTACTCGCCGCGGTCGACCTTCTCGCGTTTGTCGACCGCGCGGATGGCGTCGCGTTCGTCGACGTCGGCGTCGAACGCCCGGAACAACTCCCCGAGGATGTCGCGGTGGGAGACCCGGAACTCGAAGTCGTCGTCGGTGAGCCCCAGGTCGGTCAAGGCGTCGGCGGCGAACGCCAGGATCTCCGCGTCGGCCTCGGGCGCCGCGGACCCGAAGATGTCGACGTTGGTCTGGTAGAACTCGCGGAACCGACCCTGCTGGACCTGCTCGTACCGCCAAAAGGGGCGGGTTGAAACCCACTTGATCGGCTTCGAGAGCGCCTGCTGTTTTGCGACCACCATCCGGGCGACCGTGGGCGTCAGCTCCGGCGTCAGCGACACCTCGCGGCCGCCCTGGTCCTCGAAGGCGTAGAGCTCCTCGACGATCCCTTCACCGCTTTTGTCGACGTACATCTCCGTCCGCTCCAAGGCGGGGGTGTCGATCTCGCGGAAGCCGTAGCGGGCGGCGGCGTCCTCCAGGGTGTCGATGACCGCTCGGCGGGCGGCCATCTCCTCGGGGTAGAAGTCGCGAAACCCCTTGAGTCGGTCGTACATACCGCCCGGTTCGGCGGTGTCGCGCTTGAAACTGTTGAAGCGGGGGCGCGCGACTGCCACAATCGCTCGCTCACCGCTCGATCGGATACAGCCGCGTCCAAAACCGGCCGGCGATGTAAAGCCCGCCGCGGACGACCGTCGCGTCGAGGACCCGCCGGAGGTTGCCGTCCCACCCGCAGCCGTCGGTGTGTTCGGTCTCGACCAGCCGATCCCGAGCCGTCCGCTCGCCGTCGACGATCCGGTGGCGGTGGCCGGTCCGGTCGATCGCGAACACGGTCTCCCCGGCGACCGCGACGCCGTCGACCGGGACCTCGGCGTCGTAGGTCCACCGCGGCGCGCCGGTCTCGGCGTCGATCCCGCCGTCGATGTCGGTCGCAAGCGCGGCAACGCGGCCCTCGGCGCCGCCGACGTAGAGGGTGTCGCCGCTGTGGGCGAGGCTGGTCGCGTCGCGGACCGGGTTTCGCGTCCGGCGGATCGTCGCGTCGGGAACGTCGACGAACGCGACGGTCCCGTCGTCGGCGACGACCGCGAGGACGCCGTCGGCGACAATCGAGACCGGTTGGGTGACGCGGTCCGGAAGCGAAACCCCCCACAGCGACTCCCCAGTCGCGGGGTCGAGCCCGTGGAGGACGCCCTGGCGTGCGGCGGCGACGACGACGCCCGAGGCGAGCGCCGGGCCGGTCCACACCTGCCCCGAAACCGGGGTCGCCCACACCTCCGAGCCGTCGTTGCGGTCCAAAGCGACCACGCGGTGGGCGAACTCGTCGGGATCCGTGGGGTCGGCGTTCGGATCCGTCGAGTGGGAGACGCCGACGAGGACCCGGTCGCCGGTCACCAGGGGCTGTCCCCACGCGCCGCCGCCGTGTTCCTCCCGACCGCCGGGGTCGTAGATCCACCGCCGCTCGCCCGTGTCGGCGTCGAGCGCGCGGACCGTGTCGCGGCCGGTGCCGACGTAGACGGTGTCGTCGACACGGACGGGGACGCCGAACCCCCCGCCCTCCGCGACGACCGCCCACTGGACCTGTGCGCTGAACGGTTCGACCGCGGCGAGCCGGTGGTCGGTGCTGCTGCCGGTGACGCCGTACCCCTCCGGAAGCAGGAGGTCGTTCCCGCTCCGGACCGTGGGGCCGAGCCGTCGCCGGCCGACGTACGTCCACTGCGGTTCGACGAACGGCCGACACCGGGTGCGCTCGGCGAGGGCCCACCCGCCGGCGCCGACCGCGCCGGCCGTACCGACCGCTGCGAGGAGGCGTCTGCGGGACCAATCGAGCACGTGAGAGGTGAGGGCACCGATCGACTAAGCTTCTGTGACGCCCAGCGGGGACCTTCACGCCGCGATCAGCCCGACGCCGACCACCGCCAGCCCCGCGGCCGCAAGCCGGATCCCGAACGCCTCCTCGCGGAGAACGATCCCGCCGAGCACGACCGCGACCACCGCCTGCGTGTTGATGATCGGCGACGCGATCGACGCCGGAACCACGGAGAACGCAAGCGACGTCGCGTGCTCCGCGACCGCGACCAGCCCCCCCGCGAGGACGAACCGCGGGGCGGCCTCCCGGAGCGACACCCACTCCCTGATCGCGAGCGGGAACACGACGGCGAGCACCCCGCCGAGCAAAAGCGGCACCCACGCCGTCAGCGGGATCCCGTACTCCTGGAGCACCAGCCGCTTGCCGACGTCGCCGAGCGCGAAACACGCCGCGCTCGCCAGCGCGAGTTGCGCTGCGCGGGCGGTTGCGGCCTTCCGGAGCGGGTCGAGCAGCGGTCCGGTCCGGTAGTTCGCGACGTACACCGCGAGGGTCGCCACCACGACGCCGGCGACTTCCAGCGGCGTCAGTCGCTGGTGGAGCACCAGCACCTCGATCGGGAGCACGAACGCGGGGATGATCTTGCTGATCGGCGCGACGTAGGAGACCGCGCCCAGATCGAGCGCACGGAGAAAGAGGAGAAACGCGGCCGCGGTGGCGACGATCGTGCCGGCCGTGACCGCTGCCTCGACGGCACCGATCGCCGCCGGCGCCGGGAGCCGACTGAACCCCCCGCGGGTCGCGGTGATCGGGAGGTACCACGCGATCGCCGCGGCGTTGATGCCGACGGTCAAGACGGTCCCGGGATACGCCGCAAAGTACCGCTTGAGCGCGAAGATGTAGCCGCCCCAGAGGACCGCCGCCACGACGGCGTACCCGACGCCAGGTCCCGGAGGGAACACGGTCGCGAGTGGACGGCGACAGCCAAAACCCGTTCGGTTCCGGCGGGGGAAAGCCGGCTACTCGGCGTCGCGCATCCCGCGGACGTACGACTGTTCGTGATCCGGAAACACCGAGTCGACCGCGTCGGTGCCGTGCTCGGCCGCGAGCAACGCCCGGAGTTCGGTCTCGTAGTCGCCTTTCGGGACCTCCGCGGAGGGGCCGGTCTCGACCCGGAGGGTCTCGTCGGCCAGCCGGTCGACGGCGTGGCGGCCCAGCCCCGCCAGCGGCGAGAGGTAGTCGATCCCGTGTCTGTCTTCGAGGCTTTGAGCCTGCGCCCGGGAGACGGTCGGCACCCGGTCGTCGCGGCGGGTCCCGTCGGCGACGGCGTCGACGTCGAGGTCGGCCGCACGCTCCAGGGCGTGTTCGTGGACGTGCTGGATCCCGTTACGCGGGTAACCGTCCTCGAGCATCAGGTCGGCGGCGGCCTCGGCGACCGAGCGGTCCAGGTCGACGGGCTCGAAGGCGTACCCCAGCCGGTCGGCGGCGGCCTCGGCGCGGGTCCAGTCGTCGGTGATGCCGAACCGGCCGGTCACCAGCCGGACGTCGTAGAAGGAATCCAGGAACAGGGCGGCGAGCGTGGAGTCCTTCCCGCCGCTGTAAAGGAGCGCGAGGTCCACCGCTACCGGCGCCGGATGTCGAAGCTCTTCGATTCGGGTTGGAGTTCCCGCAGCAGGTCCTGCATCTGTTCGTCGTCGATGCGATCCTGGATTCGACCGCTCTGTGCGAGGGCGGTCAGCTGTTTCTTCACCGACTCCGCGAACTCGGGTTTCGACATCTCGATGGCGTTCAGCCGCTGTCGGGCGTCGTCGGTAAGGTACTGTTTCAGCATCGCCTCCTGTTTGGCCTCGGCCTGTTCGCGGGCCGCCTCCTGCTGGGCCTGGGCGTCGGCGCCGCCTCCCTGACCTTCGGCCTGCTCTCGGAGCTGCTGTTTCTTCTGTTCTCGGAGTTCCTCGAGTCGGTCGTCGTCGGGAGTTCCACTCATCAGTTTCGAATTTCGGCGGAGCAGTAAAAACCGTTACGTCGGCGCGGTCGGCGAGCCGGACTGTGGGGTGGGCTGCGCCGACAACCGCAAGCGGCTGCCGACTACGCGTAGCGTTCGAGTTCCGGCCGGTCGAGTTCGTCGAGGACGTCGTTGGCGGCGTTGTCCAGGAAGCTTCGGCCCTCGGGCGTGATGCGGCGACCCTGGCCCTTCGCGGTCTGGACGAGCCCTTCCTCCTCGAGCTGCTGGAGCGCGGTGCGGATGATCTTCTTGCTCCCGGTGGCGGAGCTGTTGCCGGCGACGCGGTACCGGTTGGAGCCGCGCTTGCGCCCGCCGTACTCGGTCGCGAGGCGGTCGACGCCGATCGGCCCCTTCTTAGCCACCTTCCGGAGGAGCGACGCCGAGCGCACGTACCAGAAGTCGTCCTGTTCGGGGGGGAGTTCGCGGCTGTGGCCGGTCTTGGCGAACTCGATCCACTCCGGCTGCTCGATGCGATCCGTAAGGCGGTCGGCGACGTCCTCGATGAGGGCGTCGGCCGGAACGTCGTAGACGCTTACCATATCCTTCAGTTCCCGACGGCGTCGTTTAAAGCCATCGTATCGGGGCTACGGCGCGTGAGACGGTCGTTCGTACCGTCGGTAGATGCTGCTCGACCGACGGTCGTTGTCACTCCGGATCGGCACGGAGTCCCGGGCCGACGCCGATCCACGCCACCGCCACCCCGCCGACGAGGACGGGGATCCAGTAGACCGCACCCCGGAAGATCACGACGGCCGCGACGGCGGCGGCTTCGGTCACCTGCGGCAGCGGCGCCGCCAGGAGCAACAGCACGAGAACGGTCTCGATCCCGCCCGCGCCGCCGGGCAACGGCGTGACCCCCGCGATCGCGCCGATGGGGACGACCACGAGCACGACCGACAGCGGCACGCTCACGCCGATGGCCTCGAACGCCGCCCGGAGCGCGACCGTCTGTGCGAGCCACCCGGCGGTGGAGGCCGCCAGCGCGACCGCCAGCCGCCGCGGGCTGTCGGCGACCCGCTCGATCGCCCGGAAGAAGCCGTCGATGCGCTCCTCGATCCCCTCGGGCGTCGGGACGGGAACCCGCGGGAGCCGCCGGGCGAGCGCGCGGATGATCGGCGTGAGCCCGTCGACGAGCCGGGCTTCGAGCCGGTAGCGACGCCGCCAGCCGAGGTAAACCAGGCCGGGAACCAGGATCGCGAGGGCGACCACCCCGCCGACAGCGGCGAGCAGGTTCCGGTTGGCGCCCAGCGCGACCTCGGTGGCGAAGTAGCCCGCGCCCAGGAGCGCGATCGTGATCGAGGGCACGAAGTTCAGCGTGTCCACGCTCGCGATCGCGGCGAGCCCCCGCTCGTACTCGGCGTCCGTGACCCGGGAGATCAGGAAGGCCGTGATCGGCTCGCCGCCGGCCTGGCCGAACGGCGTGACGTTGTTCGCGAACGTCGCCCCGGAGAACATCAGAAAGGAGGAGGGCAACGTGCGTTCGACGCCGAGCACGCCGAGGACGGTGTACAGCGAGACCGACCACGCCAGGAGCCACGCCACCGTGGCGCCGATGACGAACGCCAAATCGCTCGTGTCCGCCGCCCGGAGCGTCGCGACGAGTTCGTCGACCCCGGCGAACGTGAACAGGACGGCGAACACCACGGCGGCCGCGGCGAAACCCACGACCGTGGCACGGAGGTTCGCCCTGACCATACCGGCCGGTCGACCGTTCCGTCTATCAACCCATCGAAACCGGTCGTGGGGTGGACTTTTGTCCGCCCGCGCCGGACGCCACGTATGGACGAACGCTCGGCGCTCCGGCGGCTCGCCGCCTCGCTCCCGGCCGCCGGCGACGACGCCGCCGTGGTCGATGGCCTGGTGGTGACCACCGATATGCTCCACGAGACGACCGACTTTCCGTCGGGGACGACCCGGTACACCGCGGGGTGGCGATCGGTCGGGGCGTCCCTCTCCGATGTGGCGGCGATGGGCGCCGACGCGACCGCGGCGCTGGCTGCGTACGCGTCGCCGACGCTTGAGGCGGCGGAACTCGACGCGTTCGTGGAGGGAGCGGTCGATGTCTGCGAGGCAGTCGGCGCGGAGTACGTCGGCGGCGACCTCGACACCGCCGCGGAGTTCACCGCGGCGACGACGGCGGTGGGCGGGACCGACAGTCCGGTGTGGCGGCGCGGCGCGTCGCCCGGCGAGGTGGTCTGTGTGACCGGCGCGCTCGGGCGGACGGCGGCGGGGCTCCGCGCGTTCGAGGCCGGCGACGTCGACCGCGGCAACGAGCTGTTTCGATTCCGGCCCCGGATCGACGCCGGACGGGCGCTCGCTCCGTTCGCGACCGCGATGATGGACTCCTCGGACGGGCTCGCCCGGTCGCTCCACCAACTCGCCGAGGCGTCGGACGTCGGCTTCGACGTCGATCGGACGGCGGTCCCGGTCCACGACGCCGCCGACGACTACACTACGGACGCCGCCGACCGGTGGCAACTGGCCGCGACCGTCGGCGAGGACTTCGAGCTCGTGTGTACGCTTCCCCCGTCGGCCGTCGGCGGGGCTCGGGGTGCGCTCGCAGTCGATCTCCACGTGATCGGCGAGGTGACCGACGGCGGGGTCACGGCGGACGGCGAGCCGCTCGCCGACGAGGGCTACACCCACGAGTGACCGGGACCGGGCGTCGCGGAGCCTCAGATCGTGGTCACTTCCACCGGCACGATCATAAAGCAGAGAACGCCGAGCGCGAAGGTGAGGATCCCGACGGCGATCCGCGGGGCGTCGAGCGGCGAGTCGTCGATCGGGTTCGCGGGGCCTTTGAACGCGATGAACGCCGACAGCAGCCCCCAGAAGCCCCAGAGTCCGACCGACTCGTTGAGCCCATAGCCCAGCCCGTAGTGGAGGTACGCCGCGATCCCGAAGAGGCCGGCGGGCACGAGCGCCGCGACCCGTTCCTGGGACTCGCCGAGCATCGCCCGCAGGATGTGACCGCCGTCGAGTTGGCCCACCGGGAGCAGGTTCAGGACGGTGAAGAACATCCCGACCCACCCGCCGATGATGACGGGGTTGACCGCAACCGCGGGGTCGGCGTACTCGGTCGGTTCGCCGAGAAGCGTCGCGATGATGTCCAGAAGCGGCGGGTTGTTGAACACCAGCGCCCGCCCGGTCCCTTCGAGCGCCCACGGCGGGACTTCGACCGGGGGCAGCGACAGCCCGATCGCGGTGACGACGATCGTCGCCGCCAGCCCCGCGAGCGGCCCCGCAACGCCGATGTCGAACAGGGTCTTCCGGTCGGGCATCTGGCCGCGCATCCGGATGATCGCCCCGAGCGTTCCGAACGGGAAGACGAACGGGATCACGTAGGGTAACGAGACGTCGACGCCGTGGTACCGCCCCAGGGCGTAGTGGCCGAGTTCGTGAGTCGCGAGCACGCCCAGTATGGCGGCGGTGAACGGCCACGCCCGAAGGAGGACGAGCGGGTTCGCGCGGATGTCCGACAGCGGGATGTAGTACCACGTGAGCGCGCCGACGAGCAGCGTCGAGACCACAGTCGCGAGGAGCAGGCCGATGTTCGTCCAGGGGATCCCGTCGATCCCGTCCGTGACGGGGCGGGCGACCACCACGTCGGACCGGCCGGTGCCGCCGGTCGACACCTGCACCTCGTAGCCGGCCTCGCGGAACGGGGTCCACACCTCCTGTACCAGCATCTGTTCGGGGACGAGCGACTCGCCGTAGAACAACACCCGATCGCCGTCGCGGCGCGTCTCACGGAGGTGAAAGACGGAGCGAAGGGCGTCGACCGGCGGCTCGGACGCCGAGTCGGACGGTTCCATCGGAACGCTGTACGTGGTTCAGGCGGATAAATTCCGCGACGGGGACGCGCCGGGGGACAGCGGCGCGCAGGGCGGGGCGACGAGCAGTTACGCGTTCTGGGCGGCTTCGATCCGCCAGGTGGTCGCGCTCGTGTACGACCACTTCTCGACGGTCAGCTCCGAGGCGGAGTCCCGGAGCTTCACCATCAGTGCGCCGATCTCCTTGGGCGAGAGCCCGACTTCGTCCGCGATGAACTTGGATTTGAAGTACATCTCCCCGTCCTGGGCCTTCTCGAGGAGGTAGGACTTCAGACGGTCCTCTTTACACGGCTCGTCACTCGCGGATTCGACGGAGGGTTTCGTAGTTGCGCTCATCGTTGTCGCCTCGATTCCGGCTTGTTGCCGGTAGAGTATATAAACGGAGGAACGTTGGGCGTAATTCGCAACGATTTAGCCGTAAACCGTTCCCTTCTGGACCATTTACTCATCGTTCAGAGGCCCGAAAACCGTTTATAGCCAGCTCTGAAATTTTATTTCGTGACTGATTGAAGGAATTGTTTTCGGCGCGAACAGCTCGGGTCGACCGCAGAAACGACCGACTCGGGGGAAAAACGGCGATCGAATCCGGGGCGCGCGGCGGCAGCGCGGCTCCGAGGCGCGGTCAGCGCGGGACTACTGTCGGTCGTGGACCCAGAAGTCCTCCTCGACTGTAGTCTCGCGTTTGAAGATCGGTACCTCGTCTTTGAGCCGGTCGATGCCGTCCGAGACCGTCTCGAACGCCTCCTCGCGGTGGCCCGCGAGGACGACCACGAAGACGATGTCCTCACCCGCTTCGAGGGTGCCGGTCCGGTGGAACATCACCACCTCCTCGACGCCCGCCCGCTCCATCAGCTCGGATTCGAGGCTCCGCAGGCGGTCCTCGGCGACGCCCTCGTACTTCTCGAAGGTCAGGCGGAGCGTCCGCGGGTCCTCCTCGCCGTCCTTCGCCCGCACCCGACCCGTGAACGTCGCGATGGCACCGGCGCGGTGGGCGCGGGGCGACGCCTTCACCTGCTCGACGAGGGTTTCCAGCGTGACGTACGGCTCGGCGTCGGCAACCGCATCGAGGACGGCATCGGTCTCGACCTCGGGTTCGGAATCGGCCGAGAGCGCGATCCGCTCGGGGTCGGCGTCGCCGAGGGCGACCGTGGGGACGTCAGCCCCGGGGAACCCCACCAGCAGCGCGTGGTCGTACGTCGCTGCCAGGTCGTCGAGGACGTCGTCCAGCCCCCGGTCGGCGCCGGCGGCGCTCCACGCGCCGTCGTCGCCGAGGCGGTAGGCGGCCGCGACCCCCTCCGGCGGGCCGCCGTCCTGCGACCCGTCGGATCGGTCCACGACCGCGACGCGCCCGTCGAGGTGGGGGGCGACGCGGTCACACAGCGTTCGCGCGCCGGGGCCGGCGATACCGAGTACCTGCATACCCGCCAATCGGGGCACCGATCGGCTTTACACTGTCGGACGCCCCGACGGCGGGCAAGGGCAGCGGGTCGCGTCGTATCGCGGGCTCGTCACCGGCGCCAGGCGGCCGGGGTTGACAACCCTTAAGCCCGGTTCGGGGTTATCACGGGGCAATGAGAGTCGTCGTCTGTATCGGCGGGAGCGTGCTCGCGCCGGACTTAGACCCGCGCCGCGTCGAGGCACACGGCGAAGTCATCGAGGGGCTGGCGGCCGAGGGGTGTTCGGTCGCCGCCGTCGTCGGCGGGGGCGGGGTCGCCAGGGACTACATCGGCACCGCCCGCGAACTCGGGGCGAACGAGGTCCAGCTCGACCGGATCGGCATCGACGTGACCCGGATCAACGCCCGGCTGCTCATCGCCGCCCTCGGCGCCGACGCGGACCCGAAAGTGGCGCAGGACTACGAGGACGCCGGCGACGCGCTCCGCCGGGGCGACGTCTCGGTGATGGGCGGCGTGATGCCCGGCCAGACCACCGACGCGGTGGCGGCGGCGCTCGCGGAGTACGTCGGCGCCGACCTGCTCGTCTACGCCACGAGCGTCGACGGCGTGTACAGCGCCGACCCCGACGCCGACGCCGACGCCGAAAAGTACGGTCGGCTGACCCCCGCGGAACTCGTAGACGTGATCGCGCCGATGAGCCGCGGGGCTGGCGCCTCCGCGCCCGTCGACCTGCTCGCGGCGAAGCTCATCGAGCGCTCGGGGATGCGGACCATCGTCCTCGACGGCACCGATCCCGATCGAATCGGCACGGCGGTCCGGCGCGGCGACCACGGCGGGACCGACGTGGTCCCCGCTGGCGACGACGGCGAACCAACCTACTGGGCGGAGGGGTGACGGATGGGCAACGGTGACCGACCTGCGGACGAGCCCGACGACGGAGCGGACGCGGAGTCCCGACACGACTTCTGGGCGGAGGCCGTGGCCGACGGGATCGAGGCCCGTGACCCCGACGAGCCGATCGTGATCAAAGGCGGGGTCTCCCCCTCCGGGGTCGCCCACCTGGGGAACTTCAACGAGATTATGCGCGGCTACTTCGTGGCGGCGGTCCTCCGGGACCGCGGCTTCGAGGTGCGGCAGGTGTTCACCAGCGACGACCGCGACCCCCTCCGGAAGCTCCCGCGGAAACTGGCGGATCCCGACGGCAACATCGTCGGTCTCGGCGACGTCGACGCCGGCGCCCTCGGCCGGAACCTCGGGAAACCCTACACCGACATTCCGGACCCGTTCGGCGAATCCGAGTCGTACGCCGCCCACTTCGCGTCGCTCCTGGAAGCGGACGCCGAGCGGCTCGGGGTGCCCGTCGAGATGGTCTCAAACACGGAGCTATACCGGGACGGTACCTTCGAGCCGGTCGTCGAGCACGTGCTCGAACGCGTCGACGACGCCCGGGAGGTGCTCGGGACGTACCAGTCGAAAGTCGACGACGAGTACGTCCCGTTCAACCCGATCTGTGCGAACTGCGGGACGGTCACCGAGACCGTCACGGACATCGACCTCGACGCCGGCACCGTCGACTACGTCTGCACCGATATGACCGCCGGCGGCGACACCATCGAGGGCTGCGGTTTCGAGGGCACCGCCACGTTCCGGGAAGGGAAGCTGCCGTGGCGCTTCGAGTGGCCCGCCCAGTGGCAGGTGCTCGGCGTCGACTTCGAGCCGTTCGGGAAGGACCACGCCGAGGGGTCGTGGCCCTCCGGACAGGAGATCGCCCGCGAGGTGCTGGGGATCGACCCGCCGGTCCCGATGACCTACGAGTGGTTCACGCTGAACGGCGAGGCGCTGTCGTCGTCGGCGGGCAACGTGGTCACCGTCCCGGAGATCCTGGAACTCCTGGAACCCGACGTGCTCCGGTACTTCTTCGCCTTGGACCCCCGGAGGGCCCGCGATCTGGACCTCTCGCGGCTGGATCAACTGGTCGACGACTTCGACCGCTTCGAGCGGGCGTACTTCGGCGACGTCGACGACGAGGCGATCACGGCGTTCGCCGAGCGTGCGTACCCCTACGTCGTGAGCGAGGTCCGCGAGGAGCGGATCCGGCTACCCTACACCTTCGCCGCCGTGCTGGGGATGACCGACGACCGCGACCTCCGGCTGGAGATGGCGCGAAACGAGGGGTACGTCGACGACGACGCCCCCGAGTGGGCGATCGAGGGGGCGCTCGAACGGGTCGACCGCGCACGTGCCTGGGCCGAGCGGATGGACAACGCGTACAACTACCGGATCCAGGAGACGCTCCCCGAGGTCGAGTTCGACGGCGACGTCGCGGCCGCGCTCGAGGACCTCGCGGAGTTCGTCGCGGCGGGCCACGACGGCGAGGCGATCCAAGGCGAGATGTACGAGACCGCCCGCCGCCACGGGGTCGAGGTCTCCGAGTTCTTCGAGGCTGGCTACCTGCTCTTCTTCGATCAGCCGCAGGGGCCGCGGCTGGGGGAGTTCCTCGGCGAACTCGATTCCGAGTTCGTGGTCCGGCGGCTCCGACGGATGGGATAGCCCCGCCGATCACTCCGCCTCCCCGTCCGGGCCGTCGACGACGAGCACCGGCACGGTCTCCGCGCGGATGACCGCCTCGGTCACGCTCCCGAGCAGGACGGTCCTGAACCGCCGAGCCGCCCCGCGACCCCATAACCACGAGGTCGATGTCGTGGTCGTCGACGTACCCGAGGAGCTCCTCGTGTGGGACGCCCTCCCGGATTGCGGTGGTGACTGCTGGATCCGACCCCGCGCGGTGTTCGACCGTTTCAAGCGCCGCGTCGCCCTCGTCCCGGAAGGGTTGACGCACGGTCTCGGGGTCGACGATCGCGTTGTCGTACGCCGTTCGGGTCTCGATGACGTACACCGCGTGGAGGTCGGCGCCGGAGCGCCGAGCCAGGCCGACGCCGTGTGTCACCGCCCGGTCGGCGGTGAGGCTGCCGTCGGTCGCGACGAGGATCCGGTCGTACATACGTCACGCTACGGCGACCAGCATAACGGCGTCCGGGGACGGAATCACCCGGACCGCGGAACCACCAGCACCGGGACCGCGACCGTCCGGAGCACGCTCGACGTGACGCTTCCCAGGAGCTGTCGGCTGCGGTTCGAGCGGCCGGAGGCCCCCATCACCACCAGGTCGATCCCGGCCGCGTCGACGTAGTCGCGAACGGCGGCGGCGGCGCCTCCGGTCGCCGTCGCCCGTTCGATGGCGGTCCGGATCCCGACCTCCGGGGCACTCGCGCCGAGTTCCCCGGCGGCCGCGTCGACCGCGTCCCGGCCCCGTCGCTCCAAGCGGTCGACGAACGCGGGTTCGAGACCGCCGGCGTTGAACACGCCGCCCGCCGCCTGGAGGTCGACGACGTTCAGAACGTCGACGGCCGATCCGAACGCTCGTGCGGCCGCCGCGACGTGCGGGACGGCCGCGTCGGCGGCGTCACTTCCGTCGGTCGGAAACAGGATCCGGGCGTAGTCGGCTGCGGTTTCGGCGGCGCCACCCGGGACGACGGCCACCGGGGTGGTTCGTCGGCCGAGGATCCGTTCGGTGACCCCGCCGAGGAGCCGCTTCCCGAGGCCGGAGACGCCCTGTCTACCGACGACGATCAGGTCCGCTCCCCGGTCTCCCGCGTACGCGGTGATCCGGTCGGCGGGCGTCCCCTCGACCACGTCCGTCGTGACGGACCCGACCTCGTCGGGGGCGAGTGCCGCGACGTCGTCCACGATCGCCTCCCCGCTCGATTGCAGCCGCGTCCGCTCGTCCTCGGTCGCGGTGAGCCGCAGCGCGCGCCGCTCGACGACGTGCAGGACCGAGACGGTCGAATCGAAGGTGGCGGCGAGCGAGAAGCCGTGTCGGGCCGCTGCCGCGGCTTCGTCGCTGCCGTCTACGGGGATCACGATGTGGTCGTACATTGGCCTGCCACGGCGTTCGCAACCCACCGGCTTCACCTTTTCCGGGATAGTCCGGGAGCGCCGGTCGGGAGGTCTCCCGGCGGGACGCCGGGTTCCGATGGCGGGCCGGAGTGTACCTGCGGCTCCCCCCGACCCGACACGTCTTTTTGCGCGCAACTCGTCCGGTCCACCAATGGACACGCTTCTGTGGGTGCTCGTCGGACTCGCCGCCTACTCCGCCGTCGCGCTCTTCCTCTCGCGGCGCGGGTTGGTGCCGAGTTCGGTGCGGCTCCAGGGCCCTTTTACCACCGTCCACACGAAGCGGGGGCGGGAGTTCATCGACCGGATCGCCGCTCCCAAGCGGTTCTGGCGGGCGTGGACCAACCTCGGGGTCGGCGCCGCACTCGTGATCATGGCCGGGATGTTCCTCTTTTTGCTGCTCCAGGGGATCGCGATCCTCCAGCAGCCCCCGCCGGCGTCGTCGGTGAACCAGCCGCAGAACTTCCTCGTGGTGCCCGGCGTCAACGACTTCCTGCCGCTGTCGGTCGCCCCGGAGATCGTCTTCGGGTTGCTGGTGGGACTGGTGGTCCACGAGGGGGGCCACGGCATCCTCTGTCGGGTCGAGGGGATCGAGATCGAGTCGATGGGGGTGTTCCTGCTCGCGATCGTCCCGCTCGGCGCGTTCGTCGAACCCGACGAGGAGAGCCAGCGGGAGGCCTCCCGGGGGGGCAAGACCCGGATGTTCGCCGCGGGCGTGACGAACAACTTCTTCGTGACGATCGTCGCCTTCGCGCTGCTTTTCGGCCCCGTGGTCGCGAGCATCGGCGTCGCCCCCGGGATGGCCGTCGCCGACACCTACGAGGGGTCGCCCGCCGCGACCGCGGGGATCGGCCCCAGCGACCGGATCACCGCGGTCGGTGGCGTCCCCGTCGACAACGAGACCACGCTCGACGCCGCCCTGCTCGACGCCGACGACCGGACGGTGACGGTCGAACTCGACGGCGGGGGAAGCGCCGCCGACCGGGGGGCTCGGACGACCGAGGTCGAACGGTCGCTCGTAGCGGTCGACTCGGTCCCCGGCAACCCCGCGAACCTCTCGGTCGGGGAGTCGGCGGTCAACGTCACCGCGGTCAACGGCTCGGCGGTGGCGACCCGGCCGGGGTTCGTCGAGGCCGTCGGCGAGGGCCGGGTCGTCGAGGTCGAGACCGAACGCGGGGCCGTCACGATCCCGGCCGGCGCGTATCTCACCCGCGTCGCCGCCGACGGCCCGCTCGCCGAGACGGGCGCGCCGACGGAACCCGGCGTGATCGTGACCGCGATCGACGGCGAGCGCGTGGTGACCGCGGCGGAACTCACCCGCGCACTCGACGACACCGACCCCGGACAGACCGTGTCGGTGGAACTGTACCACGACGGCGCCGCCGAGACCTACGACGTGACGCTCGGCACCAACCCGCGGGACGGCACCGGCTTCCTCGGCGTCAACATCTTCCCGGGGACGAGCGGGCTGCTCCTGACCGACTTCGGCGCGCAGGCGTATCCGGCGGGGACCTACATCGAACTCCTCGGCGGCGACGGCGGCCCCGACGCCACCAGCCTCTCGGGGGCGATCGCGGAGTCGCCGCTGGGCGCCGTCTACATTTCGCTCGTGCTCCCGCTTGCCTCCCTGGTGCTCGGGATCCCCAACTTCCCGGGGTTCACCGGCAACGTGCTGAACTTCTATTCCGTCGGCGGGCCGCTGGGCGCCCTCGGCGGCGGCGTGTTCGTCCTCGCGAACGTCGCCTTCTGGATGGCGTGGATCAACCTCCAGTTGGCACTGTTCAACTGCATCCCCGGCTACCCGCTGGACGGCGGCCGGATCCTCCGGACCAGCGCGGAGGCGGTGGTCGCCCGGCTGCCGGTCCCCGACCGCAACCGCGTCGTGAGCACGATCACGACCGCGGTCGGGGTGACGATGTTGATGTCGCTTCTCATCCTGGTGTTCGGGCCGACCGTCCTCGGCGGGTAACGAACGGGGTCGGCGTGCGGCGGCCACGACGCGCCGGCCGGTCGTATCGGCTTTGCGGGAGTCGCGTCCCCGCTACTCGCGTCCGATCGGGACGGCATCGGCGTGGCCGTCGGCAGGTTCGCCGACCGGGTCGGTGTGGGCATCGGCGCGCGTGAGGTGCGTCCGTCTGAATTCGGTCGGGTACTTCAGCCCGTAGCCGACGGCCCGGTCGGCACCGATGTGGGCAGCCCACACGAGGGCGACCCACACGAGGGGGGTCACGCCCACCAGGAGGCCGAGTGCCCCGAGGGAGATCGGCGCAACCGTGGTGTGAAACAGGTTGTAG
Source organism: Halobellus ruber (assembly GCF_014212355.1). NCBI lineage: Archaea > Methanobacteriati > Methanobacteriota > Halobacteria > Halobacteriales > Haloferacaceae > Halobellus > Halobellus ruber. Next base: position 567,651 of record NZ_JACKXD010000003.1, read on the forward strand.
GCCCGGCTGCCGGCGCGGGGGCCCGCGAGGTAGCCCAGCATCGAGAGGTCCGGAGCGAGCGCGAGGACGGGAAACAGCCACACCGGCGCCCCGAGCGCGACGTACGCCGCGGTCGCGGCGCCGAACAGGGCGAGTCCCTCGATCCGGAGAACGGTCGTCGGGTGCATACGACGTGATGGTTCGCCGAGAACATAAAGCGGGATGTGAGCCGTGGCGACACGGGTGCAGGGTCGGGACTGTGGCGGCGAACGTCGGCCCGCGTCGGGATCCCGCCGCCGACTCGCAACGCCCATACCGGTGGCGTGCCAACCGTGCGGTATGACTGACGCTCCCCCGACCGACGAAGGGTGGTTCGTCCTCCACGACTTCCGAACCGTCGACTGGGACGCCTGGCGCGAGGCGCCCGACCGCGAACGCGACCGCGCGATCGAGGAGGGAGTCGAGTACCTCCGGACCCACGAGGCCGTCGACGACGCCGACGAGGGCGACTCCGGCGTGTTCTCGGTACTCGGCCACAAGGCCGACCTCCTCGTGCTCCACTTCCGGCCGACGCTCGGCGCCCTCTCGCGGGCCGAACGCCGGTTCGAGGGGACGGCGCTCGCGTCGTTCACCGAGCAGACCACCTCGTACGTGTCGGTCACGGAGATCTCCGGATACTCGACCCCGGAGTTCTTCGAAGAGCCCGAGGCGGTCGACGAGGGGACGCGCCGGTATATGGAGGGGAAGCTGACCCCGGAGATCCCCGACGACGGGTACGTCTCCTTCTACCCCATGACGAAGCGCCGCGGCGAATCGTACAACTGGTACGACCTCGACTTCGAGAAGCGCGCGGAGTTGATGGCCGAGCACGCCGAGACCGGCAAGGGGTACGCCGGCCGGATCAACCAGATTATCGCCTCCTCGGTCGGGTTCGACGACCACGAGTGGGGCGTGACGCTGTTCGCCGACGACCCCACGGACATCAAGGACATCGTCTACGAGATGCGGTTCGACGACGTCTCCGCGAAGTACAGCGACTTCGGGGAGTTCTACGTCGGCCGCCGGTTCCCGCCCGCCGACCTCGGCGCGTATCTGGCGGGCGAGACGGTGCCGACGGGCGAAGCGGGTCACGAGAGTGAAGCACACGCTCACGGCGACGCCGACAGCGGGGACGCAAGCGACGCCGACGGTCACGGCGACGACGACGCCGAGCAGGATGGTCACGACGGCGACGACGCCGACGACATCCGCCGGGAACTCGCCGACCTCGACATCTACGCGGGCCAGCCCCACGGCGAGGACGTCTACGCGACGGTGCTCTACTCCGCGGCCGACACCGACGAGCTGTTCTCGGAGGTCGAGGGGCTCCGCGGGAACTTCGACCACTACGACACCCACGTCAAGACCGCGGTCTACGAGGCCCGCGGGCGCGACCGCAACGCGGTCGTGAGCATCTGGGACACCGCCTCCGCGGCCGAGACCGCCGCGGGTTTCCTCTCGGAGTTGCCGGAGGTCGTCTCCCGCGCCGGCGAGGAGTCGGGCTTCGGGACGATGGGGATGTTCTACACCGTCAAGCCCGATTACCGCGAGGAGTTCCACGACACCTTCGACGACGTCGAGGGGATCCTCGAGGGGATGGAGGGCCACCAGGAGACGGACCTGTTTGCGAACGTCGAAGACGAGAACGACATGTTCATTTCCAGTCAGTGGGACGCCCGCGAGAACGCGATGGCCTTTTTCCGCTCGGAGGAGTTCGGCGAGACCGTCGAGTGGGGCCGCGAGGTGCTTGCCGACCGGCCGCGACACGTCTTCCTGGCGTAGAGTCGTTCCGCAGGTCGCCGCGTGTGGCCGTCTCTCACCGACTGCGACGGTAGCCCGCGACCCCGACGACGCCGGCGAAAAGCGTCACCGCGTCCCACGGCGAGGGGTCGATTCCGCGGGCGTCGGCGTCGCGTCGCACCCACGCCGCGAGCAGGAGGTGGACGGCGGCCGTCACCACGAGAAACCGGGTGCGGTTCATCCGTCAGTCCGACGACGCGGAGTTCCGCGGCCCGGCGGTCGCCCGCTTGTCGATCCCCGCCGCGCGGATGTCCTCGCCGTCGACCGACGACCGGAGTTCGTCCATTCCGTCGTCGCGGTCGATCCCGAAGTTGTCGGCGTAGCGGTCGGCGACGCGGGCGAGTTCGTCGTCGGAGAGTTTCGGCACCTCCGAGGCCGCCGCCCACCGGGAGATGTCCGCTTTCGTGTGGAACGTCGGCGTCACGGTGGCGACTGCCTCGTGGCTGAGGAGGTACGCGATCGCGGCCTGGGCCATCGTGCGCTCCCCATCCCGTTCGAGGAACCGCAGCGCCTCCAGTTTCTCCCACCCGGTCTCGTACCACGCGTCGGGGCGGAACCCGCGGTGGTCGTCGAGGTCGTGGCCCGTTTCGGGGGTGACCTGCTCGTTCAGGAGGCCCGAGGAGTGCGGCACGCGGGGGATCAGGCTGGTCGAGGAGCCGGTCTCGGCGATGGTGTCGAGGAAGTGATTGCCGACCTCCTGTTCGAGGAGGTTCCAGACCAGCTGGACCGAATCGAACTCCGCTTCGATCGCCATATCGCCCTCCGCGAGCCACCCGATCGAGGGGCCGAGCGCCCACCCGACCGCGCGGACGAGTCCCTCCTCCCGGAGTTCGTCGAGGGCTTCGAGCACGTCGGCGTCGACCTCGTCGACGTTTGCGTTGTGCAACTGGAGCACGTCGACGTACTCCGTTTCGAGCCGGTCGAGGCTGCGTTCGGTGGCTTTCCGGACCCACTCGCCGGAGATCTCCTTGGGGAGTTCCCCGTGGCCGGCCTGGGGGTTGTTGTAGAAGTCGTAGCCGATCTTCGTGGCGACAGTGACGTCCTCGCGGTGGTCTTCGAGCGCCTCGCCGAGGAGTTTCTCGCTGTCGCCGTGGCCGTAGACGTCGCCGGTGTCGAAGTAGGTGATTCCCTCGTCGATCGCGTGGTGGACGAGGTCGATGGCGTCCTGGCGGGTGCGGTCGCCCCACCAGTCGGTGCCGACCACCCACGCGCCGAACCCGACCTCGCTGACTTCGACGTCGGAGTCGCCGAGCGTCCGGACGTTCATACCCCAGCGTTGGTCGGCGCTCTATTCAGGCTGTCGACTCCGCGGATCACACGGCCGACGTCGCCCGTCGGGACGCCCCGGCCGTCCGTGGGTTTATTTCCGAAGCCGGGACCATCCGCCGCGTGATCTGAGCAGAGCCCCGCGCCGGGTAGCGATCGCTCGGCACGCCGGCGCGGGAGGGAGCCGAGTGCCGACTGTTCGCCACCAGCTCAGCGTCGTATCCCCGGCAGAACCGGCGATTCACCCCCGTTCGTACGTGAAAATCCCGTCCGGGTCGTACCGCTCGCGGACCTCGCGCAGCCGCGCGGCGCGGTCGGCGTACACGTCGTCGGCGTCGGGATCCGTCCCGCCGGCGAAGTTCGGGAGCGTACCCGGCAGCGACGCGTCCCCCTCGACGGCCCGACAGGTCTCCCGGACCCACTCGACGTTTGCGGCCGTCGCCGTCGGGTCGTCCCACGCCGCCTCGACGTTGACGACGACCGAGGCGTCGCGGCCGACGATCGGACCCGCGTCGTCGCCGGCGCGTCCGACCGCCCCGTGCATCGGCCAGAGGACGATGGTCGAGAGGTCCGAAGGCGCCCGCTCGGTCGCACGCCGGAGCTCGCGGATCGCGTCGTCGCGGAGCTCCGCGAGCGGGACGGCCTTCCAGTAGTACCGGCGTCCGTCGGGGAAGTCCGCGTCCAGCATCGACTGGAGGTCGACGTACGGCATCGCGTCAACGGAGGTCCTGAAGGTGTCGGCGCCGCCGACGAACCACTCGAACTCGTCGCGGCCGGCCGCCGGCTCGCCGGCGTACACCCCAGCCACCACGACCGCGGGGTCACCGTGCCGGGTGTCGGGGAACTCCGGCGTCGGCGGAACCCGGGCGAAGGACGGGAAGACGCACGCCTCGTCGGGGGCGGCTTCCTGGTACCGCCGGTACTCCCGGAGCACTTCGGCCGCGCGGTCCGCCGGCAGCCACGACTCCGCGTAGAGCACGTCGTGGTCGAGCGGGTGGAGGTCGAACTCGAAGGCGGTCACCACGCCGACGGTCCCGCCGCCGCGGGCGGCCCACAGCAGGTCCTCGTTCCGGTCGGGGGTCGCCGTCAGGCGCTCGCCGCGACCGGTCACGACGTCGATCGCCCGGAGGTTGTCGGCGGCGAAGCCGTGTTTCGGCGAGAGGTAGCCCGTGCCGCCGCCGAGCGTGAGCCCCGCGACGCCGGTGTCGGAGACCACGCCGCCGGGCGTCGCTAGCCCGAACGACTGGGTGGCGCGGTCGACCAGCCCCCAGTCCGCACCCGCGCCGACGCGGGCGATCCGGTCCTCGGGGTCGACGCGGACCCACTCCAGTCCGGAACAGTCGACGACGAGGCCGCCGGAGACGACCGACGCGCCGGCGACGCTGTGGCCGCCGCTCCGGACGGCGACCGCGAGACCGTGGTCGCGGGCGAACGCGATCGCCGCGGTCACGTCGTCGACCCGCTTGCAGTACGCGATCGCCGCGGGATACTCGTTCACCATCCCGTTCCAGACGCGGCGCGCCCCCGCGTATTCGCCATCGTCGGGAGTGACGAGGTCGCCGGCGAGCCGGTTCGAGAGGGTCGCAAGCGGGAGCGACGCGGCCGTCGACAGGGCGTCACGGTGTGGGTCCATATCGGCGGCTACCCGATCGCGCGGATTACCGTTTGTGGCCGCGCCGCCCCCGGCCGCTGGGAGTGTCGCGACCCCGTCGACGTGCGGACCTGCGCCGGCTTCGACGGCGACGCCGATCACCGGATGATCGTGACCGGAACGGTCGCCTTGTCGACGACGCTCTTGGCAACGCTGCCGACGACCTGTTCGCGTTCCTCCGAGAGCCCCCGGTGGCCGAGGTAGATGGCGTCGACGCCCGCCCGGTCGGCGTAGTCGGCGATCGCGTCCGACGGCCGCCCAGTCAGGAGTTTGGTGTCGGTTTCGAGGCCGCCGTCGCGGTCGGCGACCGCCTCGGTCGCCCGCTGTCTGGCCCGGTTGAGGACCTGCTCGCCGATGTCGGTCGCCCGGTCGCCCCCCGGGAGGACGATCTCGCCGTCGATCAGTTCGGTCTCGGGTTCCAAGACGTGGACGATCTCCAGGGTTGCGCCGAGACCGATCGCGTGCGTCGCGGCGTACTCGACGGCCTGGTCCGATTCCGTGGAACCGTCGACTGCGACGAGGTACTGCATACGTGCGTATTCGAGCACCAGCGTATAAATCCGTCCGGCGGTTCCCGACCGACGGGAGCGAATCGGGTGAACCGCCGCCATCAGGGAGCGAGCGTCGGCGACGAAGTCCGACGCGACCGACCGCTTATATCAGGTCCGCCATCCGCCCGAGATACTCGTCGTACACCCCGAGCGCGGACTCGACCGGCTCCGGCGACGCCATATCGACGCCGGCAGTGTCGAGCACGTCCATCGGATACGCGGAGCCGCCCATCGCGAGCGCGTCGCGGTAGTCCGCCGCTGCCGTCTCGCCCTCCGAAAGGATCCGCTCGACGATCGCGACCGCCGCGGAGATCCCCGTGGCGTACTGGTAGACGTAGTAGTTGTAGTAGAAGTGTGGGATCCGCATCCACTCCCGGGCGATCCGGTCGTCGAGAACGGCCGGTTCGTAGAAGTCGGCTTTGAGATCCCGGTACACCTCGTCGAACCGGTCGGGCGTGAGCGCGCCGTCGTCCTCGGCGATCTCGTGGATCCGAAGCTCGAAATCCGCGAACATCGTCTGCCGGTAGAGCGTCGACCGGAACCGTTCGAGGTACTCGTCGAGGACGTGGAGCCGGAGGTCGTCGTCCTCGACGGTTTCAAGCAGGTGATGCGTCAGGAGCGTCTCGTTGACCGTCGAGGCCACCTCCGCGACGAAGATGGTGTAGTCGGCGTACTGCCACGGCTGGGCGTCCTTCGCCAGTTCCGAGTGCAGCGAGTGGCCGAGTTCGTGCGCCAGCGTGAACATCGAGGAGATGTCGTCCTGGTAGTTCAGCAGGATGAACGGCTGGGTGTCGTAGGTGCCCGCCGAGAACGCCCCCGAGCGCTTCCCGCGGTTCTCGTAGACGTCGACCCACCGGGAGTCGAGCCCCTCCCGGAGCCGCTCCTGGTAGGCGTCGCCCAGCGGCGCGACCGCCTCGACGACGTACTCGGCGGCCTCCTCGTAGGGGATCTCCGGGCTCTCGGGCCCCGTCATCGGGGCGTAGAGGTCCCACATCCGGAGTTCGTCGACGTCGAGTGCCTCCCGTTTCAGTTCGGCGTGACGGTGGAGGGCGTCGAGGTTGTCGTGGACGGCCTCGAGCAGGGTGTCGTACACCGCAACCGGGACGTTGGGGCCGTCGAGCGCCGCCTCGCGGGCGGTATCGTAGTTGCGGGCGCGGGCGTACTTCACGTCCTTTCTGACGCTGTTCTTGAGCGAGGTCCCGACGGCGTTCCGGATCTCCGCCCACTCGTCGTAGTACGCCTCGTAGACCGTCCGCCGGAACGCCCTGTCGGAATGTTTCTGGAGCTTCGTGAAGTTGCCCTGGGTGATCTCGACGGACTCGCCGTCGGGGCGCTCGACCGTCGGGAACGTCAGATCCGCGTTCGAGAGCATCCCGTAGACGTCCGAGGCCGCGCCCGCGACCTCCCCGAGGTCGGCGAGCAGCTCCTCGACCTCCGCCGATCGGGTGTGGGGCTTCGTCCGCAACACGTCGTCGAAGTAGTGCTCGTACTCCGCGAGCGCGGGCTCGCTGTCGACGAACGCCGCGACGCCCTCGCGGTCGAGTTCCTGGAGTTCGGGGTCGAGGAAGCTGGTGGCCGAACTCGCCGTCGACGACAGCGACTCGGCTTTGGCCTGCATCGCCTGGTACTCCTGGTTTCGGGTGTCCTCGGCGCTCCGGAGGCTGGCGTAGCTCGTGACCTTCGAGACCTCCCGGAGGACCGACTCCCGGAGTTCCAGAAACTCCAGGAGCGTGTCGGGGCTCTCGGTCGCGCGACCCTCGTACTCGCGGAGGTCCTCGACGCGGTCGCTGACGGCCTCGTAGGCCGCCCGCCACGCGTCGTCGTCAGCGTAGATGCTGGTGAGGTCCCACGTGTCTTCGGTCGGGAGTTCGCTCCGTTCGGGCACCTGGCTCATACGTTGTGAACCCGGGCTGCGGAAGTAAGGCTTACGTGGCGCAGTAGCGTCGCGGGCGACGTTCGGCCCTCAGTCCCGAAGTGACGCGGCGATGTCCCGCAGCGACTCGTCGGGGCGGGCGGGGACGTCGTAGACCACCCGGTCGCCGGGGTCGCGGAGGCCATAACGGAAGCCGGGGTCGAGTTCGTCGAGTTCGACGGCGTCGCCCGGCCCCCGGTCGTGGGCGTCACACCATTCGACGAGCCGGTTGTCGCCCTCCCGGGGCGACCGGACCAGGCGTTCGTTGTCGTACGCGCCACTGATCAAGGGGCCGGTCGCGTCGGTGTCGACGCGGGCGTACGTGGTGGTGCCGTCGAGCAACAGCCGGACGACGTCGCCCGCCTCGACGGCGGCGTCGTCGGGCAGTCGGAGACAGGGGCGTCGGGTGCCCCCGCTTCGGGCGAGGTGCGCGCGGAGCGTCGTCACCGACGGGTGGTCGCTCGGGACGCGCTCGGACACGGCTTACTCCTCGTCGTTCCCGTCCGCCTCAGCGTCGGCGTCGGCCTCGTCGACGTCGGCCTCGTCATCGCCGAAGGTGCCGTCGACCATCCGGGCGTTGATCTGTGCGGTCGCCTCGGAGATGCGTCGGCCGCGAACCGTGACGCGCTTCCGCTCGCCCTCGTTGGAGGGGTGGTAGCCGACGCCGCCCTCGAGGAGGAGCTCTTTCAGTTCCGAGCCCGCGACGTCGGCCCGCATCGGGCGGCCGGCCTCGTCGGAGCCGCCGGTGAGTTCGAGCGTGACCCCGTCGTGCCCGACCGCGCCGCCGTCGACCTCGCTGCCGAGGTCGCGGTTGAGAAAGCGGTTCGCGTCCTGTCCGTCGACCTCGAACTGCTCTGTGTGTCCGGTCTCGTCGGAGACGACGATCTGGAATTCGGCCATACGCCACACGAGACGGCCGCGAATAAAAAGCACGTCGAAAGCGTTGCTGCGGGCAGCGGCGGCGTGAGCGCGCGCTTGGACCGTTGAGGACGGAAGCAGGGAGGTGACGCGGTCGACCGCGGTCGTTTATGCCGACTCGTCCGCGTCGAACCCCTCCTCCCACCGGAACCGGCCGTTCCGCTGGATCACCTCGCCGTCGACTTCCAGCCGGGAGTTCTCGCTCACGTCGGTGATGAGATCGACGTGGACCGCCGAGTCGTTGCCGGATTCGCCCTCCGGGAGGCAGGCGTCGTAGGCCCGCCCGACCGCGAGGTGGACGGTGTCGCCCAGCTTCTCGTCGAAGAGGACGTTGTCGGTCACTCGATCGATCCCGCGGTTCATCCCGATCCCGAGTTCGCCGAGCCGCCGGGCACCCTCGTCGGTGTCGAGGACGTCGCCGATGACTTCCTCGCCGACCGCCGCGGCGTGCTCGACCACCTCCCCGTCCTCGAACCGGAGGGTGACGTCGCGGATTCGGGACCCGGAGATCGTCATCGGCACGTCGAAGTGGACCGTTCCCTCCGTGGCGTACGGCGCGGTGAACACCTCGCCGGAGGGGAGGTTATGCGAGTCGTACGCCACCGACGCCGCGGAGTTAACCGCGGTGCGGCTCTCGATCGACATCGTGAGGTCGGTGTTTTCGGTCACGAGTCGGACCTGGCTGCCCGCATCGAGGAGCTGCTTCAACTGCTGCATCTCCTCTGCAAGCATCTCCCAGTCGCGGAGGACGGCGTCGTAGACGAAGTCCCGGTAGGCTTCGTACGACATCCCGGCCTGCTGGGCGAGCGACCGGGTCGGGTGGACGGTCGACACCCAGTCGGTTGCGAGTCGGGCCTCCCGGACGGGCGCGACCGCTTTCGCCGACGCCTGCCGGGTGTCGCCGTCGACGTCGGCGGTCGCGAAGGTGTTGCGACCGCCGCCTAAGGAGAGGACGGCGTCGGCGTGCTCGTAGAGTGCGAGTTCGTGCGCCGGCGTCTCGAAGTCACCGTCGTGCGCCCGGAGGTACGCCCGCGAGACCTCGTCGGAGGCGTACGAGGTGGCGACCGTCGCCCCGCGCTCGCCGAGTTTTTCCGCGACGGCGACCGCGAGGTCGTGTGCGCCCTCGGCGACGCGGACGACGACGTGGTCGCCCGAGTCGATCCGCGCGCTCCAGTCCACTAACACCTCGGCGTGGTCGCGTACGCGTTCGTCCATAGTACGCAGGTTGGGTGGGCGGGGGAAGCGTGTTTCGACGGTACAGTTTTGTCCGGAAATCAGTCACCGGGGATGGGTCCGAGGAGACCGTGGCCCCTTCCAGTCCCACCCGTGGCGGCTCTTCGGCAGCAGTCGCAGGAGTAAGTCGCCGAATCGGGCATCGGAACGGGGTGGAAGATCACGTCGACGCCGAAACCACAATCACTACCTCCGCGCGCGTCGCAGTCGGCGGTATGCAACTGGGCGTCGTCGGACTCGGCCGGATGGGACAGATCGTCGTCGACCGCGTGCTCGCGGCGGGTCACGACGTGGTGGCGTTCGACCTCGACAGGGAGGCGGTCGCGACAGCCGCCGACGCGGGGGCGACGCCCGCCGAGGGTCTGGACGACCTCGCCGACCGCCTCGGCGACGACAAGCGCGTCTGGCTGATGGTGCCCGCGGGCGAGGCGGTCGACGCGACCGTAGAGGAACTCGAACCTCGCCTCTCCGCCGAGGACGTCGTCGTCGACGGCGGGAACTCCCACTTCGAGGACTCGGTCCGGCGGGCGGCGTCGACAGACGCCGCGTACCTCGACTGCGGCACCTCCGGCGGGCCGGCGGGGGCTGAACTCGGGTTCTCGCTGATGGTCGGCGGCCCCGAGTGGGCCTACGACGCGATGACCCCCGTCTTCGACGCGGTGGCGACGGGGCCGGCCGGCCACGACCGGATGGGGGAGAGCGGGTCGGGTCACTACGTGAAGATGGTCCACAACGGCGTCGAGTACGCGCTGATGCAGGCCTACGGCGAGGGGTTCGAGCTCCTCGCGGACGGCCGCTACGACCTCGATCTCGAAGCCGTCGCCCGGACCTGGAACAACGGGGCGGTCATCCGGTCGTGGCTGCTGGAGCTCTGCGAGGAGGCGTTCCGCGAGGAGGGCTCGGACCTGGGAGACGTCGCCGACCACGTCGCCGGCGGCTCCACCGGGACGTGGACGGTCCAGGAGGCGCTGGAGCAGGGGGTGCCGGTGCCGCTCATCTACCAGGCGCTGGCCGAACGGTTCGGATCGCGGGCGACCGGCGACGGAACGGGTCGGTTTGCCCGGCGGCTGGCCAACCGGCTCCGGTACGGGTTCGGTCGCCACGAGGTCGCTCGGCGCTGAGGTCCGGGCGGCGGGGGCTTCGAAACAATCACAACCTCCTTAACCTCCGACTCCATAGCCGCGCATATGGTGGAAATAAACCTCGTCGGGCTCGGCCTCGGGGTGACGCTGACGCTGCTTGCCGTGGCGTTGCACTACGCCCGCGGCACCGGGTGGACCCCCACCGCGGACATCTCCCAGGAGGTGCTCGAACGGCGGGCGAGCGCCGTCCCGGAAACGGACTTCCCCGAGCCGATGAACCGATCCATCGGCGGCGGCGGTGCGGCCCCCGCGGCGGTCCCGGCCGGCGAGGGCGAGGAGGGCGAACTCGAGGACGGCGAGTCCGCCGAGGAGACGAGTCCCGCCGACATCCCCGACGACGAGGTGGAGTACTTCGAGGTCGAGTTCACGAAGCAGGGCGCGACCATCGAGGTTCCCAACAACGAACCCCTGCTCGACTCCGGCGAGGACGAGGGCTTCGACCTGCCGTATGCGTGCCGGCAGGGCCAATGTGTCTCGTGTGCCGGCCAGATCACCTCCGGCGGCAACTCCGAGGATTACGTGGTCCACGACAACCAACAGATGCTCGACGACGGCGAACTCGGCGAAGGATACACGCTGACTTGTGTGGCGTACCCGCGTGCTGACTTCACGATCGAAACGGGCGAAGCGCCATAAACCGGCGGTGTTGACCTCGGATCGGTTCACAACCGTTAAACGGACGGCAGCGATACTTCTCGCTGAGGGCCCGTAGCTCAGTGGACAGAGTCCCTGGTTCCGGACCAGGATGCCGCGGGTTCAAATCCCGTCGGGTCCGCTGATTCTGTTCGGAACGAAGTGGAGAGCGAATCAGCGACAGCTGCGGGATTTGAAGCAGGGAGCGAACGGGGTGAGCGACCGTGGTTCAAATCCCGTCGGGTCCGTTCGATTTCGCGAAGCGAAATCTCACTCCCCCGACGTTGTCACGCTCGTTTCACTCGCGTGACTCCCGTCGGGTCCGTCAGCGTTTCTGGCGGGGCGAATTCAACGGACGGCGGCCGGGTGTATATAAGCTAACCCCGTAGTTACGATTTTGAGTTCGTTACGTAGCGTAACGGGGGTCGTCGCCTTCGTGCGGTTCGTGAAATACGTAAGTATTCATCAAATTAACTTATTTTGGGCGGATACCGGCCTCTTTACGCCGTATCATCTCGATTTGGGGAGCAACTGTCGAGTTTTTATATTCAAGATACGTTCAGTTTCGTCCAAATCCTTGATTTGATACTCCCTTACGAAAGTATATTTATCCCTTGTCTGATCGATTAATAGTGTATCGATTTACCACGGACGAGGTTGACCACGAACGTGCTCACCACCAAGCGGTCATCCAGGGGGCGGATGATCTGGACATCAAGCGGATCGGCAATCTCGGTGAGCTCGCGTTCGAGCAGTTCTGTCGCGAGTATCTTCCCGTCGAGATGTGGGAATGGAAAAACGAGGAGGCGATCCGGCGGTGTAACTCCGAGAGTTTCTCCGGCTACGACTTCGAGGTGTTCGGGTACACCGTCGACGTAAAATCGTCCCGAGACGTGTCTGCGTTTCTTCCCGAATCCCTCGTTGAGCAGGATTCCGATGACGATATCGTAGTGATGATTTGGCATCGCGACAACGAGGACAGTCTGATGCTGCTCGGCTGGGAGCGCCTCGAAACGTTGAAATCGAAGGTCAAAACCGAGGCGGAATTCTCCGGCAACTCTCCGGAGAAACTCGATCACCTCGCGGCCCGACCGATGAACGAGCTGCTCGATCTCGGACCAAACACCGCTCATATGAACCAGAAGCCGGAGAACCCGTTCTCGCCGGGTGATCGGGTAGTGAAAGCCGGTGACGCGGAGCCGTCAGTAGGGGTTGTTGTCGAGGTGCTGCCGCCGGAGCAGAACACCGGTACATTCGGACACGAGATGGATGGAGAAGCGGTACGGGTCGCGTTCCCGAGTTCGCTCGATGAAGGGCCGGGTGCGTGGCGCGACTACCATCCTGCAATCCTCGCGTCGTACTGCGACGATCAAGGAATCAAGCTCTGGACGTACAAACACGAGAACCTCGCGTTCGCCGAGAATCCGTACGTGCCCGGAGATCAGGTGATCAAGACCAGTCACACCGATCCGGATACGGCCGTCGTGGTAGAGACTCCGGATGGGAGCGAAGACGTTACCGTCGCTTTTTTTCCAAACTACGAGGAGATCGGCGTGCTTCCGGTCGGACTTGCGGATTACTGTGAGGACAACGATATTAAGCGCTACACGTACAAGCATTCGGAAATCGAATTCGTTGTAAGAGACAACTGGGACGGGTGGAGCCGAAGATAGGTCGATCAGTGTTTTAATTTCCGTAACACCGTTTTAGCCTCAGAATCTGCCATATCTGCCTTCCAGAATGCCGTTGTGGGCGCTTTTGAGGCAATATCATACGTTGGCTGGAGGACGGGGACGGAGGGGGATGCGTCCAGCATCCTATGTGGAGTCGACCTTCCCCGGGGAGGGGGGGTACGTCCGGCAACAACCCTCAACGATCACGCTCAGGGAACCTACAGTCCACGACGTTTTATTCAAACTCCCCGGAAAGCGTGTCTATGGACTGGAACGTTTCGCGAATCCGGGAGCATAACCTTCGTTCGGTGTGGGAAAACGAGGAGCGGGATTTCACGAGGTGGTTGACGGAGAACATCGACCTGTTAGCGTCGGAGTTGGGGATAGAGATTGAGGATGCACGGGCAGAGGAAGCCGTTGGCGACTTCTCGGCTGATATCGTTGCACGGGAGATGAACACGGGTGAAACCGTCGTTATCGAGAATCAGTACAACAAGACGGACCACGATCACCTGGGTAAACTCCTGACGTACTCGTCCGGCAAGAATGCCGGATTCACGATGTGGCTTGCCGAGGAGTTTCGGCCGGAGCACCGGAGCGTGCTCGAATGGTTGAACGAAACCGGACCGAAAGGTGCGAAGTTCTTCGCGATCAAACCCCGCGTCGTGAGTATCGAGGGATCCGAGGAGCGTGGGTTCGAGTTCGAAGTCGTCGTTGAGCCCAACGAATGGGAACGGGAGGTTAGTGACGAATCCCTTACCGACTCCGAGCAAAGCTACCGACAGTTCTTCGCCGAGATGGTCGATGCATACTCCCAGAGGCGTCCGAACTGGTACAAACTCAACCCTGGGCCTCGAAACTATCTGACGTTCAGTGCTGGAATTTCAGGGGTTAGATTCGGGTGGGTATTCCATCAGGGGCCGGAGTTTTCCGTCGAACTCTATATTTCAACGTCGAATAAGGAACGTAACGAGGAGATATTTGAGGCATTAAAACGAGAACAGACGCAGATTGAGGAGAATTTGGGCGTTGAGTTGGAGTGGGAGCGTTTGCCTCGGAAACAGGCCTGCCGAATCAAGCGGCCGGAAGATATCGACGGGACGATCACCGAACTAACAGCTGACCAGCGAGAGTACCTGGTCGAATGGGGAGTGGATGCTATGGACGAGTTTCAAGAAGAGTTCGAACCGCGTCTTTCTGCGCTTGGATCCAACTGACTGCTGAACGGGTTCATCGGTGCAGTAGACTCACTACGTGGATGCCCCATATCCCAGCCGTCTTGCCGGACGCACCCCCCTCCCCCAGTTCTATTTTGGATTACGCCAGACCCTGCCGCTCGATTTGAACCTCTCCGTTCACAATCGTCACCAACCACGTTGAGGGATCGTTCTCCTGCGTCGACTTGCTGATTTCCGCGGTTGGGCCTGTAACGAGTAGGGGAGTCTCGTAGCCCACTATCGATCCACGACTTCCCACGTGCAGATGCCCCGAGACGACCAAATCTAACCAATCATCAGCCGAGTCGAGGAATTTCCGGAGGTCCAAGTGATTTGGATCGTTTCGATGAATCGAGGATCCGTTCTCGTCGACTGCCGGGTACGGCGTACCGTGTAGAACAAGGATCGATGCGGACACCGCCGCGTCGGGGAAATCCTCCGGCGGCAGGCTTGATACTGTTGGCTATAACTACGTGAAGATTTTCGACACCCCGGGGTGTCGAAATCCGTCACGGGACTATAGCCGACAGTATAACTTCACAGCTCGACTCTGCGCATTTAATTGAAAGCACGGTTTAGACACTCTCAACGCCTGATACTGCCGATAACTGAGTTCCGGAGTTCATAAGCGTACAAAGCCGAGTTCAAAGTATCAATTATTGAAACTGAGTGCGAGGGTATATATGTATGAATAATCCAAGACGAGTATGGCAACAGTCGGTAAAGGCAAACAACAGCAGCGAGTAGGAACCGGCGTCAGGGGCGCAGATGATATTCTTGGCGGCGGCTATCTCCCCGAATCCGCCACGCTTGTGCGAGGCGAACCCGGGGCGGGGAAGTCGATTTTCTCACTGCACTTTCTCGCCGCTGGCATTGATGCCGACGAGACCGCCATGTACATCAATCTCGGCGAACCCGAAGACTACATTCGGGATACCGCACGGGACTTCGACCTCAATGTCAATGGGGTCGAGTTTCTCAACCTCTCTCCCTCCGGCGACCGGTTTCAGGAAGAGGAGACGTACACCCTGTTTCGAGCTGACGAGGTGGAAACACCGTCACTGGTCAAGAACATTCGCACAGAAGTCCAGGAGGTCAACCCGGATCGGGTCGTCGTGGATCCAGTCACCGAATTCAGATATCTCGCCCCCGACGACCACCAGTTCCGGTCACAGATTTTGGGTCTCATCGAGTTCCTCAAAAGCGAGGGTGCAACGGTCCTGCTCACCTCGCAGGCTGCCTCGTCGATGCCCGACGACGACCTGCAGTTTCTCGTCGATGCTGTCATCAATATGCTGGAAGAGCCGGGGCGTCGGACGATGCACGTCTCGAAATTCCGTGGCTCTTCTGTCAGGCGTGGCCACCACACGCTCCAGATCACCGATGACGGCATGCGAGTCTGGCCACAGCTCGATCCCAATCGCCACGAACGGGAGCGTTCGACGGCGAAACTCTCTTCGGGCGTCCCGGAGTTGGATTCGCTTCTCTCGGGTGGCCTCACCAGCGGAACGATAACCTTTCTGAGCGGTCCCACGGGTGTCGGTAAGACCACGACAGGTCTCCAGTTCATGAAAGAAACCGCAGGGCGCGGCCAGCGTTCGGTCCTCTACAGCTTCGAAGAGGACCGACAGACACTGTTCGAGCGAGCGGAGGCCGTCAACATCCCCATAACCGATATGATCGACAGAGAGACACTCAACGTCGAGGTGATCGGGCCGGACGAACTCACAATCGACGAGTTCACCCACCAAATCCGAACAGAAGTCGAAGACAACGACTCAGAGGTCGTAATGATAGACGGAACCAGCGGGTTCGAGAAGTCACTGCGCGGTGTCGGCGCGGAACCGATGCAGGATCTCGTCAAGATCGGTCGCTATCTCCGCAATATGGGCGTGACCGGAGTCGTAACCAACGAAGTGCACGATATCACAGGCCAGTTCCGCGCGACCGAACAGGGCATGAGCTATCTGGCCGACAGTATCGTCGTCCTGCGCCACGTCGAATACAAAGGGTCGCTCCGGAAAGTAATCGGCGTCCTCAAAATGCGCACCAGCGAGTTCGAGAACCAGCTCCGGGAACTGGAGATCACCGAACACGGGCTGCGGGTCGGAGAATCGCTCCCCGAACTCCGTGGAATTCTCACCGGGACACCGACATGGGACGAGAATGTTGACTGAATCACCCGAGCCTGCACCCGCCGACCCGTCGGGAACGGAACCACCACCGACCCGAATTTTGCCTATACTCTCCTCGACGGGCAATCAGCGGGTGCTCGTCAACTGGCTACAGCAACAGGACCAGTACGAGGCTCTCTCCGATGACCACGCTGGAGTCCCGGACAGGGACTTCGACATGGTGATTATCGACGAGCAGTCGCTCTGTGAGCACGGTACAGCGTTACGAGAGCGAAAGGAAGAGACAGAGGCTTTTCTCCCGGTGCTTCTGGTACGTTCCGACACCGCCGCGGATAGACTCGGCCTCCAAGACCAGACCGAGGCGGAGACAGAGAGGGTGGTCGGACAGGTGGTCGATGAAATTCTGACGACGCCGATTGCCATCGCGGAGTTGCGGCGCAGACTCGCCACGCTCACACGCATCAGAGACCAGTCGCTCGCACTACAGCGCAAGACCGACCAGCTCCTGTTGTTGAACCGCGTCACGCATCACGATATCCAGAACGAAATGAACGTCCTCATGGGCTTCACAGCGAGCCTCGAAGCCCACACGGACGACGCCGGTGCCGAGATTTGCCAGCGGGTTCTCGACAGCAGTCAGAACGTCGTGGATCTCATGGGAGTCGTGCGTGAATTCGGTGAGATACTCGAAACGGCTGGTGAACCGGACCTGCAGGCGATCAATCTCGGAGACGTGTTGACCGAGCAGCTCACCACCCATCGTTCGACGTTCGATGAGACCGAGTTCGTCGTTACCGGCGAGATTCCACGGGTAGACGTCAGGGCAAACGACCTCCTCGGGTCGGTGTTCAGGAACCTCTTGAAAAATGCAGTCCAACACAACGACACTGACACGCCACGCGTTGAGATAACCGTCCGAGACGGTGATGAGACAGTTACCGTCACGATTGCCGACAACGGTCCGGGTATTCCGCCCGACCGGCGGGACGCTGTCTTGGGTCGAACCGAGCAAGGACCCAATCATCCCGCCGCGGGACTCGGCCTCTACCTCGTTGATACGCTCGTTGATCAGTACGGCGGCACGCTTCGGATCACCGATTCGACTCTATCAGGTGTCGCTATCGGGATAGAACTCTCGAAACAGCCGACCGCCGAAGTGGATGGGATCGATGGTGACTCCTGAAGCGACTTCAGACTCCGGGACTCGTGTTCTCCCCCTCATTCTGGATGGGGGCAACCGCCAGTTGCTCGTCGAGTGGATCGACGGTCATCCCTCACTCGAACCGGTTGAGTTGGCGGACGGAATCGGCGAGACTACGTTCGACGTGTGTATCCTTGATAAAGCCGCATTCCGGAAACATCACGACAAACTTCGAACGAAGAAAACAACGACAGCCCCCGTTTTGCTTCCATATCTCCTGTTGCTTCCGGACTCCGAATCTGATATCGTCGAGACAGATGCCGGTCAGCTGGCCGATAACGTCGTCACAGAGACGGTTGATGAACTCGTCACGATGCCCATCCAGCAGGCTGAGCTCCACTGGCGACTCGCGGCGCTGCTTCGACTCCGTGAGCAATCACTCACGTTACACGATCGCAAGCGTGAGCTCGAACGTCAGGTCGATGTATTCACGACGGCACAGGATATTGCGAACGTCGGCGCTTGGGAGTACGATATCGACGCTGACGAATGGTGGTGGAGCGACGAGTTTCGTCGCATCTACGGTCTTTCACCAGACACACCACCGTCTCAAACGGAGAGTTTCCAGTACTACCATCCGGAGGACCGGCCAATTATCGAGGAGGCATTCGACGCCGCCGTCGAAGATGGTGAACCGTACGACCTCGACCTCCGGCTTACTGACGCGGAGGACGATCACCGATGGGTTCGAACGATAGGTGAACCGCAGCACGTAGACGGGGAACTGAGTTCCGTTCGGGGTATCGTTCAAGACATTACCGAGCGCAAAGACCGCCAGCAGTAATTGGAGCCTCTCGATTGGGCGGTAAGCTACAATCTCCGCACTGAAATAAACGCGATTCAGGTCGAGACGGAGTCAGCGACTGTGCAGGCGGTTCGAGACTGTGGGACAACCTGCAGACAGGAAGCAATGACTGATTGATCTCTCATGTCTCTGGCCGGGCAGCGCGAATCTGAGCTATCGGTGCCCCGCGCCGCAACCCGGGCCGTATTCCAGCCAGATTTGATGAACAGACTGCTCGGAAGCGTGTTTATCCTGTTTTGATAATAAGAGATAACCCGGGGTTATACACGGACGTGTACCGTAGATAAATAAGATGAACTCGTCTGTTGCGTCTTTATTCTGTGGTGTTGGTTTGTGAGTGATCTATCCGGCCCACCTGCTTCACAACCAGTGTCCGATACTGCCGATACCGACACGTATCAACACCTTGTCGAAGGCACTACTACCCACGCCATCTTTATGATCGATCCCGACGGCAATATCACCACCTGGTCACCAGCCGCTCACGAACTCTACGGGTACACGTCTGGCGCTGTGGACCAGCAACCACTAACTATTCTATTCTCTGACGAAACAAGCGGCGATCAGTCTCTCGATACGCTTCTGACTGACGCAAAAGAGGCTGCCATCGAAACGCGAGGGTGGCATCAACAGGCGGATGACTCGGTGTTTTGGGCACACATGACGATCTCGCCACTCTGGAACGACGATTTCCACGGATATGCTGTCGTGAGCAAAGACATGACTGAAAAGCACGAATACGAACAGATGCTGGAACGACAAAACGACCGACTCAAAGAATTCGCCGATATCCTTGCCCACGACCTGCGCAACCCGCTTCAACTCGTTGATGGACGCAATGAACTCGCGCGTGAGACCGGGGCAGACGAACACTTCGAAGTCATCGAACAGACCACCGACCGGATGGAACGTCTCATTGACGACCTCCTGAAGGTCGCCCATCAGGGCGAAGTCGTGACCGACCCGGACCCGACAGATATCGAAGCGGTCATCGACACCGCATAGGAAGGAGCAATCGGGACAAACACTGAAGCGACACTCCAGTACAACTCGGTCGGGACAGTCGCCGCCGATACTGACAGACTGTGTGAACTGTTCGAGAATCTCTTTCGGAACGCGAGCGAACACGGTGGCGAGGACGTCAGCGTCACGGTTGGGCCACTACCGGACGGGATGTACATCGCGGACGACGGACCCGGTATTCCACAGGACCAGCGTGGTGAAGTCTTCGAACACGGGGTGTCAACCGATGACGATGGGAATGGATACGGACTGTCGATTGTGCGGACTATTGCCAGGGCTCACGGATGGGATGTCGGAATGACCGAGAGTGAGACTGGTGGTGCACGAATAGAGATTACGGGGATCCAATTTCTTGACTAAGAGACATTATTGCCGGTCACATCGCACGTGTTTGAACGGCAGGAGAGTGAGCACCGCACTCACGAGACTCCCCCTCCAATGGTCTCTATGGTAGTTGAAGCATCGTTCATGGTTGAAGACTCGGAGTTCCCGCTGAGTGCTGTGTTCGAGCACTTATCATCGGTCACCATCGAACTGGACCGCGTCGTGCCAACCACCTCGGCTGTAATCCCCTACTTCTGGATTTACACCGACGACACTACCAAACTCAACACCGACCTTGGCGATGAGATCGGGATCAGGGAAGTAACGATCATCGATCAAGTCAAAGAGGCAATGTTTGTCCGGGTCAACTGGAATCTCGACCACGAGAGCGTCCTCACGGCCATTCTCAACACCGACGTCACGCTCCTGTCCGGCAAGGGACGTGGTGGCCAGTGGGTGTTCACTGTCCGCGCTCAAGAACAGGCAGAAATTTCTTCATTTCGGACATACTGCCGAAACCACGAACTCTCGGTTGAACTCACACAGTTTAATTCGGTCTCCCCGCTCGAAGACGGCCAGGAGTACAACCTGACAGCCGACCAGCAGATCGCCTTAGAACTGGCGTACAACCGTGGCTACTTCGAGTCCCCGCGCAGAGCCACCCAAGAAGACCTCGGTGACGACCTCGACATCACGCGTCAAGCCGTCTCGTCGCTCCTCAAGCGGGGCATCGGTCAACTCATCGCCAGTACACTGGCCACCACGGAGGCTGACCAGCCACCTCGACCCAACTAATGGTGTTGCGCACGCAACAGCCAACCATACCTGGCTACGGGCATTAATTTCTATCATCGTTCATCAGACTCTTCCATCGATCATTCACAGGAGCTCTTGGATCGAGCCTCCGGAGGGAGGTCACTAATGGACCGTCCAATCAGTGTTCTCCACGTTGACGACGAACCGGACTTCGCGGATCTGACCGGGACGTTTCTCGAACGCGAGGACGACCGGTTCACTGTCGAGACGGCGACCAGTGCCGACGAAGGAATGGTACGGATCACTGACCGCCCGCCCGATTGTGTCGTCTCGGATTACAACATGCCCGGCATGGATGGGATCGAATTTCTGCAGGCTATCCGTGAGGAGTATCCCGACCTCCCGTTCATTCTTTATACAGGCAAGGGTAGCGAGGCCGTTGCCAGTGAGGCCATCGCTGCCGACGTCACCGACTATCTCCAGAAGGGGTCGGGTTCCGAACAGTACGAACTCCTGGCCAATCGAATCCTGAACGCCGTCAAGACCCGCCGCGAGACCCAACGGGCCGACAGGCAGGAACAGCTGATGCGGCTGACCGAGTTCGCAGGTGACACCGGCGGGTTTGAACTGGATAGAGGGAGCGACACGGTCGTGCTGACTGCTGGCACCCGGCGAATGATCGGTCGTCCCGACAAATTCGAGATCTCCTTGCAGGAGGCGAGGGAACTGTTCCACCCGGACGACCGCGAGAGCATTCAACAAACACTCGACAGAGTCTTTGAAACGGGCGAGGAACTGCACGACAGGTGGCGACTCCAGCCAGGCGACGGCGACGAACGTCTCCTGGATATGAAGATCACGCCAGTCGTCGAAAGCGGTGAGGTAACGAAACTCCGCGGGTCTGGCAACGACATCACCGAGCGCAAGGAGCGTGAACGGGAACTCAGGGAGGAACGACGGTCCATCGAACGAGCACTCGACTCACTGGATGACCTGTTCTACGTGCTCGACACGGACGGCACCCTCCGACGGTGGAACAACCAGGTCCCGCGAACGACGGGGTACGCTGATTCGGAACTGGCCGATATGCGGGCGATCGAACTGTTCCCCGAGGACGACCGCAAAACAGTTGCCGACGCGATCCAGTTGGCCGTTTCGGGTGACACAATCACTGCCGAGGCCGACCTGCTCACTGCCGACGGTGAGCGTCGCCCCTACGAGTTAACCGGAGCGCGTCTGACCGACGCTGATGGGAGTACGACCGGGCTGGTCGGAATCGGGCGGGACCTCACCGAGCGCAAACGGCGCGAGCAGAGACTTGACCTCGTAGAAACGGTGTTCGAGCATGCTGAGGAGTGCCAGTTCATTGTCGATGTCGCGGACGGTGAGTTCGAACTCCGCCACGCAAACCAGTATTACAAACGGACCGTGGGGCTGCCGGCCAACACTCCGGTCACAGGACAGACACCGGTTGAGCTATTTGCGGCGGCCGGCGGACAACAGATACTTGATCGGTACAGACAATGTGTTGAGACACAGAACTCGGTCAGCTATACAGTTGAACTGCCAGTCCCCGAACCGGGGACAGTTTACCGGACGATTCTCACGCCAGTCACCACCAACGGAGAGGTGACACGCATCGTCGGGACGGCGCGTGATATCACCGACCGCGTGGAGCAAGCACGGGAACTCCAACAGAAGACCGACCGGCTCAATGAGTTCGCCAGCGTCGTCAGCCACGACCTGCGGAGTCCACTCAGCGTTGCTGAGGGCCACCTCGAACTGGCCGCGGAGGCCTGCGAGAGCGACCATCTGGCCCGGGCAACCGGTGCCATCGACCGGAGTCAGGCACTCATCGACGACCTGCTGGCGCTGGCACGAGAGGGCGACAGGGTGGACGAGACTGAACCTGTGGAGATTACAAAGGTGGCAGAGAGCAGTTGGCAAACTTTGGAGACGCGACAGGCGACACCTGACGCTGACGCACCACACGTCATCGAAGCCGACCGGAGTCGGATCCAGCAACTGTTCGAGGACCTCTACCGGAACGCAGTCGAACACGGCGGCAACGACGTGACAGTATCCATCGGTGTGATGGACGAGGGTTTCTACGTGGCGGATACGGGCCCTGGCATCCCTGAGTCTGACCGTGAGGAAATCTTCGAGGCAGGATACTCGACGAGGGAGGACGGAACCGGATTCGGCCTGCGGATTGTCAGGCAAATCGCCGACGCACACGGGTGGGAGCTTACCGTGACCGAGCAGGGCGGGGCCCGGGTCGAAATTACCGGCGTCGAGTTTACTGACCGGTGACGGTTGGTTGGCTACTCGCCAGCCACATTTAACGCACTGTTGAGTTCAAAGAGTTCTTTGACTGCCTCGCTCCTGGCGACTCGGTAGCGACGGGGTGATGTGTTCGGGACTTCTTCAACGATTTCAGTCTCCAGCAGGAGGTCGATATAGTTGCTCACTGTCTGGCGCGTGACTCCAGCGTGATCGGCCAATTCCGTCTTGTTGAATTCCCTGCCTGGAGGAAGGGTAAGAATGGCGTCAATGAGAATAGGGACGCTCTCGTGCTGAAAGAGATGAAGGACGCCAGTGGGGTTCTCTAGGCGCGCTTCCTTCGTGTCTTTCTCCTCTGCAGGGTGTGTTTGCGTTGACTCGCTCATGTGGTCAGTATACCGGGAGACACACATAACTGTTTGCATAGGCGTAAACGCGAGATAACGTGAATTTATATTGGACGAGGGAAGACGGAGAATATGCGCAAGCCGTCAGTGAAATGTGCCCTCCTCGCGGCGATGGTGGCTGAGCACCGATGGGGATCGCCGATCGTTGAGGAGAGCCTACTCTCTATATCCGCTATCGAGACGGACGACTACCCCACTGCAAGCGATGTATTTGACGAACTTCGCAGCGAGGACTACATCACGTCAAAGGGCAACCGAGGCATTGAGTTGAACAACAGCCACTTTGGAGCGCTCGCTGACGTACTCTACTACGAGTGCGAGTGGGAACCGTACGAGATCAGGAGTCGGCTCAAACACTACGAGGGGTGGGACAACCACGAGTGGATGTAGTCATCGCCACCGTGACTCGATGGACGTGCGGTAGCGTAAGCCAATGACACTCGTGTTCAGGCGATCTTTCACCGTCCGTGGCGAGTACTCGTCTCGAACCTGTTCTACGTTCTCGTGGGATTCAATGAGGTGAGTCAGCGCCGCGTCGATCACGTCGCTACGCGGAGGGTCATCGCTCGCGTTCGCAGCGACGACGTCGCTCGGTTGGTCGAACAACCGTTTCCTCTCGTCGGTCAACTTCAGACCGGTTCGCTCAGTTACTATGGGTGGTACAAGCAGATGCGTATGCACCGGGGGCGTGATTGCGTCGTTCTGGAGTCGGCGAACGGTGCCTCCTTGTATAGGTCAGTGATACTGTCGGCTATAGTCACGTGAAGGATTTCGACACCCCGGGGTGTCGAAAATTTTCACGTAGTTATAGCCAACAGTATGAGTCCATTGACCTCCTCCCACGGCTGGATGTCCATGTCGAACGTGAGGGCTTGCAGCATACCGATCGACTCGAAGGCGGGTCGGACGACAGTCCGCCAAAGTTGGAATAGGATCTGAGACCACGAGAGGGACGGCCGCAGTTACGCCACAGACTGCCGACTCAGTCGCTACTGTTCGCCGAGGGAGTCGATTCGGCGGGAAGCCGGATTCGGGTGGTGTTGAGACGGTCGTACGTCCACGTGAGGCGGACGCGTTCGCGGCCCAAAACGCCGTCGCCGTCGCTGCTGCGGGGAATGCTGAACTCGGCTTCGAGCGACCGGACGAACCCACGCTCGTCGACGAGAGCCGTCATCTCGTAGTCGGTAACCGTGTCCGGCAGCCCCGCTGGCCTGCCTGTCCCCCGGAGCCGGTACCGGGTGCCTGCGGCGTCGCGGTCGGCGAGACTGACCGAACTCCGCGGGGTAGCGAGATACGTCCGAATCATCTCGGCTGGGCGCGTAAACGGCACCCCTTGCGGTGTCGCCGTCGGCGCCTGGTCGTCGATCCGCCTGCGGTCGCCACTGCCGTCCGCTACTGTGTAGCGGTCCGTCCCGTCGAAGTAGACCGTTCTGAGCAGCGACCGGGTGCCACCTGTCCGTTCGAGACTGTCCCGGACGGTACTCCGCTGGCCCTGAACACGCACGTCAGTATCGTACTGGACCTGTCCGGAGGACCCGTTTTCGGTTGCGTAGTAGTCGAACCAGATCGTGTACGACGCCGTGTCCGAAACGGTCGCTGCGTGTGCCTGTGCGAGCCGACTCGCGTTGCTGATGCCCGCCTCGTCCACGCCAGGCGCGCTCACCGATTCGACGCCGTCGGGCTCACTCGGAGCCGACCCGCCCTCGGTCGATGCGGTCACAGGGGCGTCGGGTCCGGCGTCCGTCACCGTCTCAGTAGTGACAGCCGCCCCATCTGTGGGTGCGCCCCCGCCGATGCCCGGACCGGCCAGTCCGAAACCCGCGCCTGCCCCGACAGCGACGACGAGCAAAGCGACGAGAGCCACCGCCACCGGCTCGAGGTCGAACCCCGCGACGGTCCGGGTGATCCGTTCCCGCGGCGGGGACGTCAGTTCGGCAGGTCCCGCGCCGAAGTAGCGCTCACAGAGGTCGGCAGCGACGTCGCGCCCGATCGCGTAGCGGAGCATCTCGGTCAGGTCGGCGGCGTCGAGAAACTGTGCGTCCAGTTCGGCAGCCAGCGTCTCTCCCGATCGTGGACGCCCTGCCGCGACGACGACGTCCACGTTTCGGGCCGGCTCGCTCGGCCGCGTCACACCACTCGGCAGAACGTAGAGTACCTGTGTCTTCCCGTCACGGCGTGCGGTGACGGACGCTTCGTTGCGAGTCGTCCGGAACCCGCGTGCCGTCCAGAGGTCGGCGACGAACGCCGCGAGACCCTCACTGTCGAGGCGGCGTACCCGCGCTTCGAGAACACCGGGGTCGGCCCAGCCCATAATTGGCTCGGCTCACGCTTCGCGTGCCAGCGTCAAACGTGTATCGGCGCCCAAAAGCGGGACAGCCGGGACGACACAGTGGCGTGTCGAGTGCCCACCGCTGCGCTGATGTGCGACGCCGATGCCCGTCACCGACCGGCGAAACGTTTCGAGCCGCCGCGGCTCGGTGGGGGCTGGTACCCACTGGGCCGTCTGAACGTGTAGCTCGTAGTTTCGGCGTCGGTCGTGAGCGTGCCGGCGTCGTGATCTATGACGACCTCGGCGGCACTGTCGTGGAGTGGCATTCCGGTCCTGATACTGTTGGCTATAACCACGTGACGGTTTTCGACACCCGGGGTGTCGAAATCCGTCACGGGACGATAGCCGACAGTACGAGCGGTCGGGTCACCCGCGAACCGGCGGCCGCGGAACCGCTCGCGGTCGCCCCCCTCGCTGACGACGATGGTGATTCGGGGAAGCGACCTCCGCGTGCAACGACGGGAGTAGGAGGAGCCGACGGTTGCGGTGTGGGGACCGACGAACCCCGCCCCGTGTCCGATGGTCGCGTGGCCGCCTCGGGCGGGGACGTCGCGCCCCACATCGCGGGCGGCTCAGTCCGCGTTGGACTCGACGGCCGTCTCGCGCCGCGGGTCCGACTCCTCCGAGGGCGTTCCGGTTCCGACATCGAACTCCGGCCGGAGCACCTGCCACGCGACCTTCGGGTGCAGCAGGCTGGTCGCGGAGCGTTCCAGCCGGAACACGCGGAAGAACGCCTCGGTGAGTGCCCCATTGTCCTGCGCGCGGCGAAGCAGCCTGGCGGCGTACCGGTTGAACAGGTCGGTGCCGAACGGCTTCGGTCCGGTCGTGCCCTCGAAGGTGAAGTCGTTGCCGACCGCGAGCTGCCACGCCTCGTCGATGACGGGTGTGATCCGGTCGAAGACCCGCGGTCCGAGACCGGTGGTCCCGTCGGACAGTTCCTGATGGAGAACCAGAGCGTCCAGCGCCGCAACCGACATCCCCTGACCGTAGATGGGGTTGAAGCTGGCGACCGCGTCGCCGGTCACGACCAGCCCGTCGGGGAACCGCGAGAGGGTCTCGTAGCGCTTCCGGACGCTGGCAGGAAACGGGTAGCGGCGGATCCCCGACGTCCACTCGCGGGTTCGGACCTGCCGTCCGACGTCCGCGACCGGGAGGTCGTCGGCCCACTCGCGGAACGTCTCCCTGTCGGCGGGGGCACGCTCCCCGTGGATCCCCTGGAGCACCACCTCCCAGCGGCCGTCCTCGACCGGGAGCATCGCGGCGCCGTGCGGCCGGTCGGGTTCCGGCGCGACCAACACGCCGTAGGTGTCCTCGGGCGGGCGCTCGATCCGCGCGGTGCTGTAGGTCACGTCGACGGTCACCTCCTCGACGGGCGGGGTCGGGTAGCCGTTGCGGTCGAGCCACCGCGGGGTCCGGCTCGACCGCCCGGTCGCGTCGACGACGAGGTCGGCGTCGAGCGTCGCCTCCGTGCCGGTCTCGTCGCGGAACCGAACTCCCGTGACGCGGCCGTCGTCGTGGTCGTAGGTGATGAAGTTACACCGGCTCCGGAGTTCGACGCCGTCGAGGTCCCTGACGCGTTCGCGGACCACGTGCTCGAACAGCGGTCGGCTGGCGTACAGCGCCGGCAGCGTCGACTCCGTCTCCTCGACGAACCCGCCCTGGTCGTACCAGACGACGTCGCTGCCCATATCGAGTTTCAGCCCGCCGGCGTCACGGACGTCGTCGCCGAACCCCGGAAAGAAGTCCTCGAGGGTGACCCGCCCGGCCTCGAGCATCGCGTGGGGTTGCCCGGTCTGTGGGGCGCCGTCGCGGATCTCCGGGCCCTCGGGGAGCGTGTCGCGTTCGAGGACGACGACCGCCGCGAACCAGTCCCGCAGGGCCCGGGCGGCACACAGCCCCGCCATACTCCCGCCGAGGACGACTGCCGTGCCGCGGCGCTCGGCGGCGTCGGGGGCTGCATCGCGGCTGTACTGATCGATCTGTGAGAGCGTCATCGATTCGGTCCGTCCGTGTGACACCTGCGGCGCTGACAGGTTTACCCTTTCGGTGGCACCACTCGGGCGAGCGCGGTCGGGACCCGACCTCTCCCGGCCCGAGCGTCCGTCTTCGAACTCAGCGTGAAACGACGTCGGCGTCGGCGGGGTCGACGAACCCGGGGGTTCCGAGGTCGCCGCTGGCGTCGACGTCGCGGAGCGCGACGGCGAGTCCGTCGGAGAACGTCACTGGGAGCGTCCCGCCGCCGAACGTGGTGTCGCGGTCGACGAACGGCCGCCCGTCGAGGTCGTTCCGCCCCGTCGCGGGAGGTGTCCTCGATCGCGGGGTCCTGCGTCAGCGGGTCGATCCTGCCGTACCGGACGAAATCACGGCGGAGGGAGGAGACGATCCGGAGCAGCGTCGACCGGCACCGCCGCCGCGTGGTCGTCGAGCACCGCCGCGACCGCCGTCTCGGACACCTCGCGACGCCGATTGGCCTCGCCGACCTCGCGGTGCATCAGGACCTGCCGGAGCGACCGCGTCAGATCCTCGCGGACGTACCGCTCGAACCCGGTCAGGGTCGGCGTCTCCACCCGGTAGCGGCGTTCGTCTCTTGTGGTCCCGGACGATGGCGGTGTAGGAGCACGGCCGCATCGACCACCGCCAGGGGACCACCTCACACCCTTCGGGGGAGCCGAACTCGAACCACTGGCTCGGGATGGCGTCCGGATCGGGCGCGTCGACGCCGCAAACCGAGATTCTGCAGTCGAGACGGTCCCACAGCGATGCGTCGAGTTGCGGTCGTCAGTCGGTACTACTAACTCAATCGGGAGTGCAGACCCCGTATGGACGGCAGTTCGTCAGTATCCGCATCCGACGTCGACCTGCGGACGGTTCTCGATCGGATGGCTGACGGCGTGTTCGCGGTCGACAACGACTGGCACATCACGTATGCCAACGAGACGGCGCGGGAGCTCCTGGAATCGGCGATGACCGACGACGCCCTCGACGACGCCGCGGGAATCGACGGGCTCCACTTCTGGGAGTCGATCCCGGAGGCGGTCGACACCACCTTCTACGATCGGTACCACGAGGCGATGGCCGCCCAGGAACCGGTCTCCTTCGAGGAGTACTACGCCCCACTGGGCGTCTGGTTCGACGTCCGCGTCTTCCCGTCGGAATCCGGGCTGTCGGTGTACCTCAGAGACATCACCGAGCAGCGTCGGCTGGAGCAGCAGCGCCAGGAGAGCCTGCGGGCCCTCCAGGAACTGTACGCGGTGTCGTCGGACCGCGACCGCACCTTCGAGGAGAAGATCGAGTCGATCCTCGAGCGGGGAACCGAGTATCTGGACGTCGAGAACGGCTTTCTCACACGGATCGCGCAGGACACCCAGCATATCGAGGTCTCGGTGGCGACGCGCCCGGGGCTGCAGACCGGCGAGAGTTGCCCGCTGGAGGAGGCCTACTGCAGGCGGACGATCGAACTCGACCATCTCCTCACCGTTGTCAACGCGGCCGACGAGGGGTGGCAGGAGGATCCGGCCTACGACCGGTTCGATCTCGGCACCTACATCGGCGGGCGCGTGACGGTCGACGGCGAACTGTACGGCACGCTCTGTTTCGCCGACACCGACGCACGCGAGGAGGCGTTCACCGACACCCAGCGGACGTTCGTGGAACTGCTCACCCGGTGGGTCAGCTACGAACTGGAGCGCCAGCAGGCCAGATCGCAGCTCCAACGCGAGCGCGACCGGCTCGAGGAGTTCGCCAGCGTCGTCAGCCACGACCTCCGGAACCCGCTGCAGACCGCCGTGGGGCGGGTCGAGCTCCTGAGCGAGGCGACCGACAACGAGCACGTCCCGCCGCTGGAGCGGGCGCTGTCGCGAATGGAGTCCCTGATCGAGGACCTGCTGACGCTGGCGCGGGACGGGATGCAGGTCGAAGCGCCGGAGGACGTCGACGTCGCGACGCTCGCCGACGAGGCGTGGCGGACCACCGACTCGGCCGCGGCGTCGCTGCGGGTCGAGCCCGACCGGCTGTTGCTCCGGGCCGACAGGTCACGGTTCCGGCAGCTGCTGGAGAACCTCTTCCGGAATTCCGTCGAGCACGGCGGCGACGACGTCACGGTCACTGTCGGCGCCCTCCCCGACGGCCGCGGGTTCTACGTCGCCGACGACGGTCCCGGCATCCCCCCGGCGGAGCGCGAGGCGGTGTTCGACGCGGGCTACACCTCCTCGGAGTCGGGGACCGGCTTCGGGCTAAGTATCGTCAAGCAGATCGCCGAAGCCCACGGCTGGACGGTGTCGGTGACCGACGCCGACGACGGGGGCGCTCGCTTCGAGGTCACCGGCGTCGAGGTCGTCGGGGAGTGAGGCGTCGCGACACGCCGGTCACCGCTTCCCGAGCGCTCGCTCGAAGACCCGCTGGGCGCGGTCGTACGCCTCGTTGCGGTCGACGATCGGGTGGGGGTACTCCGGCGCGAGCCGCTCGCGGTCCGCCCGGGAGAGGGTCGGCCAGTCGACGACCTCGTCGGCCGGCACGTCCCGGAGCTCCGGGACGTACGTCTTGACGTAGTGGGCGCCGTCGTCGTACTTCGACATCTGGGCGACGGGGTCGAAGATCCGGACGTCGACGCTGTCGGTGCCGGTGGAGGCGATCCACTGCCAGTTGCCGTGGTTGCTCGCGGGGTCGTGGTCGATCAGTTGCCGAGTGAAGTACCGTGCGCCCTTCCGCCAGTCGGTCAGCAGGTGTTTCGTGAGGAAGGAGGCGACGTTCTGGCGCGGCCGGTTGTGGATGTACCCCTCCTCGTTCAGCTGGCGCATCCCGGCGTCGATCAGGGGGTAGCCGGTCTCACCGCGTTTCCACGCCTCGAAGTGGTCGTCGTCGGTCTCCCACTCGATCGCGTTGGGGAACTGCGTGTAGTTCTCCACCAGGAGCGTGGGGTTGTGATACAGCAGGTGGTAGTTCTGCTCGCGCCACGACAGCTCGTAACGGTACTTCCCGACGTTTCGCCGGGCGTTCCCGGTGGCGGCGTCGTACCGCTCCGTGGCGTCGGCCCACACCTCCCGGATCCCGATCATTCCCGCCGCGAGGTACGGCGAGAGCCGCGAGACCGCGCCGACCGGCCGTTCGACCGCGAGCCGCATATCGTCGCGGGTATCGTTGTACGTCTCGATGCCGGCGTCGAGAAAGCGGTCGTACCGCTCGCGGGCGGCGCGGTACCCCGCCTCGGGGAGGTCGATGTCGGCGTCGACCGCGGGGACCGTGCCGGGGGTGTCGGCGGCGACCGAGGCCAGGGCGTCGGCGTCGGGCGTCGCCGCGGGCGGAAGCTTGGACGCCGCCTGCCAGTCGTCGTAGAACCGGCTGTGGTTCGGGTACTCGGAGTCCAACCGCGCCGGGTTCACCAGCACGAGATCCGTGACCGACTCTGTCGGGACCGCCTCGTCGACGCGGCGCTGGCGGTTCCGGCGCGCCGGCCGGTAGTGGGTGTTGTAGTAGACCCGGTCGGCGTCGGTGGCCTCGCGGAGGTCGGCGAGGACCTCGGCGGGCGCGCCCGACCGAACCACGAGATCCGAGCCGAGGTCCCGGTACCGTTCGCGGAGCGCCCGGACGCCCTCGAGGAGGAACGCCCGCTGTCGGGAACCGATCTGTTTCAGGAGGTCGGGGTCGACGACGTACACCGGGAGGGTGGTGTCGTCGGCCGCGGCCGCGGCGAGCCCCCGGTTGTCGGGGATCCGGAGGTCCCGCTGGTGCCAGAAGACGTGCATATCGGTGTATGGGACGGGGCGGGTATGAACGGTGTGGCCGGTGGAGTCGGTCCCGCCCGGCCTCAGTCGGCCGGCCCGTCGGCGCGCTGGGCCTTCAGGAGCCGTGGGAGCGCGACGTTGGCGAACGTCAGCCCGACGACGACGAGGATCGGCGCGAAGAAGAGGCCGTAGAAGCCCAGCACTACCGGTCCGATGGTGTACGACAGCATCAACAGCCCGACGTGGGTCTCCTCGCCGGAGAGCAGCGGCCGGAGGATCAGGTCCGGGATCGTGTCCACGAGCACGACCGCGACCGCGAGGAACCCGGCGATCCACGCCAGGTTCACCGGGTCGCCCCCCAAGAGGATCGGCAGGGCGGCGATGAGGGTGACCGGCAGGTAGACGATCTTCATCCCGACGACGGGGATCAGGCTCGCGACGCCGGTGAGTGCGCCGGCCAGGGCGGGGTAGGGGACCTCCGCGGGCGCGGGTGCGACGATGTTGTATACGCTGAACGCCCCGATGGCGATGAGCGAGATCGCGAGCACGTTCAGGAGGTTCCCGAACAGGACGGCCTCGAGTTCCTCGTCGACGGCTTCGAGGTACTCCCGGATGATGGCCTCGTCGTCGAACCGGAGCAGCCACTCGTGGATGCGGTGGCCGTCGACCAGGAGGTAGTAGGTGACGATGAGGGTGATGAACAGGTTCAGGAAGAACTGCGAGATCAGGGAGGTCAGGAACGTGGCGTGGTCGGTCGCGAAGGCAACGAACGGGTCGAGGTCGCCGGACCGGTAGGCCTCGTAGAACCCCTCGATCGAGAACTCGGGGAGGGAACTGACGCCGCCGAACCACTCGACGTTGCGGGCGGCGACGTCGACGAGGGCGTACTCCGTGGCGAACTGTTGGGCCTCGACCACCAGAAGCACCGTGGCGTAACTCACGAGCAAGAGCAGCGGGAGCGCAAGCGACCCGACGGCGATGATGGCGCGGACGTTGGCGGGGACCCGTCGGCCGAGTCCGGGGAGCCGAAGCCGGCCGAGCAGCCGGTGGTACCGGCGCGTCGAGTAGTAGAGGAACACCGCGACCGTGAGGGGGGCGATGAACTCGTAGGCGAGCGCCGCGATGATCACGGAGACCAGGAGCCCGAAGACGGCGACGGCGAACCGTTTCGCGTCCATGTTGACGAAGGGTTCCGACGCGGTAATAATCGTTATCCCCTCGCGTCGTGGCTCCCGGCGCCGAGGCGGGCCGCCGACACCTCGATGAGGCCGAACGCCGGCAGCGCGGACTGCGGCCGACCCCGGGGAGTCGACGCCGGCCGGGCCGCGCCCGACGGCGTGAAACTGAACCCGCCGGCCGCCGTACCCACCGGCGCGATGGACGTCACCGACTCACCCGGCGCCGACCCGCCGAAGCCGACGTACACCGACACGGGAGCGACATTCGGCGGGGACGGGACCTACCGCTACCGGCTGTCGCGGGCGTGGGCGCCGGGGCCGACCGCGGCGTTCGTGCTGCTCAACCCCAGCACCGCGGACGCCGACACCGACGACCGGACGGTCACGCGGTGCGTGAAGTACGCCGCCGGGATGGGGTTCGGGAGGCTGACGCTCGTGAACCTCTACGCGTTGCGGAGTTCCGATCCCGCGGCCCTCGAGTCGCACCCCGCGCCCGTGGGACCCGAGAACGACGCCCACGTCGCGGCCGCCTGCGAGGCGGCTGACAGGGTGATCGTCGGGTGGGGCAACGCTGGCGGGGAGCGGGGCCGCGAGGTGGCCGCCCAACTCGACGCCGAGGTGTACGCGATCGGCACGACGCGGGCGGGACACCCGCGGCACCCGAGCCGGACGGCATACGACGCCACGGTCGGGCGGTTCAGCTACGACGGGTGAGCCTCACTCGAACCGGTGGAACGCGACCCCGCACCGCGCACACGCCAGCCCCTCCGGCGGCTCCGCCCCCGGCTCCCCGAGGTCGTGGCCGCAGCAGTCCTCGAGCGGCCCCTCCACGAGGTCGTTCCCGCAGTCGGGGCAGGTTTCGAGGAACGCACACAGCGCGTCGGCGGCGACCGCACGGAGCGCCGGGAGGACGTCGGCGTCGCGGAGGGCCGCGACCGCGGCGACCTCCGCGATCGCGACCGGGCGGTGAAGCCAACTCGTCGAGCCGTCGGTTCCGGTGACGACCAGGAGGGTGTCCGAGCCCACGCGCTCGACCCGCGCCGACGCGACCGCCGAACTCGTCTCGCGTGCGGTCGCCGCGAGCCGGTCGTCGGGGGCGGCCGCGAGGTCGTCCATCCGCTCGCGCCAGGCCGTCTCGAACGACGGCGAGACCGTCAGCCGGTCGCCGTCGGGGGTGACGACCCCGGCCTCGGCGAGCGCTCCGAGGACCGCGTCCGGGTCCGCGTCGTCGGCGTCCGGATCCGCGAGCGCGTCGGAGTCGGCGGGTGCGCCGTGGTCGAAGAACTCCCCGGGGAGCGGGTCGACGAGCGCGGGCGCAAAGCGCGGGGTGAACGGGAGCAGGTAGCCGCGGAGCCAGATCACCGCCGCCCCGAGACCGCCGATTCCGGCGGCGACCGGCGGACTTCGGAGCGCGACGAGTGAGACCGCGACGACCAGGGCGGCGACGTTCACGACCGTACAGGCACGGCACCGGTTGACGCCGGTATACTCGGGGCGTCGGAGTCGTTGCAGGAGCTGCACGGGCGGGGCAGAGGATCCCGAGTCACCTGAGGCTGTCGAGGGAACCACCGGACTGGGGCGTGGTACCATATCGATCAGTAGGTCTCCGGAGTGGTACAGCCTGATAGCCACGCGAATGAAGATCAATGAAAAGGATTAAGTTAGGAATCATTAAAGATGCAGGTATGCGTAAAGTTGACCGACGGAAGTTCGTGAGCGGCATCGGCGCAGCGACCCTCGCAAGCATCGCCGGGTGTAGCGGCGGTGGCGGCGGGAGCGGCGACGGCGGCGACGGCGGCGACAGCGGGGGCGACTCCGGCGGCGACGGCGGCGACACGGAGACGGATACGGGGAGCGATATGCCCGCCCACACCGACCCGTCGACGTACCCCGAGTTCGACCCGGCGGACCCCGAGTTCCCGCAACTCACCAGCACGCTGCTGGACGCGGGCTTCGAGACCGGATCGCTTCAGGACCTCGAACGGCTCCAGTCGGACCCCCGCGACGAGCCCCGATACGGTCAGCCGGTCGCGGAGACGCCGGACGACGAGAGCGAGTGGCTCGACCCCGACACGCTGGAGTTCTCGCTGACCCCGACCGAGGACCCGACGGTCTACGAGGAGACCCTCCGGCCCCTGCTCGACAACATCGCCGAGGAGACCGGCAAGGAGGTCAACTACGCCACGCTCGACTCCTACGCCGCACAGGTCGAAGCGATGCGCTCCGAGCGGCTCCACCTCGCCGGCTTCTCGACGGGGACGGTCCCGTTTGCGGTCAACATCGCCAACGCGGTGCCGTTCTCGATCCAGGTCGACGGCTCCGGCGAGAACGGGTCGTTCGGCTACCGACTGTTCCTGATCACCCAGCTCGACAACCCCGACATCGGTTCGCTGGAGGACCTCGCGGGCGACCCGATGGAGAACGTCGCCCACGCCGACCCCTCGTCGAACTCCGGAAACCTCGCGCCGCGTGCACTGTTTGCGAACCAGGGCGTCGTGCCCGGCGAGGACTACGAGGTGAGCTACTCCGGCGGTCACCAGCAGAGTTCCCTCGGCGTCGCAAACGGCGACTACGAGGCGGCCCCGGTCTGCTCGACGTGTTACGCCCGCGTCGTGGCCGACGGCCAGATCGATCCCACGAGGATCAAGTGCGTGTACGCCTCCGAGCCGTTCCCGACGACGGCGTTCTCGTACGTCAACACCCTCCACCCCGACATCCAGGAGGGCGTCCGCGCGGCGTTCCTTGAGTACAACTACCAGGACACCTCGATCGCCGAGGAGTTCGAGAACCGCGGGACCTGGGTGGAGATCGACTACGCGACGGTCTGGGACATCATCCTCCAGATTCAGGAGTCGCTCGAAGTCGAGTACCAGACCGGCAACATCGGGGAGTAA
The DNA here is from genome assembly GCF_014212355.1 of Halobellus ruber. Lineage (NCBI taxonomy): Archaea > Methanobacteriati > Methanobacteriota > Halobacteria > Halobacteriales > Haloferacaceae > Halobellus > Halobellus ruber. Next base: position 602,720 of record NZ_JACKXD010000003.1, read on the forward strand.
CGGCCGCGGTCCCCCGCCGTTTTTATACAACACCCGTTTCAGACTCAACAATGCTTTCAGTAACGGATCTGCAGAAGACGTACCCCTCCGGCGACGAGGCACTGAAAGGAGTCTCGTTGGACGTGACCGGCAGCGAGACCGTCTCGATGATCGGCCCAAGCGGGGCCGGCAAGAGCACGTTCATCCGGTGTGTGAACCGCCTCACCGAACCGAGCGACGGAAGCGTGAAGCTCGACGGCTTGGAGGTTACCGGGCTTTCGGGCAAGGAGCTCCGGAACGCCCGCCGGGACATGGGGATGATCTTCCAGGAGTACAACCTCATCGAGCGGCTGACCGTGATGGAGAACGTCCTGTCGGGACGGCTCGGGTACGTCAGCACCTGGGACGCGTTCCGCCGGAAGTTCGCCGGCGACGACATCGCGCGGGCCTACGAGGTGCTCGACCGCGTCGGGCTCGAAGGGCACGAGAACAACCGGGCCGACGAGCTCTCCGGCGGTCAGCGCCAACGGGTCGGGATCGCGCGGGCGATCCTCCAGCGCCCGAAGATCCTGCTGGTCGACGAGCCGACGAGCAGCCTCGACCCCGAGACCTCCGGTGCGGTGATGGACCTCCTCACCGAGATCGCCGCCGAGGACGACATCCCGGTGTTGATCAACATCCACGAGGTCGACCTCGCGGTGGAGTACGCGGACCGCGTCGTCGGACTCCGCGACGGCCGGAAGGTCTTCGAGGGCGACCCCGGGGACCTCGACGAGACCGCAAAGGGCCAGATCTACCGCGGCGAGGAGATCCCCGAGGGCGCCGGCCCCACCGGAAAGGTCGCCGCGGAGGCCGGCGACCCGGGCGAATCGGCCACCGAAGAAGGCAGCCTCAGAAGTACCTGAAATGGCGACCGAACAACAACCCGGCCGGGAGTGGTCCCGCCCCACCGCGTTTTACAACCACTACGTGAAGTGGGCGGTCTACCTCGCCATCGCGGTGTTCCTGCTGTGGAGCGTCTGGAACATGCGGATCTCACTCGAACGGGTCGCCGCCGGGTGGGGAGCCGCCGTCGGGCTCGTCCAGGGGATGGTGCCGCCGGAGATCACCACCCAGTTCAAGAACGAACTCCTGATCGAGGGGTTAGTCGAGAGCGTCGCGATGTCGGTGATCGCCACGATCGTCGGCGTGATCCTGTCGATCCCGGTGGCGTTCATGGCCGCCGAGAACATCGCGCCGAAGCCGGTCTACTGGACCGGACGGGGGATCATCACCGGCTCCCGGGCGCTTCACGAACTCATCATCGCGATCATCGCGGTCAAGGCGGTCGGGATCGGTGCGCTCGCCGGCGTGATCGCGTTGTCGTACAAGACCATCGGCTTCTTCGCGAAGCTCCTGGCCGAGGAGATCGAGGACATCGACACCGGGCAGATGGAGGCCGTCGAGGCCACCGGGGCGAGCCGGATACAGACGATGCTGTTCGGGGTGGTGCCGCAGGTGATGCCGCGGATCGTGGGGCTGACCATCTACCGGTGGGACATCAACATCCGCCACAGCACCATCGTCGGGATCGTCGGGGCCGGCGGGATCGGCGCGACCCTGCTGAACTCCTTCGATAAGTACGACTACGACTTCTTCCTCACGATCATCCTCGCGATCATCGCGATCGTCATGATCGGTGAACTGATCAGCAGTTACGTCAGGGGGCGGATCCAATGACCGACTACCGGACCTGGCAACGGCGGACGCCGCGACAGCGGATCGGGCGGTACGTCCTGATCCTGATCGGGATCGTCGCGGCCGCGATCTCCTGGCAGCTCCTGCAGATCCAGTACAACTACCTCGGCACTGCGCCCACGGAGTTCATGGACCTGATGTACCGGATGTATCCCCCGAACGTGGGGTACACCGGCGAGATCCTCTCGCCGCTGATCGAGACGGTCCACATCGCGATCCTGGGGACCGCACTCGCGGTCCTGATGTCGATCCCGGTGGCGCTTTTCGGCGCGGAAAACACCACGCCAAACCGGTATACGTTCCTCCTCGGGAAGCTCATCATCTCGGGGTCGCGGTCGGTGAACGTGATCATCTGGGCGCTGGTGTTCGTGATCGTCTTCGGCTCCGGCGCCTTGGCCGGCACGCTCGCCATCGCGGTCCGGTCGATCGGGTTCTGCTCGAAGCTGATCGCGGAGGCGATCGAGGAGATCGACCCCGGGCAGGTCGAGGCGATCAAGGCGACCGGGGCGAACTCGATCGAGGCCGCGATCTACGCGATCGTCCCGCAGATCAAACCCGCGTTCATCGGCGTTGCCACCTACCGGTGGGACATCAACGTCCGCGCGTCGACGATCATCGGGTTCGTCGGCGCCGGCGGGATCGGCGTCGAACTCAACACCTCGATCAACTTCTTCGCGTGGCAACAGGTGCTCACGATCCTGATCGCGATCCTCGGGATCGTCATCGTCAGCGAAGTCGTGTCGGCGTATCTGCGACGGAAGGTGCGCTGACGCCCGTGGGTGGCTGCCGGACCGAGTTTCACAAAATCGAACTGACCGCTCGTAGACGCGGGAACACGACCGGTGATCCGGCCGGGGAGTTCCGTTTCGTAAAACCGGATATATACCTATATTGTGTTATATATTCCTACTTTTGTGGATATATTTTTGAGTTCGGGTCGTGCAGCGGTCAGAAAGGCCGTCCAGAACCAAATGGCGTTCGGTGTCCGGCACCCGCCGCCGAACGGATGCCGTATCGGAATGGTATATATAGAAGATCCAAACTATTATGTAGGCTTCCTACAACGAGACTCGTGTGAGTATGAACTCAGCCAAGTCACGGCGTAGATTCATTCAAGCGGCCGGCGCGGCGACCGTTGCGGGGCTCGCCGGCTGTTCGGGTCAGGGCGGGGACGGCGGGGATGGCGGCTCCGGCGGTGACGGTGACTCCGGCGGCGACGGCGGCGAGAGCACCACGATGGGATCGGGCGGCGGCAGTTCCGTCACGATCAAGTTCTGGCACGCGATGGGCGGCTCGCTCGCCCAGCGGATCGACGACATCGTCGCGGGCTTCGAGGAGCAAAGCGACGGGATCACCGTCGAGACCACCTCCCGGAACAGCTACCGCGACAACCTCAACGCCACGACCCAGGCGGTGAGCTCCGGCGATCCGCCGGCGCTCTCGCAGATCTTCGAGATCGGGACCCAGCTCGCGCTGGACAGCCAGGCGTTCGTACCCGTCGAGGACATCATCCCGAGCGGCCAGATCGACTACGACAACTTCCTGGATCCGGTGCTGGACTTCTACCGGATCGACGGGAAGCTGAACTCGATGCCGTTCAACTCGAGTAACTCGATCATGATGTACAACCGGGACGCCTTCGAGGAGGCGGGACTCGACCCCGACTCCCCGCCGACGACCTACCAGGGCATCACCGACGCCGCGAACACGCTGACGAGCGAAACCGACATCGAGAAGGGGATCACCTTCCCCAACCACTCGTGGTTCGTCGAGGGGTGGATGGCCGAGCAGAACGCCCTCCTGGTCAACAACGACAACGGGCGGTCGGGCCGTGCAACCGAATCCAATCTCGACTCCGACGCCGCACGGAACATCTTCGAGTGGTGGGTCGACCTCTACAACCAAGACCAGTACCTGAACCCCGGCATCGAGGCGTGGGGGGAGGCCCAGCAGGCGTTCCTCACCCAGCAGACCGGGATGATCATCTACTCGACGTCGAGCATCGCGCCGATGAAGCAGGGCGCCGCGGACAACGGCTTCGAGCTTGACACCGCGTACCTGCCAGTTCCGGAGGGCAACCGCACCGGCCTCCCCATCGGCGGGGCGTCGCTGTGGGTCCCCGACGGGCTGTCGAGCGACCAGGAGCAGGCGGCCGGCGAACTCCTGCTGTATTTGACCCAGCCGGAGCAGCAGGCGTCGTGGCACCGCGGCACGGGGTACTTCCCGGTCCGCCAGGAGGCCATCACCCAACTAGAGGAGGACGGCTTCTACGAGGAGAACCCGTCGTTCCGGACGGCGATCGACCAGCTCAACGAGACCGAGAGCACGCCCGCAACGAGCGGCGCGCTGATGGGGCCGTTCCCGGAGGTCCGGACCATCATCGAGGAGGGCTACGTCAGTATGATCCAGAGCAACGATCCCGACATCCCCAGCGCGCTCTCGAACGTCAAAAGCGACGTGGACAGCGCGATCCAGAGCTACAACGACCGGGTTTCATAAGCTCCCGGCCCGACGTCGAGTACTGAGCTAATATACCGCTTTCACCGACAGTAATGCCGGAATTCACCAAACCGTACGATTCGACGTGGCAGGCGCTGGTGTTGTTACTGCCGACGTTCGTCGTCCTGATCGCGTTCCTCTACTACCCCGGACTGGAGACCTTCCGGTTGAGCCTCCAGCAGACGATCCTGCTGGGCGCTCGGAAGACGTTCGTCGGACTCGAGAACTACCGGACGCTCGCGACGTCTGCGGCGTACCACAAGAGCTTCGCCATCTCGGTGGCGTTCGCCGCGGTGGTCGTCGTGGGGACGCTGGCGCTGTCGCTTTTCGTCTCCTACTTGCTCTTCCAGGTCGACGTGGGGTCGTCGACGTACCTCGTCGCCGCAATCTGGCCGTACGCGTTGCCGACGGCGGTCGCGGCGTCGGTGCTTTTGTTCCTTTTGCACCCCTCGCTCGGGATCATCACCCACTACCTGGAACTGCTGACGGGGACGTCCCTGAACTGGTTCACGAACGGGCCGCAGGCGTTCTTCATCGTCGCCATCGTCGCCATCTGGAAGCAGTTGGGGTACAACATCATCTTCATGGTCGCCGCGCTGAACAACATCCCCGGCACGCTGACCGAGTCGGCGCAACTCGACGGGGTCGGCCACCTGAAGATGCTCTACAAGGTGTACGTGCCGCTGATGTCGCCGACGCTGGTGTTCCTGGTGATTATGGACACCATCTACGCGTTCTTCGCGACGTTCCCCTTGGTCGACCTGATGACCAGCGGCGGGCCGGGCGGCGCGACGAACCTGCTGATCTTCAAGCTGTACCGCGACGCCTTCGAGTTCAGCAACCTCGGGCTCGCGTCGGCCGAATCGGTCGTGCTGTTCGCAATCGTCGCAATACTCATGTACGTCCAGTTACGAATTTCGGAGAGTCACGCCCACTACGGAGGCTAGTATGACAGGATACCTTCACACGCCGGCCGGGAGGGGAGCGTAGATGGCGACGCGAACCAACCCCGACTCCGCGCTGGCGGGGCTGCTGCCGGAGGGCGTCGACGCCGAGCGGGTGCTCATCCACGGGGGCCTGATCGTCTCCATCTTCCTGATGGGGCTGCCGCTGATCCTGGCGTTGATCATGAGCACCCAGAGCACCTCCGAAGTGTATCAGGTCACGAACGTCGGGATCGGCAGCGAGGGCCTGTCGAACTACGGGGACGCGCTGGGCGAGTTCAACTTCGGCCAGTACATCATCAACTCGATCGTGATGTCCCTGATCATCGTGGTCGGGAAGGTGGTCCTGTCGCTTTTCGCCGCCCTGGCGCTGGTCTACTACAAGCTGCCGTACGAGCGCGCGATCTTCATGTTCATCCTCCTCACGCTCCTGCTCCCGGTGCCGGTGCGGATCGTGCCGCTTTTCGACCTCATGGCGCGGCTCGGCTGGGGCAACACCCTGATGGCGATCACCGGGCCGTACATCGCGAGCGCCACCGCGGTGTTCCTGTTCAGACAGCACTTCATGTCGATTCCGGCCTCGCTGGTGGAGAACGCACACCTCGACGGCGTCGGACCGTTGACCTTCCTGTGGGAGGTCCTGATCCCGATGTCGAAGGGGATGATCGCCGGGGTGTCGGTGATCACGTTCATCTACTCGTGGAACCAGTACCTCTGGCCGCTGATCATCATGACCGACCAGAGCAAACAGGTCGTCCAGGTCGGGCTGCGGTTCCTCCAGGGGGCCGCGCAGTCGGGGCTCACACAGTGGGGGCTGATCATGGCCGGCGCGATCCTGGCCCTGCTGCCGCCGCTTGCGGTGCTGATCGTGATGCACCGGCCGCTGCTCGAGACGCTGGCGATCCAACAGAAGTGATTCCATATGGCAGACATATCCATTGACGGGCTCACAAAGAAGTTCGACGACGTAACGGCAGTCGACGACATCGACCTCGAAATCGGGGACGAGGAGTTCCTCGTCTTGGTCGGCCCCTCGGGGTGCGGGAAGTCGACCACGCTCCGGATGATCGCGGGGCTCGAGTCGATCACGAGCGGCGAGCTCCGGATCGGCGGCCGGCGGGTCAACGACCTGCCCCCGAAGGAGCGAAGCATCGCGATGGTGTTCCAGAACTACGCGCTGTACCCGCACATGACCGGCGCGGAGAACATGAAGTTCGGGATGAAGTCGGTCTCGGATTACACCGACGACGAGATCGACGAACGCGTCGAGGAGGCCGCGGAGATCCTCGACATCCCGGAGCTGCTCGACCGCCGGCCGCGGGAGCTATCCGGCGGGGAGCGCCAGCGGGTCGCGATCGGCCGGGCGTTAGTCCGCGAACCCGAGGTGTTCCTGCTCGACGAGCCGCTCTCGAACCTCGACGCGAAGCTCCGGGTTCAGATGCGCGCGGAGCTGCTGCAGCTGCACCAGGAACTCGACGCCACCACCCTGTATGTGACCCACGACCAGACCGAGGCGATGACGCTGGGCGACCGGGTGGCGGTGCTGAACGACGGCCACATCGAACAGGTCGACCCGCCGCAGGTGCTCTACGACTACCCCGAGACCCGGTTCGTCGCGGAGTTCATCGGCAGTCCCGCGATGAACGTCCTCCCCGTCGATCTGAAGTACGACAGCGACGGCGTCCGCGCGGTCCACGGGGCGTTCGACCTGTCGCTACCGGACGGCGAGCGGTTCACCGACCGCCCGCCGGCGGCCGCCTTCGGCGTACGCCCGGAGGACGTGTCGCTGGCCGCAAACGCCCCCGACGACGCTCAGACGTTCGAGGCCGAGGTGTCGGTCACCGAACCGCTCGGGGAGTCGCTTCTGATCCACTGTTATGTGGGAAGCGACGAGCTCCACGTCAAGGCGGAGGCCCGGAGCGCGATCAACCCCGGCGACACCCTCGAACTTGCGGTCGACGAACAGCGGCTGCACGTCTTCGACGACGCCGGCAGGGCCATCTACCACTCCTCGAAGCGCGAGGAGGCCGCCTCCGACACCGTCTACACGACGCCGGAACCGTGACGTCGGGGGTCGACCCGGCCGGCGGCGTGCGTCCGATCGCCCACCGCGGCTGTCTCACGCAGTACCCCGAGAACACGCTCGCGGCGTTCCGGGGCTGTGCGCCGAGCGTCGAAATGATCGAGACCGACGTCCGGCGGTGTGGCTCCGGCGAGCTGGTGATCTTCCACGACGACGCCCTCGATCGGGTGACCGACGCCACCGGCGAGGTTGCGTCGACGCCGCTGGCCGAACTGGAGACGGTGTCGGTCCTCGGAAGCGGGGAGTCGGTCCCGACGTTGACCGAAGCCTTCGAGGCCGTCCCCGAAACGGTCGGCCTGAATCTCGAACTCAAAGGCCGTGACGTCGCAGCCGAGACGGTCGCGACCGCCGCCGAGTACGGCCACGAGGTGATCGTGTCGTCGTTCTACCCCGACGACGTGGCTGCGGCCCGCGACGCCGGCGCCGAGGCGGTCGCACACCTGTTCTACGCCGAAGAGCCCGCCGACTTCGACGTCGAAGCGGCGCTCGATGCCGCCGCCGACCTCGACTGCGCGTACGTCCACCCCGACGTCGGGATCTGTCTCGAAACCGGGATGGTGAGCGAGGCCCGCGCCCGCGGGGTCGGGGTCAACGCCTGGACCGCCGAAAGCGAATCGGAGATCCTCGCGCTCCGCGACCGGGGCGTCGACGGCGCGGTCATCAACGACTGCCGGTTCGCGGCGACGTGTCGCTCCGGGCGGCGGCTACAGGAACTGGACGACGACGACCCCGGCGAGCCCTAAGGCCGCGAGGAACCCCGACCGTGCCGTGACCGGGTTGAACAGGTTCCGGTTGATGCCCGCGGCGAGCCAGATCTTGACCATAATACTCGCGAGCGTGCCGGCCAGCACGCCCTGTGCGGCGGTCGTCGGGGAGATCTGTCCGGTGGAAGTGAGCGAGACCGCGGTCGCAGTCGTGGTGCCGCTGGAGAGCAGGCCGCTGAAGAAGCTCGTGACCAGGAAGCCCGCGGTCCCGTACATCTCCTGAGCCGCGGCGGTGGCGACGAGCACCGTGAGAAACAGCACCCCGAACGTCAGGGCGTTTCGGCTGGAGAACGGCGATTCGAGGTCGAGGTCGATGTCGCCGCCCCAGTTGCGCTCGTAGACCGTCAAACCGACGCCGCCGACCGCGATGAGCCCCAGGGGAAGCCCCACGCTCAGCGCCGACTGGGGGACGAACGCCACCACGATCACCAGGTTCCGGACCGCCATCGCGGCGTCGGCGACCAGCACCGTCGCCACCGCGAGCGTCAGGATCCCGTCGTTGGCCTTCGCCCGGTTTGCGATCTCGCCGATGACCGCAGTGGAGTTGACGAGCCCGCCGAAGAAGCCGGTGATGAGCATCCCGCGGCCGCCGTACCGCTGCATGATCGCGTAGTTGGCGAAGCCGATCCCGCTGACCGCGATCACCAACGTCCAGATGAGCCGCGGGTCGATCGCGTTCCAGGGGCCGTAGGTGCCCGTCGGGAGGAGAGGATACACCACGAACGCGATGATGGCGAACTCCGCGGCGCCGCGGACCTCGCTGTGGGAGAGCTGGCGGGCGAACCCGTGGAGCTCCCGGCGGAGCACGAGCAGGAACGACGAGGTGATCGCGATCACCACGCCAACGAGGACGAGTTCCATCCCGACCAGGATGCCGACGATGTACGCGACGAGTAGCGAGGTCGAGGTGGTCAACGCCAGCCCGTAGTCGTCGTCGACGTCCTCCCCGCGGGCGTCGTACACCAGCCCGCGGGCGCCGAGCAGGAGCCCCTGGCCGAGCACCAGGAGACCGCCCAGCGCCATCAGGACCGTCTGTCCCAGGGTGGCGGCCGCGACGCCCACCAGGCTGGTGAGCGTGAACGTCCGGATCCCCGCGGACTTGTTCGACCACTCCCGCTCCAGCCCGAGCAACATACCCAGGGCTCCCGCGACGAAGAGGTTGAACACGTCCGCGTTGACCGGGAGCGCCTCGGGGACGATCTGGATCATCGTCCGGGAGCCGCCGGCGTCGCTCGGTGGGTAGGAGCCATACGAATATATACTGGTATTTCCGCTATTTAGGATATATAGCCGTCTCGTCTTAACGCTTTTGTGTCGTAGCGGGAGTAAACAGTCCCGCCGCGACATATCGGGCCCCGCGAGGACGAGCAGCGGGCTTTTTGTCCGCGCCCACTCCAGGTCCGGTATGCGCGCAGCAGTCTACCACGGCCCGCGGGACGTCCGGGTCGAGGACGTCCCCGAACCGGAACTGGAGGCCGCGACGGACGCCGTCGTCCGCGTGACCCACACCGCGGTCTGCGGGTCGGACCTGTGGTTCTACCGCGGGGACAGCGACCGCGACGTGCCCTCGACCGTGGGGCACGAACCGATGGGGATCGTGGAGGCGGTCGGCGACGACGTCCGGTCGGTCGCGCCGGGCGACCGGGTGTTCGCGCCCTTCAAGATCTCGTGTGGCGCCTGTGAGTTCTGCCGGAAGGGGCTCCATACCTCCTGTGTCAACGGCGAGGGGTGGGGCGGCGACAACGGCGGCGCCCAAGGCGAGAAGATCCGGTGTCCCCACGCCGACGGGACGCTCGTCCGCGTGCCGGACCGCTACGCCGACGATGAGGACGCCCTCCGGTCGCTGCTCCCGCTGACGGACGTGATGGGGACCGGCCACCACGCCGCGGTCAGCGCGGGCGTCGGCGCCGGCGACACCTGCGTCGTGATCGGCGACGGCGCGGTCGGGCTGTGTGGCGTCGCGGCGGCCCGCAGGCTCGGCGCCGAACGCATCGTCGCCGTCGGCCACCACGACGACCGGCTCGACCTCGCCGAGTCCTTCGGCGCGACCGACACGGTCGCCGAGCGCGGCGACGCGGCCGGGGAGCGGATCCGAGAGCTGACCCACGGCGGCACCAACCACGTGCTGGAATGCGTCGGCGCGTCGTCGTCGATGGAACTCGCGACCGAGGTGTGTCGGCCGGGCGGCACGATCGGCTACGTCGGCGTCCCACACGGCCTCGACGGCGGGCTCGACCTCTTCGACTTTTTCCCGAACAACCTCACGCTCCGCGGGGGGATGGCCCCGGTCCGGGCGTACGCCGAGGAGCTGATGGCGGACATCCTGCAGGGAACCCTCGACCCCGCGCCGGTGTTCACGAAGACCGTCGATCTGGAGAACGTCGCGGAGGGCTACCGCGCGATGGACGAGCGGGAGGCGGTCAAGGTGCTCGTCGAGGTGTGAGGGCGGCCGGCGCCGGGTCGCGACCGACTCAGTTCACGCCGCCGACGCCCGAGGCGGCGTCCGGCAGGTCGTGGGCGTCGGCGTCCAGACCCAGTTCCGCCAGGGCGGCCGCGAGATGTTCGTCCTTCGCGTAGTCGGCGCCGTCTTCCACACGAAGCTTCTGGGCCTTCGCGAGCACCTCCCCGCGGCGGTCGTCGGGGATGTCGTACTTGTCGGTGGAGAGTTCGATCACGAGGCCGTTGTTGTCGTGGGTGTACAGCGAAAAGAAGATCCCGCGGTCGAAGACGTTGTAGTTGCGGCCGTCGTCGTCGAGCGCCGCGGCGACGTCCTCGAAGTCCTCGGGGGCGACGCTGAAACAGAGGTGATGTACCGAGCCGGTGCCGCCGCGCTGGGGGCCGCGGTTCGATTCCCGGTCGCCGACGAACACCGTGAGGATCCGGCCGTCGCCGGTGTCGAAAAAGAGGTGGGTCTGGGAGGGGTCGTCGAGGTTGGGCTGCCGGAGCACGAGCGGCATCCCCAGCAGGTCGCGGTAGAAGGCGAGGGTGTCTTCCTCGTTGCTCCCCCAGATGGTGACGTGGTCGGTGCCGGTGGTTCGGATCGGGCTGTCGGGGCGTTCCGCGGTGACTGTCGGGTCGTCGCTCATACACGGGGTAGGGACGCAACAGGATTAAATGTCGGAGTGACACCGGCGTCACCGGGTCGGAGCTGAGTCGTGGATCCGATCTCGACAGTCACGAGTTCGTACGCGGCGTCACCCCTCGGCGTGCCGGGGTTGATCCCCTCGACGGGGTCGCTCGTCCAGTAGATCGAGATGGTGACCCCATCGACGCTCCTCTCCGGATCGACGTAGACCGTCTCGCCGGCCTCCCAAGTGTCCCCGATCCCGACCTGCGGGGGGTTGTCGCCGCTCGACTCCGTGAACTTCTCCCGGCGGCTCGCGTACTCGTCGTTTGCGGGTGTGGAACTTTCGCCGGGCCGTCCACCGACATCGAGCGGCTTCGAGCCGACGACGTAGAGGTGGCTGGTCCGGACCGCATCGCCCGCAGTGAGCGTGATCACGACCGCCCTCTCGCCGTCGTCGAGGGCCGCGACGGGGTCGTCGGACGCCTCGATCGCCGGCGCGGTCGGCTGCGTATCGGAGGTGAGATCCGCCGTGTACGCGGTGATTGTCGCGCCGAGGACGACCGCCACCGCGATCATAAGGACGGTCGAAACGCCTCGCGAGTCCGATTCCATATGTCAACGATCGAGACTGACCGGGACCAAACGTATCGGTCCGAGTACAGATCCTAATGATTTCAGCGGTCGGCGCGTGCGTCGCCGGCGAGCGCAACGGGAGGTCGTCAGGAGCTCCGCCGCCGGCGTCAGTACCGCGAAGGGAGGTACGCGAACCCGATCATAAACACCGCAGTGAGCAACGAGATGATGCTCACGCCCCACAACCCGTTCCGGTAGGTCTGATACTGGTCGATCGCGGCGGTCTGCTGCTGGTAGCTGCTGTACTCCGTGACCAACTGGATCGTCGAACCGTCGGGGACGTACGCGAAGTACGTCTGATCGCCGATCGTGACGTTCGACTCGTGTTCGACCGCGACGGTGTTCGTTCGCGGTGCGGTCCACGCCAGTTCGGCGGCGCCGGCAGTCACCGAACCAACGGTGGTGGCGTTCCCCCGGTAGTCGAAGGTGTCGCCCTCGGCGTAGGCCCGGGTCTTCGGCTCCGGGAAGTACTCCGAGGCCGGCACCAACCGGGAGTTGTTGATGACGACGTAGCGGGTGCCGTTCCGTTCGACGGTCTCCTCGCTTGCGTCGGGGTCCGAAGCGAGGATGGCGCTCTCGTTGAGCACCTCGCGGAGGGTCACCTCGGTGGGCTCGTCGCCCTCGATGACCACCCGCCACTCCTCGTCGTCGACGGTCCGTGTGGAGTCGTTCTCCCAGGTGGCGGTGTACCGGGCCGACTCGTTGGTGTACTGGAGTTCGCCGCCGGATTCGGAGACGCTCGCGACCGTGTAGGTCTGGCCGCCGGCGTCGATCGTGTCGCCCTGCGTGAGTTCGCGTGCGGGGTCCTCGAACTCGACCGTCGGCTGCTGTGCGGTCGCGATGAGCGAGTACGAGGCCGCACCGATGAGGACGAAGAGTGCGACGTAGATCGCCGCGGCGCGTCGTTGCATACGCCGGGGTTCGACCACGCGGCGTTTAACGGTTACCGTTTCCCGGGAGCGTGCCGTACGGGGCGGTCCTCACCGCTTCCGGACCCACTCCTCGAGCGTGAACCGGTCGTATTCTACGGTGTCCGTCAACGTCCACTCGTCGGCGTCCCACTCCGGAAAGTGCGAATCGCCCTCGTACTCGCCGTGGACCCGGCTCAGCACCATCCGGTCGATCACGGGCTGAAACAGGTCGTAGATGGCGCCGCCGCCGATCACGTACGCCCGCTCGGCGCCAAGCGACGCCGCGACCCCGACGGCGTCGTCGACCCCCGAGGCGTGGAATGCGGTGTCGACGTCGAAGTCGGATCGCGACCGGCTCAACACGACCTGCGCCGTCCCGGGTAGGTCCTCGAGCATCGACTCGAAGGTGACCCGGCCCAGGACGACGGGGTCGTCGGCGATCCGCTCGCGGTACTGGCGTCTGTCCGCCGGGATCGACGGCCACGGGAGTTCGCCGTCACGTCCGATGGTGCCGTTGTCCGCCACCGCCGCGACGCTCATCAGTTCGACCACCGGCCCCTCCCGCTCGCAGTCGCGTTCACACTCGTCCGTACGGCCGTAGATCCAATACCCCTCCGGTATGCGTGGATGCACTCCGGTACGGAGCGTCGGCGTGGTCGGGCTGTGAGCCTCGCACCCGCTGTCACGGACGCCGAGGGCGACACCGGCACGGGGCCGGAGCACATCCCCCACCGGAGCTATTTGTGAGTCGTTCACGATACGTCGTGTATGACGCAGAACACGTTCCGAACCGCGGCGGGCACCGCGGTGACGGCGGTCACCGCCGCGGGGATGCGGGAGGTCGACCGCGTCGCGGTCGAGGAAGTCGGGGTGCAGCTGCTGCAGATGATGGAGAACGCCGGGCGGGCGCTGGCCCGACACGTCCGCGACGCCTCCGAAGGCGGCCGCGTGGTCGTCGTGGCGGGCGACGGCGGCAACGGCGGCGGCGGGCTGGCGTGTGCGCGCCACCTCGCCAACCGCGAGGTGCCGGTCCGGGTCGTCCTCGACCGGCCGCCGGGGGAGCTGAGCGGCGCGGCCGCCCTCCAGTACCGGATCCTCGAGGCGATGGACGTCGGTGTCGCAACCGGCGCCGAGGCGGTCGCCCGGTTCGACGAGCCGACCGTCGCCGTCGACGCGCTCATCGGCTACGGGGTCAGCGGGGAGGTGCGGCCGCCCGCCGCCGACTGCGTCCGGGAGTTGAACGGGCGGTCCGACCCCGTGGTCTCCCTCGACGTGCCCTCCGGGATGGACGCCACCACCGGCGACACCCACGGCGTCAGGGTCAACCCCGACCGGACGGTGACGCTTGCCCTCCCGAAGACCGGGGTCGACGCCGTCGACGGGGCGCTGTACCTCGCGGACATCGGGATCCCCGCGACGGTCTACGAGCGGCTGGACATCGACTACGATCCACCCTTCGGCGACGGCGACTGGGTCGAACTCGTCGGGTAGTCCCGCCGGGGCGGCGATCGCGTGATCGACCCGCACACGAAACGGTCGCGTACCGTGCTCGGTCTGGTTGGTAGGGACAACCATACCACGGTGTCGGCGACGGACGACGGATCCGGAGGCGGGAAACCGGCCCGACGACACCGTTTTGCCGCCGTCGGGCCTACGGGCGGTCAATGTCGTGGTCGCGGCGGACGCTACTGAAAGCCGTCGCGGGCGCGTCGGCGCTGACTGCCGGGTGCGGCGGACGGACGGCCAACCCGACGCCGAGTGGCGACCCGACGACCCCGCCGTCGGGTGCGACGTACGCGTACACCCACCAGCGACCGGACGGGAACCGCCTACTCGCGGGGCGGGGCGACGTCGTCGGCGCGACGCCGGTCGAGGTGCCACTCGAGGGAACGCCCGCCTGGCTGCTCGCGTTCGCCCACGAGTCCGACACCTACTGGACCGTCGTGACGGAGCGCGGCGCCGCGACGACACACCGGGTTCGGGGCGGCGAGACCCGACGGGTGGGGAACCACGGGACGGTCGCACAGCCGCCGGTGGGGTACCTCGCCGACGACACCCCCGCGGTGGTCACGCCGCCGCAGGACGCCGCCGCGCACACCCACCCCCACGTCGCCGACCAGGGGCTCGTGTACGTCGCCGCCGACGGCGACGTCGTGCTCCGTCAGGGCGAGACGACGACCCGTGCCGATATGGCGGCGCCGGGCGACGCCCGCCCCGTCGCCCTCGGCGACGGCCGGTACGTGCTGTACGGCGCCGCGACCGACCGGTACCGCCACGGCGCCCTCGGCGACGCGGTCGAGGGGAGCAGCCTCGTCGTCGTCGACCCGTCGGCCGCCCGGGTCGACGTGGCGGTCACGCTCGACTCCCCCGCGGTGTTCGAGGGACTGTTCCCGCTCGTCGCCGACGTGGACGGCGACGGGAAGCGGGAGGTCGTGACCACGGTTGCGACTCCCGACGACGGCGCACGGATCCGGGTCTACACGCCGGACGGCGCCGAACTGGCGACCGGCCCGGTGTACGGTCCCGGGTGGCGACACCAGCTCTGTGCGGCGCCGTTCGCCCCCGACGGCGCGACGGAGCTTGCGGTCGTCAGGAAACCGCACGTCGATCGGACGCTGGAGTATTACCGGCTGACCGACGGAAGGCTCGAAATCCGAGCCACCCGGGAGGGGTACGCGAGCCACACCTACGGCTCGCGGAACGTCGATCAGGCGCTCGGCGGGGACCTTGACGACGACGGCCGGACGGAACTGTTGGTGCCGACGGCCGACCGGACCAGCCTGGCGGTCGTCCGCCGGATCCCCGGTGGCACGGCACAGGCGGGGTCACTGCCGCTGGGGGCGAGGCTCGCGACGAACCTCGTCGGAGTCGGCGTCGGCAACGGGATCGCGGTCGGCGCCGGGACCGCCGAGGGGGTCCGGGTCTGGACCGGGTGAGCCGCGTCGGGTTCTCAGTGGGGTTCCTCCGGCGACGCAGCCGTGCACGACGGACGATGCTATGGTTACGCAGGCCGACACCGCCAGCCGGCCGATGGGACGGACGACAACGACTTCACGCACAGTCCCGTGGATCGGGTATGACTGACGCGGACTACCCCGTCGAGGGGCTCCCGACGCCGGATCCCTCCTACGGTCCCGAGCGGGTCATCGGGATCCAACTCGACGCGCTTGCGTCGAACGACGACCCGGTCCCGAACGCGGGGATCGGCACGGCGTACAATTTCGCATCACCGGCGAACCGACGGCACACCGGGCCTTTCGATCGGTTCGTCCGGATGGTCGAGGGGCCGCGGTACGCGCCGATGATCGACCACGTCGAGGCCGTCCGGGGACCGCTCGAACGGGACGGCAGCCAAGCCAAGCAGCGCGTCACGCTCACGGGGGCCGGCGGTCGGACGGCCACCTACGAGTTCGGCGTCTCGAAGCAGTCCGGCGGCCGGTTCGACGGCTGCTGGCTCACCGACCGCGTCCGCGTCGTGTGATGGGGTGCAAGTCGCGCCGTGCGCCCGACGGCAACGGGCGCCCGATCGGACGGTCGGCCCAACCGTCCGGTCGTGTGACGCCCCCGTGGAGGCCGGCGTGAACCACGTTCCCGACGCGGTACTCGCCGCAATCGACGGTCTCGGGCGGGCGGCGCTGGCCGACGAACCGACGACGGTCGAGCAGCGCCTCCGGGGCGACTTCCGGGTCCGGATCAGTTGCGACCGGACGGCGCTGGACGCGGGAACGGTGCCCGTCGCGTTCCGGCTGGAGCACGGGACGACGGCGCCGACGCTCCGGGATCACGGCTCGTTCGTCGTCACGATCGTCGACGGCGTCGACTCGCGGCTCCGAGCCTGGGGGATCGACCCGCCCGATGCATACACCCACCGGCGCACCGACGACGAGTGGCAGGTATACGCCGGCCGCGCGACGCTTCGCTGAACTGTGGTGCGTCGTCGCCGCGAGGAGGCTCCCGGACCCCGCCGGGGTCCTGCATCCGACCACCGAACACCCCGGTCGTGGAGCCTGGACACTGCGTCCCTGCGCTCGTCGGACGGCGCGAACTCACCCCGACCCGCCGTGTTTTCGATACCAGACGCGTTCGCCGACCGGCGACGCGTCCTCGCTGATCGGCAGGCGGCGAAGGAACAGGTCCCGAACCGCGAGCGTCACGACGAGTTCGACCGCGTCGCCGTCGTCGGCCTCGACGGTAACGATGCAGTGACCGTCCCGGCGCTCGATCGCCTCGACGGTCCCGGTGGACCAGCGGTCGGCATCGTGGGTCGGCTCTCGGGCGTGGAGACGATCGTGATTCACGCCGGCTGTTGGATCGTCGGTGACGTGTACTTTGCGTCAGGCCTCCAGGTGGGGCACGTCGGTGCGGAGCCGTACTCCGGGGGTGACGGGACGGTGATTCGGGTCACTGTCGCCGTACGCGACACCCCGGGACGGCGGAGCGGCTCGCGGTTCTCGCGCGGGAAAGGGAAGCCAAGGGCCGGATTTGAACCGGCGATGATCCGCTCTGCAGGCGGACGCGTTAGGCCGAACTCTGCCACCTTGGCACACTCGCAGGTAGCCCGTTTCGGCGGTTAAGTGTAGCGGTCTCCTCGCTGAACGCCGTCGCTATCGGCTTCGAAATGAGAGCGGCCCACAGGGCAGATCCCTGTGGGCCTCGGGTACGAGTGGGTGGGCGGCGACGGAGCGTTCCCAGAGGCTCGCGCACTCCAGTACTTCCCCCTACGCTGGCAGACTTAACTTCCGTGTTCGGGATGGGTACGGGTGTCTCCCTGCCGCTTTGGCCGCCCCAACG